>DIHT01000148.1:0-4803 GCA_002420305.1 Akkermansiaceae bacterium UBA5689 | reverse complement strand
GGAGTGCAGATACTCCATCAGGAAAAATCTCGTCCATAAAATAACAGGACTATGAAACCCAGCATTCGGAAGCCCGTGGTCGCACTCGTTGGACGTCCCAACGTAGGCAAGTCTGCCTTGTTCAATCGCTTGGCCGGTCGAAGCATCTCAATTGTTCATGATGAACCGGGGGTCACCCGGGATCGAGTCTCCTCCCCCTGTAACTTAACAGCCGTTCCCTGTGATCTGGTGGACACAGGAGGCATCGGAGCTCTTGCTGATGCTGACTTTTCCGAGGCCGTCAGCACTGAAGCAGAAATCGCAATTGATACTTCTGATATCATACTTTTTCTTGTTGATGCCCGGGAAGGATCCACCCCCGTCGATCAAGCCATCGCTCAGCAACTCCGCAAAGCCGCCGACAAGGTATGTCTCGTTATTAACAAAAGCGACCACCAGGAACTCGATCACGTTGCAGGAGATTTCGCAGGACTTGGACTCGGCGACGGCATTTCCGTGTCGGCAGCCCACGGGAGAAACATCAGACTACTTCTTGGCGCTATCGACAGTCGTCTGACCCCATTTGCTGAATCAATACATGAAGCTGAGAAGGCATCCCGTGTTACTGGCCTCAAGATTGTTGTGATCGGCAGACCCAATGCCGGAAAATCTTCTTTGGTCAATGCAATCCTAGACGACGACCGCACCATTGTCTCGGAGGTTGCCGGCACTACCCGCGATGCGGTTGATATCCCTTACGATCGCGCAGGTGAACGTCACACTCTGATTGACACCGCAGGTTTGCGCCAGCGCTCGCGAATGGATACTTCCGTGGAGGTCTTTTCTGCCATGCGAGCCGAGCGATCAATCCGCCGGGCAGATCTCTGCCTGCTAGTCGTCGATATAGCCGCCGGAATTACTGCGCAGGATCGCAAAATAGCCCGTCTCGTACAGAAAGAACAAAAACCCTGCATCATCGTAGCGAACAAGTGGGACCTCTACCATCCCGATGCCCCCAGAAGCGCTCGAATGGAAGAGGCCGAGGAGACGATCAGGAATGAACTCTTCTTCCTCCACTACGCACCTTTCATCTGCGTTTCTGCGAGAGAGAGACAGGAACTCGACAGGATTTTTGGTTCGATAAAAAAGGTGAGGGAAGGGTCACAGAAGATCATGGGAACGGGGGAGCTTAATCGTCTTCTGAGCGATGCGCTTCGACGCAATCCCCCGCCTACCAGCAAGCGCCACCGGAGGCGGCTGAAGATTCTTTACGGTACCGCCGCGATCAATGACCGGTATTCGGCCGTGCCAGTACCTCTGTACATCTTATTTGTAAACGACAAGCGCCTCCTTGGAGACACATACCAGTCTTACCTTGAAAATACGCTCCGCAAGGAGAACCCCTCTCTAGGAATTCCTATCAATTTCTCAGTTCGGTCCCGCAGAAAACCCGAAAGGTAATAATTCCTAGAGAGGGAAGTGTTTCCCGTCCGAGTCAATCGACATTGCAGACCCTTATTCCGCCTTGATCGTTGATCCTACCTCTCCGAGCGTACACAATGTCTCCATGCCCATACTTGAGGTCAAACACCTGACTACCAGATTCCATACGCGGGCAGGGATCGTCCATGCGGTAGAGGATATCTCTTTTTCGCTAGAGGCGGGACAAACAGTCGGCATCGTCGGCGAGTCCGGCTCAGGAAAAAGTGTCACTTGTTACTCCCTCCTGGGACTGATCCCGCAACCACCAGGAAAGATTCACGGCGGGAGCGCCATTTTCCGGGGAAGCGATGATCGTGCAGGCCTTGATCTTCTCGCCAGCTCCGAGAAAGAGCTAGCTAGTATTCGGGGCAAGAAGATCTCGATGATCTTTCAAGACCCCATGACCTCTTTGAACCCATACCTCAAAATTTCCAAACAGCTGACTGAACCGTTGGAAATTCATGAGAATGTCAGTGGGGCAGATGCCTTAAAAAGAGCGATCATGGCATTAGAAGAGGTCGGAATACCTGAAGCATCCAAACGGATTCATGCTTATCCGCACGAATTCTCCGGTGGAATGCGGCAACGGGTCATGATCGCAATGGCTCTCATCACTAGACCTGAAATTCTCATCGCGGACGAACCCACAACAGCGCTCGATGTAACCGTTCAAAAGCAGGTCCTCGATCTACTGAAAGAACGCCAAAAAGCTCTCGGACTGTCCATCATCCTTATCACCCACGATCTGGCTGTGGTCTCGGAAAGCTGCGACTTGGTGAACGTCATGTATGCAGGCCAGATCGTAGAACACGCACAGACGAGTGAACTCTTCTCCAGACCTCTTCATGCCTATACCCGCTCACTACTGAAGAGCATTCCAGCTACTCACCAGAGTGGCGACTCTCTGTATACAATTCCGGGAGTTCCTCCGGACCTCTCTCAAGAGCCTAATTACTGCTCCTTCACTCCTCGGAACACGATCGGGGATCAGAGCCTCTGTATGACAGATGAACGACCTGAACTCAAGGAAGTCTCCAAGGGGCACTTTGTGCAAAACTGCCCGGGTTGCGTTGCTTGCTAGCCAATCCTCTTAGACCTCGATTTCCTCTCCGCCAACATGGAATCCAATCTTCCGCCTTTCCTCCGGCTCTACCCTCTGAGTATAGCATAAAATCTGGAGACTTGCCTGGTGCGACACGAACATACAGGAGGCTCCATCGAGGATTCCTTCCACTACGACTCCCGAATGTCCATCTTCTCCTACTGAGCGGACCTCTATGGCGCTCCCGTTAGCAAGAATACAGAGAATCGCAGGCTGCTCATCCTCAGCCAGACGCTCTCTCCACTTTTGAACCCGGTGGGCCAGACGCTTCACAAATTCTCCTGCAGACTCAAACCGATGCTGCGCTTCTGCCGGCATATGAGCGAGAATCTCGCCAATATCAGGCATCCCTGTAATTCCTGGAAGACTGATGTATGGGCTCCGCAAGGACTCCTCTTTCTCGTTCGCCTCCCCCATCACCCTAGCTCATTCTCGATTTCGGCGTAGGCACTATGGTTGTGGATAGATTCAAAATTCTCAGCTTCAACCCTATACCATGAAATTGACCCCTGTTCCGCAGACCTCCGCGCCACATTTCTCACCAAGTCCTCTACGAATACAGGATGGTCATAGGCTCGTTCTGTTACCGCTTTTTCGTCGGGGCGCTTCAGAAGGCTGTAGAGCTCTGAACTCGCAGACTCCTCAACCGTCTCAATCGCATCCTCAATCCAGATTACTTGCGAGGACCTGATTGAATAGGTAACGATACCCCTCTGATTATGGGCTCCTCGTTCACTGATGGCCTTCGAGCATGGACACAGAGTCGTGACCGGCACCATAACTGTAAGGACAAAATCCTCTGTCTTTCCTGCTTCGATTTCAAGGCGAACCTCATAGCTAAGACTACTCTCTTTCTCCGTTACAGGAGCCCGCTTGGAGCGAAAGAAAGGGAACTGGTAACTGATCCATGCCCTCTCTGCTTTGAGGCGTCTCTGAAGCTCGCGTGGCACCATCCCCAGCTCCCTCACGTCCAGGCAGTTTCCATGCTCGTTGAGGACCTCAACAAAACGACTCATGTGCGTCCCCCTCTTTTCATGAGGTAGGTTTACCGCCAACGAGACATCTGCCACAGTATGCTGGAGATTGCCATCCCTACCCACAACCGCGACGGGGTGCTTCAAGGACTTGATCCCCACCCGATCGATAGGCAGATTACGATCGTCCCTCTCGTTCTGCGTGTCAGTCAGCTCCTGCATCGATCCCATGGGGGCCAGCTAGACCATGACGCTACATAGAGCCTGACTATTCGGTCAGGCATTCAAGAGAACAATCAGGGCAGGAGACTTACAGCCCGGGCCCGCTTGATCTCACGAGTAATCTTACGATGCATCTTGGCAGACACCCCGGTCACCTTCCGCGGAAGAATTTTTCCCGTCTCAGTGGTGAACTTTGCGAGAACATTAGGGTTAAGGTAGGTAATCTGCTCGATCTGAAGATCGAGCCGCTTCCGCGTCATCCTCTTATTCGCCTTCCGGAAAGCAATCCGGCGCTCCTTGGTCTTGGGCTCACTCATGATCAGTCGTTAGCGAAGTTCGCGATGAAGCGTTCTACGCTTTAGGTAGTGATTGAACTTTACTTTCTCAAGCCTCCCAGGTGTCCGCAGACTTTTCTTGTTCCGGGTAGTAGCGTAGCGGGACGGTTGTTTGCCCTCCGCCTTAGCTTCGGTGCATTCGAGAATAATGATGTCGCGTGGCATGGTTGCGAAAAGGGCGAGAAACCTAGCGGATCAGGCGCTTCCGTCAAGCGAAACTGCTGAAGAGCCAGATGCAGCGGCTCCAAACCCTACCGCATCAGAGCTCCGGAATTTCCGATTAGGATTCTCCTGCTCCCACTTGGACTGGCACTCTACCGTGAGACGGGCAAATGGTATCGCCTCCAAACGAGCCTGAGGAATTCTTTTTCCTGACAGTCCACATATTCCGTATGATCCATCAGCGATACGCTCCAAAGCCGCTTGGATCTCCTGCAGGGCATCCTGCTCCTTGGAAAGAAGGTTAAGCGCAAAATCACGGTCGTAAGCGTCGCTACCTGCGTCCCCCAGATGGGTTCCGCTTACCGACGCCTCTCCACCCGAGGAACCATTACGGAGGGTTTCCTGCTGAACCCCATACATCGCGTCCATCAGCTCGTCCTGAAGGTCAAGAAGGCGCTGCCGCTGCTTTTTAACGAAAAGCGTTAATTTCACAGGCTTTCTGGGCGCAACCTTCTTGGCTACGGCCTTCTTCGCGGGAGCTTTCTTT
>DIHT01000138.1:940-11215 GCA_002420305.1 Akkermansiaceae bacterium UBA5689 | reverse complement strand
CAGTAGTTGTCATCAGCCTGTAGGGGGGAAGGTGGAATTACTCAGTTCCGGGTGTAGGTTTCAGAAAGGTTCAGGACGGCTCGAGCTGCGGTAGTCCAGACGGCATGCTGGACCGCATCGAGGCCCTCAGCAACCGGAGCTGTCCCAGTAGAGACTAGTTCTTTTGCGGCAGCAGGGTTCGACTGAAATTCCTGTGTCGCCATGGAAACCAGATTTTTCATGATATGGCGTTCCTTCTCATCCGGCTTTCGAGAAAGGGCCTCACGGTAGATGAACTCAAGGCGGTCGTCGATGCTTGGCCCTCCTTCGGAAAAAATACGGGCGGAAAAAACGCGGGCAGCCTCCACGAAAGATGGGTCGTTGAGGAGGGTCATCGCGGCAATCGGGGTGTTGGATCGGGGGCGCTCGGCGGTGCACTCTTCACGAGTGGGAGCGTCAAAGGCGCGCAGCATGGGGTGAAGGAACTGTCGTTGCCAGTGGACATAGACTCCGCGGCGCCACTGGCGGTCATCAGCATGATGAGCATATTTGCGTCCGGGGAAATTAAGGTGCTTGTAGTAGCCCAGTGGTTGGTAGGGCTTTGCGCTGGCGCCGCCGTAGCTCGTCCGCAGGAGGCCCGAGATTGCCAGTGCGTTATCACGGATGGTTTCCGCAGGAAGGCGGTAACGGGATTGCCGTGCCAACAGTCGATTGTAGGGATCACGTTCTCGCAGCTCCACGGTTGCAAGTGAGCTTTGCCGGTAGGTACGACTAGTGACGAGAAGCGCCATCATATGCTTAATGTCCCAACCGGACTGGTAGAATTCAACTGCGAGATTATCGAGGAGCTCGGGATGCACGGGGGCTTCTCCCTGCCCGCCGAAGTCATCAAGTCGCTTTGAAATGCCAGAGCCAAATACGAGGTACCAGAATCGGTTGACCATGACGCGGGCAGTCAGACCTCCTGTCCCCTTTGTTGGGTCCGTCAGCCAGTTTGCAAGGTCCAGCCGGTTCAAACGCCTTGATTTGACGGAGTCTCCGGGTTTCTCCATAAAAGCGGGGAATGCAGGTTCCACCACGGGACCACTCTCATCGAGCCAGTCCCCCCTCGGCAGAATACGAATCGTACGCGGCTTGGTCGCGACCGTAATCATGGTCTTCCGCTGCGCTTTTTTCAGCAAGGCCAGTTCCGCCTTGAGGCTTTCCTGCTCCTCCCGACTGGCAAACGATTGGGAAGACAGTTTGGTCTCGAGCTCCGCGAGGCGCAAGCGCTCGCGCTTGGAGTGGACATCGATTTCAGGGGGGCGCCTCGTTGGTAGATTATTGGTTCCAACCCGGAAATGTTGAGCTTCGTCGATATCAGCAAAAAAGGCCCCCAGTGCGTAAAAGTCTCTGGCGGTGTAGGGGTCATACTTATGGTCATGACACTGGGCACAACCCACTGTTGCACCCATCCAGACATTGGAGAGGTTCCGAACCCGGTCCGCAAAGTAGATGGCGAGATATTCCTTGGCCTGAACTCCGCCCTCATGTGAGGTCTGGAGAAGACGATTGTAGCCTGTGGCGATTCTCTGGTCGGTCGTAGGGGAGTCGAGAAGATCTCCCGCCAATTGCTCCCGGGTGAACTGATCGAAGGGCATATTGTCGTTGAAAGCATCAATGACGTAGTCCCGGTAGGGAGAAATACTGTGATCCTGATCTCCATGATATCCGCAGGTGTCTGCGTAGCGCACAAGGTCGAGCCAGTACATCGCCATACGCTCACCAAAATGAGGAGAGGAGAGAAGATCCTGGACTGTCTTTTCCAGACAGGAGGAGGGGTCATGCTTCCACGCTTTCAGGAAGCGTTCGACTTCTTGCGGTGAGGGAGGAAGGCCAATCAGGTCAAAATGAAGGCGTCGGACGAGGGTCACAGGATCAGTGTCCGGAGCGGGTTTCAGCCCCTCACGGTCGAGACGGTCCACAATGAAGTTGTCAATCCAGTTTGCGGGCCAATCAGAAATCCGGGCCGCCGGGACAGGGTGCGTTTCTGGAGGGCGATAGGACCAGGGCTCGGCGTAGCCGCCTCCCTGTTTAATCCATTGGCGGAGGAGGGTTCTCTGCTCGGCGCTGAGAGCCTTGTTCGCGTCGGGTGGGGGCATGACTTCCTCCGGGTCATTGCTGAAAATGCGGTGAACGATCTCGCTGTCATCTGGCCTGCCGGGAACGAGGGCATCACCAATGTCACCGCCCTTCAGCGCCCCCTCCTCTGTATCCAGCCGCAGTTTGCCTTTACGGTCGTGCTCGTCCGGGCCGTGACAGGCGAAACAGTGGTCCGAGAGAATAGGTCGGATATCCCGGTTAAAATCGACCTCGGCGAAAAGTCCACCGGTCGAGAGGACAGCGGTGATCAGTTGAAGGGCCGTTGGGTTGCGGAACATCCCTGCAAGGTTAGCTTCCTACCAGCGCGATGCAATGGAGGACTGATGAAAGAAGTCAGCTGACGGCTACCTTCAGGACCTTAACCTTACCCCAATCAGACTTTTCGATGTCCTTCATTTCCTTGGGCTGTCCCGAGCTTCCACCGAGATAAAGCCGGGTCCCGTCTTCATTCCAGACGGCCTTGCTTACTCGCATCTTCGTGTCAGTGGCTGCGAGGAGTGAGCCGGTGGAAAGGTCGAAAATTGCCGTGTTCCATTGCCCCTTGAATAACCTTCCGGCCATCGCAAAGATTTTTCCTCCGGGGTGAATCGCGACAGTTTCCATAAGGCCCTGCCCGATCTCGCTGTCGTTGGCACTTGCGACTCGCTCAGGGGCATCGCCTTGCCATTGCCAACGCTCCCATAATTGCTTGCCGTTTCCGGCAGCGGGATCGCGGGTGCTACCCATTCCCGCGAGCAGGACTTCGGAATCGTCCGGTGAAAACGCGAGTGAAAAAATGCCACCGGTAAAATAGTGGCCCTTGATGATGCCCCAGCCGGTGAAATTCCCTGTCTCTATCCGGGCAACTTCCTTTGCAGTCTCAAGGCTCCAGATGCGGACTTCTCCCATGAGATTGCCTGCCGCGAGAAACCTTCCGTCATTGCTGAATGCCACGGATTCCACAGGAGGGATGTGAGCGAAGTGGTGAGCTTCTTTGCCGGTAAGCACGTCGTAGACCCGGACCGATGGCTCCTTTTCCGAAGCAGGTTCGTATTTATAACCACCGCAGAGATATTGACCAGTAGTGGAGGCGATGAACCTTCCGTCCTGGGAAATTGTGCTCTGCCAGGACCAGAAGTCATGGGCCTTCACCTCGCGAGTCGTCTTCTTCGTTTCTGGATTAGTCCAGAGTAAACGGCCATCGTAACCTGCAGAAACCAGCTCCCGGTTTGCCGAGGACCAGTTTACCCCAGAGGCGTAATTCTGATGCTCAGCGAGCTTCACCGGTCTGCTCCACCGAATCTGTGGTAGAGAATAGATACCTCCGTCGAAGCACGCCGCATAGAAGCGGTTGTCTTCACCCCGTGCCAGTGAAAGGCAGTGTGTGGGCAGCTTGAAAGAAGTGCTTTTGGCGATTTCGACTTTCATGCAAGCACCTCCCTGATTGGCTCTGATTGATCCTCCACGTAGTGAAAGTTTGGAAGGGTGGGTATTTGGAACTCCCCGTGAGGGTCGATCCCAAGTGCGGAAAAGATTGTTGCGAAGAGGTTCTGCTCGTTGAAGGCCTCGCCAGCAACGTCAAATCCCAGCTTGTCCGTTGCCCCCACCACTGCTCCTTCTGCGATTCCGCTTCCAAACATGGACAGGCTCCAGGCGTTGGGATAGTGATCTCTGCCGCGCGCGGCGTTGAGCCAAGGGGTGCGCCCGAACTCACCCATTGCGATCACCAGGGTGTCATCCAGCATGCCCCGGTCCTCGAGGTCTTGGTGAAGCTGGTAGATAATATTGTCCAGGTCTGGAACGACCATCTGGTAAATCTCGTGGTTGAAGACATGGCAGTCCCATGGCATTCCATTGGCGACCATGACAAAGGGGGCGCCTTCTTCGACGAGGTTCCGAGCGAGGAGAGTGTGCTGACCGAAGGCGCCGGGCCCGTAGCGCTCCCGGTCTTTCTGTGGAAGGCGATCCAGATCAAACAGGTGGGCGCAGCTCATGAGGCCCTTGACTCGCTCGTAGACAGCGTTGTGCGAGGAGGCGGCGTTACTCTTTGTATCGTTCTCGAACTTCTTGCTTAAGAACCTTCTTAGTTGTTCGCGAGCCTCGTGATCATCAGTTGTGATGGAATCAAGTTTGTCGACGTCCGGAATGCCAAACTCTCCGCCAGTTCGCACAGGAGAATACTCTGCGCCAAGCCATCCCGCCCAGTTTCCTGCCTTGAACCCCTTGAACTCATTTCCTTCCGGACAAGGGTCGAGGAGAATGAAGTTTGGAATCGGGCTATCCAGTTGTCCCAACTGCTGGGAGAGCACGGAGCCAAGAGTTGGACGGGTAAATGGAGGCCTGGGCGAGTGGCCCCTCTGAAGAAGATTAATGGCCTGCGTATGTTCGCGGGCGCTTGTTTTCATGGAGCGAATGACTGCGGTCTTGTGGGCAATGGACGCACACTTGGGCATGAGTTCGCTGAAGTGAATTCCGGGGATGGAAGTCGGGATGGATCCGAAAGGGCCGCTGGTGGTCGTGCCCGGTTTGGGGTCCCAGGTTTCAAACTGACTGGGGCCGCCGCACAGCCAGAGGAGGATGCACCGTTTTTGTGTTTTTTTTGCAGCCTCTGCAAAAGCAGGATTGGAAAACAGGCCCGCCCAGCTGAGCGAGGAAATGGCGCCTGCCGTCATTCCCTCGAGAAAACGCCTTCGGTGAAGGCCATGCTCTGGATTACCACAATTCTGTTGGGCCCCGTTCATTAGTGATTCATGCGGAATTCTGCGCTGTTGAAGAGAGCCCAGAGGATTTGCCGGATCGCGGAAGGTTGGCGGTCTGCCCTTTGTGTGAGATAGGAGACAGTGTGCGTGCGTTCCTCCTCGTCGGGAAGTCTTCCGAGGGTTGCGAGGAAGAGCTCCTCGGTGATAACGTCGTTGTCTCCGCGTTCGTTGAGGCGGGCTGCGAGTGGAAGTTCTGTCGAGCTGAGGATCTTTTCAACGACTTTTCCGTTTGCGGCAAACATGGCCTGCTGCACAGAGGGAGAGAAAGTCTCGGCGAAGATGTCAGGGTAGGTTTTCACAAATTCGTTCCGGTAGGTATTCTCCTGAGCGACTGTTCCGTCCTCCCGAGCCTCGCTCCCAAGGGCCACCAGAATCGACCGGTAGAGATGTTCAGCGGGAAGCGGCTTATCGATTCCCCGCGCAAAACTTTCTTGGGCGGGAGGGATTTCCGCCGGGTGGTTCGTCGAGAGAGAGTATGCTTTGCTGTTTAGAATGGCCCGGCATGTCCTACGGAGATTAAATCCATTTTCAGCGAAGTCCTTGGCCAGCCAGTTGAGCAATAAGGGATGGCTCGGGGGGTGAGCCGAGTTCATCTTGTCTGCCGGATGAACAATTCCGCGTCCTATCAGGAGAGCCCAGAGGCGGTTGACGATGGCTCTGGAGAAGGCGGGGTTATTGTCCAAGGCAAGGCGTGCGAGTTCCCTCCGGCGGGAGAATTTTGGGAGTGGGGCCTTTTCCACCTTCGTTGTAATCACCGGTTTGTCTCCCTTTTTCTTGGGTTTTGGAGGATTAATCCAGTCTCCGGGAGGGCTTACGATGTAGTTTTTCAGATCGTCCTTGTCTTGGCGGCCTTCCGGCTCCACGACCGTTTGACCGGTTAGGAACACCAGTTCGCTTTCACTACTCTCCCCCTCAAGGTTGGCGAACTTGTTATAGCCACCCGCAGCGCGTTCCCCGAGTCCCGGGCCGTCACTGGTGTTGACGTTGCGAGTGCGATCGAAAAAGGCGACCAGCCCCCAGTAATGCTTCTGCTCAATTTCCGGAGCCACCGGATGGTCATGACATTGGGCGCATTGAAGCTGCGTTCCAAACAGGGCAGACGCAGTGGTGGTTGCCATTTTTCCTGCATCATTGCCTTGCTCGTAAAGAAACCATGATGCGCCTTGCTCCTCGGGGCTTTCCGGGCGAGCCACAATAAAATCATAGCCTACCTTGTTCCAGGGACGGTTGGTCTGGAAGACCCAGCGCAAGTAGGGCAGGAAGTGTTTTTCCCGGTCGGTCCGTTTTGCTCCTCCAGATCCTGATCGACCGAGAAGCACAGCGTTAAAGATTTCTGCGAAGTGGCGTGCGTGGGCATTACTATCAAGCAAATCATCAACCAAGGCCTGTCGCCGGTCAGGGCGTGTATCCGCGAGGAAACGAGCGCGCTCTTCTCGAGTGGGAATCCGTCCCAGCAGGTCAAGGGTGATCCTGCGCAGGAACGCCCCGTCATCAATGGAGGGGGAGGGGGAAAGGTCTTTTTCGTCCCACCGTTTCCGGAGGAGAAAATCAATTGCTTGGTCAGGAGACAGGTCCGGGGGCAGTATTTGTGCCAGATCCTCCAGAGTGGGGTCGTCGCTGGTGTTCTCCTGAGAGCGAAAGTGAGTGACCCATTCTTGCATGCGGCTGATTTCCGCCTGACTGAGCTGTCCTTTCGGGGGCATATGAGGATCAGCCCCGGGATGGAGTTGAGAGATCAGCCGGCTCTTTTCCGGCTCGCCGGGCACGAAGACCGGGCCGCCTTCTCCTCCTTCGAGAAGGCCCTTGAGCGAACGAAGATCGAGGCCACCCTTTTTCTTAGCCCCTCCGTGGCACTTGATGCAATGCTCTTTCAGAAGCGGGGCAAGTTCATCGAACTGCCCGGCCTTGCCAACCAACGGCAGGAGGGCGAGGATCAGGTAGTTGATGGAGTGGAGTTTCAATCTCTGGAGACCGTAGCGGACCATACGGACGGCGCAATCGCGTCTTTATGCGGGCAATGGGCCCCCCTCCGGGAGCCACCCACTCATCCTAGGATGGGTCTGACAGGCTGAACCTGTTCAACGCCCGTAAGGCGCTGGTCAAGACCCTGATGCCGGACGGTGAAGCGGCTGTGATCGATACCCATACAGTGGAGAATGGTGGCATTGAGCTCGTTGAGATGCACAGGATTTTCTGTGATATTATAACTGAAATCATCGGTTTCGCCGTAGGTCATTCCGGCCTTGATCCCTCCCCCGGCCATCCACATGCAGAAGTTGCGCGGGTGATGGTCCCGACCGTAGCTCTCCCGGGTCAGTTTTCCCTGACAGTAGGCAGTACGCCCGAATTCGCCACCGAAGACAACAAGTGTGTCCTCAAGCATTCCCCGTTCCTTCAAGTCCTTGATCAAGGCTGCAGTTGGCTGATCTACATCAAGGCACTGATTCTTGATTTCCTTGGGCAGGTTGCCGTGCTGATCCCAGCCTCGGTGAAGGACCTGAACGACTCGAACCCCTCGTTCAATGAGCCGGCGGGTGAGGAGCGCAGAGTGGGCAAAGGAGCCGGGTTTTTGAGAATTGGGTCCATACATCTCAAGGGTCGCCTTACTCTCTCCCTTCAAGTCAGTCAGCTCCGGCACGCTGCTTTGCATTCGGAACGCCATCTCATACTGGGCGATTCTCGTCTGAGTCTCTGGGTCTCCGAAGCGTTCGAAGGACTTTTCGTTGAGTTGTCCCAAGGCGTCGAGCATGGCTCTCCGGTCGCCGGGAGACACCCCAGGGGGGTTCTTTACGTAAAGAACAGGATCTCCTGCGCTCCTCAGTTTGACGCCGTCATATTTTGAAGGCAGAAAGCCACTGGTCCACATGCGGCTGAATAGTGCCTGACTTGGGTTCTTTACCGTTGGTGTAAAGACAACGAATGCGGGTAGATTCTGACTCTCGCTGCCGAGGCCATAGCTGAGCCACGAACCGAGACTTGGTCTGCCGGGGACTTCACTGCCCGTCATGACGAAGGTGCAGGCAGGGTCATGATTGATTGCCTCGGTATGAACCGATTTGATCATGGTGATCTCATCCGCAATTCCCTTCATGTGGGGAACGAGTTCGCTCATGAGGATTCCTGATTGGCCACAGCGTTCAAATCCAAATCTACTTGGGGCTACCGGAAAGCGTTTTTGCCCGCTGGTCATGGTCGTGATTCGCTGACCGTTACGGACAGAATCAGGGAGCTCCTTGTCGAAGAATTGCTCCATCTGTGGTTTATGATCGAAAAGATCCTGCTGCGCGGGGGCACCGTTCATATGCAGGTAAATGAGATTCTTGGCCTTAGGAGGAAAGTTGGGAAGACCGGGAAGTGCAGGATGAATATCGGTCTGCGCAGGGAGGTCTTGAGCGAGGGCTTTCTGTGAAAGGAGCTGGGCAAGGGCGATACCCCCAACTTTAAGTCCAGCGCCTTGGAAGAACTGGCGGCGCGACTGGCGCAAGTGGTATTCGAGAGCAGGATCCATGAAGAGCTTAGTTTTTGTTGACTACCTCATCGAGATTGAGGAGCAGGTTTGCGATCAGGGTCCATGCCGCCAATTCGCTGGCTACGATATCTGGGTCTGGCGGGCTGTCCCCAAAATTAATGAGTTCGGTAGCGGCTTCCACGTCGTCCAAATAACGCTCTCGGTGTGCCTGTAGAGCGTTGAGTAGGATCTGAGACTCTTCCGCAGAGGGGTAGCGGGCTGTTACGAGTCGCCAAGCCCATTGGGCGCGGTCCCCGGGATTGGCGCCTCCCTCCTTGAGAATACGCTGGGCCAGTGCCCGTGCCGCTTCGACGTGTTGGACATCATTCATCAGATGCAAAGCCTGCATGGGGGTGTTGCTCCGCCCTCGTATCGCACAGCTTTGCTCCCTGTTGGGGCCGTCAAACGTTGCCATGAATGGAGGGGGAGCAGTGCGCTTGAGAAAAGTATAAAGGCTCCTCCGATACAAATCATCGCCTTTTCCCTGTTTGTAGTTTCGGGTATTGCTGGAGGCGAAGCCCACCGGCTCCCAGATGTTGGGTGGTTGGTAGGGGCGCACGCCACGCCCTCCGATTCTTGAAACCATGAGGCCGCTGAGGTTCAGGGCCTGATCACGAATGACCTCGGCGTCCAGACGATGGCGGGGGCCCCTTGCCAGAAGGCGATTTTCGGGGTCCTGTTCCTGTAGTGCAGCTGAGGTAACAGAGCTCTGGCGGTAGGCGTGGCTTGTCATGATACGTTTTATGAGCTGTTGGATATTCCAACCGTCTTCGACGAATTGGATCGCGAGCCAGTCCAATAATTCGGGATGACTGGGGAACTCTCCCTGAGTTCCAAAATCAGCACTGGTTTTGACCAGGCCGATACCAAAGAACTGTTGCCAGAAACGGTTGACTGCGACGCGCGCCGTCAGCGGATGTCTGCCGTTTACCAGCCAGTCGGCGAGGTCGAGGCGATTGTAGTCGCGGCCCTCTGGTTTTTCTGGAAGCGGGGGAAGGAAGGCGGGGACGCTGCGGGTGACCTTTTCGCCGGGGTTGTCATATTCACCGCGTTTCATGACGAAGCTATCTCGCTGCTTCGGGAGATCAGCCATTACAAAAGTCACTGCAGTCTGCTTCTTAAGAGCTTCTTTCTCTTGAAGCACCTTGGTCCTTTCCTCCTGCAGCGGTTTCAGCCCGGCAATTTCTCCAGCATAGATATGGCCGAGCCAATGATGAAAAATACGCTGGGTTTCGGATTCCGGCCATTGGGCAGGATCCTTGCCTTTTACGGTTTTCTGGAGCTCTCCGGGAAGGGTGTTATTTCTCTCCTTTTCGTTCTGCGATTTCCACGCATTCCACGAAAAAGAGGGGTCAGAGGCAGGGTTGGTGTCGACCCGGCCACCGGATTGATCCCAGTAGACTTTTCCATCGAATTGGGTGAACGCCCAACCATTAAGCTTGGATCCCGGTTTGAGACCAATCCTTGCGATATCGACTTCTAGACGGACCCACTTGCCCACTTCGGGGAGCTCGCCCATGCGCTGGCGGCTGGCGGTGTTTTGCGTGCCCCAATCGATGAGGTCTTTTCCCCAGTAGGCTCGATGCTCCCACGAGCCATCATTAAATTGCAGCATGATCTGTCCGGGGGGGGTTTCGGGGTCGAGGTAGACATGAGTGAAAAGGGTCATTCCCCGCTCAATAACGAGGGGAGGGGTGGCACCGGTGAAGTAGTGCTGGCTCAAGCCCTTGGCTTCTCGAACATGTGCACGTTCACCGGCAAAAACGGGCTCCGGATGGGCAACGAATTTCCAGGGAGTATTACCAGCTGCGACGGCCTTGGGGGGTAGGCCGTCCTCGATCCAGACGATTGTCTTGTCGGCGGGGCTCGGTGGTTCCGGAAGCCCTGCCGGGTCTTTGTAATCGATAG
>DIHT01000138.1:0-620 GCA_002420305.1 Akkermansiaceae bacterium UBA5689 | reverse complement strand
CGCACTGTCTCGGCGATACGTTTTTCAAGAGCTACAATTTTGGTGTCCAGCTCAGCCAGCTTTGACTGAGCCCCCGGGGCAGGCACCTGAATGACAGGCGGGGTGTCGAGCTTATTGCCATCGAGAGCCGGATCGGCCGTGCTGTGAAAAAAGGAATACATGGAGTAGTATTCCTTGGTGGAAATAGGATCAAATTTGTGATCATGGCAGACTGCGCAACCAGCGGTCAGCCCCATCCAAACCTCCACGGTGGTGGAAGTTCGTTCAACCGCATTACGGTAGATCCATTCCTTGTTAATGCTTCCGCCTTCTCCGGTAGTGACATTGCACCGGTTGAATCCCGATGCGATTTTCTGGTCGAGGGTTGCGCCGGGTATCAAGTCTCCGGCTAGTTGCCAGCGGGTGAATTCTGCGAAACTAATATTCTGGTTGAATGCCCGTACCACCCAGTCCCGGTAGGGCCACATGGAGCGCTCATTATCGAGGTGAAGGCCGTGGGTGTCCGCATAGCGGGCCAGATCCAGCCAGTAACGTGCCATATGTTCGCCGTAGGACGGGCGCTTCGTCAGGCTTTCAATCAGTTGCTCGATTGCCTCAGGGGACGGGTCTGCGAGGAAGGC
>DIHT01000144.1 GCA_002420305.1 Akkermansiaceae bacterium UBA5689 | reverse complement strand
AAAGTGAGGGGCGGTATGAGGAAGATAGAGAAAAAATGGCTGATCCCGATTAGATTCGATGAATTTGATTGCCTCGTTGGTGAAGCGCTCACTCAGGAGTCTATTGATGAAAGGATTCTCGATGACCTTGTCATCTCTCCATAGCTCCTTGGTCTGATTGTTGCTCTTGTTCAGATAGCAGGTGGTCTCGAACCCCTGCCGGTGGGGGCGGAGGGGTGGTTCGTCTCCGAGGTGCCATTTGCCAAACATCGCGGTCCGGTAACCGGCAGCCTTGAAGATCTCCGGCATGGTGAGCGCGTCTGGGCTCAGGCCCTGTCCCGTCTTCATGATATGGCCAATCACGCCCTTGGACCAGCCAAGGCGGGTTGGGTAGGCGCCGGTAAGGAGAGCCATGCGGGAAGGGGTGCATACCGTTGCTCCGGCGTAGAAACTGGTGAGCTTGACTCCTTCCCGCGCCAGTTGATCAAGAACGGGAGTTTTGATTTTCGGATGACCATATGAGGAAAGGTCATGGTAGCCGAGGTCATCGGCCATGATGAGGACGATGTTAGGACGGTTTTTCTCGCCGTTTGCTGGGCCAGTGGCGGCGAAGAGGAAGAGAAGGAGCGAGAGACGAAGGCGAAGAGTCTTCATGGGGAGGTTCAAGGTGTGAAATATCGATGATACGTTTCTAGTCTCCGTGAGATTACTAGCCAAGCTTAGGTTGAAGGTAGGTCCATTCAGTCAGGGACTTGCCCTCACTATCGGGGAAGGATCCATTCATGGTCAGGATCCAATCGATAAGCACCCAAATTCCTAATCCTTCAAAAGTCAGAATTCGTGCAGTAACGCGGCCTTTTTTCCCGACGTAAAAGCGAAGTATTCCGAGGGGTCCCAGAAAGAAATACGGAAGGAAGGCGATCAGGATTTCCCTTTCTGATGCTTCAAGATTTCTTGTTGGTTCCTGTGAGTTCCCTTTGGTGTCTGGGAGTCTTGTGGAAGGGGCGCCCATACCAGGAGAAAAAACTTCGAGCCATTACTCCAAGGTCATTAGCGGTAAGGAGAACACAGGGGATGAGAAAGAGTGTAATTCCTGTGGCAAAAAGGACCCCGTAGGCGAGGGACACTGCCATGGGGATCAGAAACTGGGCCTGGAGCGAATTGTCGAACATGAGGGGCATCAATCCGACGAAGGTAGTGACTGAGGTGAGGAAGATGGGGCGGAAGCGCCGGCAACCGGATTGCTGCACGGCGTCAAGAAGTGGAATGCCACGGCGGACCCGTTGATTGATGTCATCCACCATTACGAGGGAGTCGTTCACCACTACTCCAGCCATCGCGATAATTCCAAAGAGAGACAGGTCCGAGGGTGTCACATCCATGATCATATGGCCAAGGAGCGCACCGATGACGCCGAATGGAACGACGGCGAGAATGTAGAGAGGCTGCACGATTGATTGAAACGGAATTGCCAAGAGGGCAAAGAGAGCGAACATCAGGGCGATGCTGCCAATTATGAGACGTTTTTTTGTCTCCTCAGCTTCTGCGACTGCCCCCCTGAAAACGAACTGAAGATCCTCGCTTCCAAGGAGGAGTTCTCGGAGCTGGGGTTTGAGTGAATCTGCAATACGAACGAGATCCACGCTCCTGTCAGTCGGTTCTCCTCCGATCCGGATGACCTCGGCCTTGTCATTCCGTTCGATATAGGTAGGAGCCTGGACGAAGTCGATCTTCGCGACCGTAAAGAGGGGAACCTCGGCTCCTGCGGGGGTCCGGATTTTCATTTTCTCCAAGGTGTTGAAGGTTTCTCTCTGCTTCTTGGGAAGTCGAACCATTACGCGATACTCTTCATGGCCACGGAGGACGCGCTGGGCCTCTTCACCATAGAAGGCCCTCCGCACTTGGTAGGCGAGGGTTTGCTGGGTTATGCCGAGTTCCGTCCCCCGTGGAGTGAGCGAGAGTTCCACCTCGGTCTGATTGGCTCGTTGGTTGACCCATGCGTTAGCGATCCCATCGTATTCCTCGAGGAGCTCTTCGGTTTTCCGGGCAATCTCCTGTTTCATTTCTGAATTAGGCCCCCGCAATTCCATTTCAAGCGGGTCGGTGTCCTTTTCTCCATCATCTCCTCGGGTCTTTTGAGTCCTGATCTTGAGGGTGGCGTTAGCAGGGAGCTCTCCAATCAATTCTCGCCAGCGCTTCATGACCACGTCGTTGCTGGGGCCGGGCTCGGACCGTAGACCCGAGGGCATCAGTCCGAGAAAGACTACGGAGTATGCCTTGTTATAGGGGCGGCCCGGGTAGTCAGTGCCAAGAAGGCGCCAGTGATTTGTCACAACGCCCCCTTTCTCAGGATCAACAAACTCGGCCCGCATTTGCTCTGCGGCCGTCGTAATACGATCAGTATACATGCGGGTGGTTTCCTTGGAGACGTGTTCGGGAAGCTTGAGCGTGGCGAAGATTTCAGGGCGTTCGACTGAGGGGATGGAGACATATCCGAGACGCCCCCCCGCAAAGTAACCGAGCATCAGCAGCGCTATACAAACGAAGATGCCGATCATCGAAATTCGATGAGATACAACTACCTTCAGGGTAGGAGCGTACACCTTGTCGATCAGGAGCTGAAGGCCGGATGCTGCACCTCGTTGTATTGCTGAGAGTGGATTGCGCCTCCTACGTGTGGATAGTTTTACGTGCTTAAGGTGAGCTGGCAGAATTAACTTGGATTCCACGAGGGAGAAGAGGAGAACCGGAGTAACCACGAACGGAATCTGCCGCGCGAAATTACCTGTCATGCCTTCGAAAAAAAGCAGGGGCAGAAAGGCAACGATGGTGGTAAGAATTCCGAAGGTCACAGGGACTGTGACGGCACGAGTGCCGCTGATCGCGGCGTCGAGCGGGTTAGTTCCGCGTTGGAGACGGGTATAGACACTTTCGCCAGTGACGATTGCATCATCGACGACCACCCCAATCACAATGATGAAGCCGAACAGGCTCATCATGTTTGCAGATATTCCAAAGAGCTGCATCACGACGATTCCACCCGCGAAACTTACGGGAATTCCCACTACCACCCAGAAGGCCAACTGGGGTCTCAGGAAAAGGCCAAGGACAACCATGACAAGAAGTCCGCCCTGAAGGAGGGAGCCGGCCATGGTTTCAAGCCGTGACTGAAGGTCTATAGCACGATCTGCGTGCGTGCCGAGGACGACTCCCTCGGGAAATCTTTCGGACGATTTCGCGACGTAATTTCGAACTTCGCGTGCGATCTTGAGGGCGTTCTCGTTGCCGGTTCGGCCGACATCAATCCGAACTGCCGGTCGCCGGTTGTATTCGGAGATGAATTTTTCCTCATTGTCAGCATCCGTGATCGTGGTTGCGATTTCTCCGAGGGTAAGTCTGGAGCCGTTGGAGGACCGGACGGTGATGGCCGCAAATTCCTCAAGAGTATAGGCTTGGCCTCTTGTTCGGATGTCGAGACGCCCCGTGGGGCCGTCAATCGCTCCTGCGGGCAGGTCAATAGAAGATTGGCGGATTGCATTGGCAACAGCATCTGGAGTGAGGTCGTAGGCTGCCAGCTTGTCTGTATTCAGCTCGATCGCAATTCGATGCCTGTCCGGAATAAAGGCCCTTACCTTACTTATTCCGTCAATGGAAAGGAGGTCGCTTCGAACCTGACGGGAGACCTCATGAAGCTCATCCTCAGGAAGGTCTCCACTCACCACTACCCAGATCACAGACCTACGATCGTTCTGGCTGGGTATTCTGATACGGAACGGTTCGTTTGGAGCTGGCATATTGCTCACGGTCTTCAAGAGGGAGTCGATGTCCTCCTTGAGTTCCCTAAGGTCCGTGCCTTTTCGGGCCTCTACCCATATCTTGGCCTCGCCACGCTCGGCGTCGGTGTTGAGTTGCTTGACTCCGTCGAGGGACTCGAGTGCATTTTCAACTGGGATGAGAATCTCTCGTTCGATGTCGGTGGGGGTAGCGCCAGGATACTGTTTTCTGATCGAGACACTGCCCCACTCCCGGTCGGGCTCCATCTCAAGAGTAATCTTGAAGAAGGCAACATAGATACCTGCAAGCAGGATTCCGCCCATAAGAAGATTGGCGGCAATGCCATTCCTGGTAAACCACGATATCATGGCTTCAGGCGGCCCGTGGTTCCCTTGTCCGCGGTTGTAGAGGTGACTTCCCCGGCGGCTGAATCCACAGGGATCTCGTCGTTTTCCTCCGTGATGATGATGACCCCGCCTCCATCGGGAGCATACACGAGGCGGGTGAGGGCCAGGAGGGTGCCATCCTCAAGCGAGGGATCTCGAAATATTATGTTGTCATCATCAGAATGAAGTGGCCGGATGTAGGAGGAGCCAAGCTTCAGGGTGGCGGGATCCACAATCCGGATACGGCTCAGCTGGGAAACAGCCTCTCGCGGAATGACGAAGACATCTTTCAACGTTTTACCCGGGATGGCGGCAATGACGGGTTGGCCGATACGCAGGGGTGGGTGTTCTGACTGTAATCCGAAAGGGTCCTCAATCCGGGCAATTGCAAAAAGCTCAAGTGTGCTGGAGTCCAATGCCCCCTCGGTCCGGAGGATGCGAGCGCTCCACTCCGTCGAGGACTGGTCATCAAGACCATCCCGCAAGGTCACGGCAAGAGGGGGATCAGAGGCGTCTTCCGGGAGGGTGACGTCCCGGATGTTCAGGGTGGATACCGGGAGTCGAACCTCGCTATAGTCGGTGGCAAATATTTCCGCGAGCGCCGTCGAGGGCCCGATTGACTGCCCCACTCCGACAGTCCTTCTCAGAACCCGGCCATCAAATGGAGCGGTCACCTTCGTTCGCGCAAGGTTGCGCAAGGCACTTTCCTCCTGAGCTTCGGCGAGTAGCAAACCTTGGCGAGCCGCTTTCAGTTGGGGTTCCCGCCTGACAAGGGCGCTGGGTTCGTCCTCGTAGCCGAGATCTTTCCAGTCAAGTCGGGCCTGCTCGGCGAGCGCCTCTTCCTTTGCGAGATTCAGTTGGGCTGCGGCGACCTGTGCTTGAGCAGAAATGAGGGCGACTTGCAGGTCGATAGGGTTGATCTCGAGAAGGATGTCACCTTTTGAAAAAAAGGCGCCCTCTTCAAAAGGAGGATAAATTGCCTGAACTTTTCCCGGGACCTCCGAAGTTAAGTTAACGAGGCCGTGCGCTCTTATATTTCCCTGTGAAGGTATCTTGACTCGATAATCTTCGCGTTTCAGTTCAAGAACTCTGGTTTCCACTGGTTTTCTCTGGCGGCGGGGCTGATCCTCCTCGGGAACCGCGATCGAGAGCTTGCTATAACCGAATATTCCAAGTGCAAGGAGAGCAATGGGCGCGAGAATTCTGAGCAAGAGTCCAGCGGTTCCGCCTGATACTTGCCGCGAGGTGTGTTCCTTGCCGTTGGAGATGGGATTATCGGATGGCTTCATCGCGATCTGTAGGGGGCATACTACAGCTCAGTTCGTTCAGCAATGGTAAGAGTTCCAAGAAAGCATCCCAGCAGCGCAGGAATTTTCTAGACGTGGGTAACGCGATACGGTGAGGAGGGTGCTTTTGGTCGCAGGTTAAATCCGAAAAGGCAATTGAATAAGAGGCAGGCTTGCGGCATGGATTTGAATCTGTCTGGATGCCGGGAAGATGAGAAGATTTCACTACTTTTGCGTTGCTAGCATTCTGGTTGTTTCTGGCCTCGGAGGGGCTTTCGCGAAGGAGGCGTCCGCTGCCCGATTAGCCAATGACGCAGTGGAGGACCTTGAGATGGCTATGAAGAATGAAGTGAGGGAAGAGCAGGTTTCTGGCCTCATCGGCCTCATCGGTTGGAAAGGTGAGATCGGCTACTTCGAATCTCATGGACAACGTGATCTGGATAAAGAGGAGCCCATGTCGAAGGATAGTCTGCTTCGGATCTATTCGATGACCAAGCCTATCGTCGCAGTCACTGCCATGGCGCTTTGGGAAGAGGGAAAGTTCAAGCTCGATGATCCGATCCACAAGTATTTGCCTGAGTGGAAGACGGTGCGTGTGCGCGAAGGCCAGAAGCAGGTTGCGGCCAAGAGACCTGTCACTCCGCGTCACCTAATGACGCATTCTGCGGGGCTTACATACGATCGAAGCGAGCTGGCAATGGGTCCGGGAGCTTCGCTGGAAGACTTCTCGAAGTCCATGGCAAAGCGCCCGCTCGTCTTTCATCCGGGAGAGCGTTATACCTATGGCTACTCGATTGATATTCTGGGCCGATACCTTGAGGCTATCGAGGGGAAGACGCTTGATCTGATCATGGGCGAGAGAGTCTTCGACAAGTTGCAGATGTCTGACACCGAGTTCTGGGTGAAGAATCCGGAGGATCGTTCACGGGTGGCACTCGTTTACAGTCGTAAGAATGCAGGAGGGTTGAGGAAGGTTATGGGCCGCGACGAAGTGATGAGGCGTCCTGCACGAATGATGGGCGGGCAGGGTCTGATGTCTACCGCGGGAGATTATGCCAAGTTCTGCGAAATGCTCTTAAGGAAAGGTGAGTTGAACGGGCAGCGCATCCTGAAGGAGGGAACCGTAGATCTAATGTTCAAGAATCACCTCAAGGATATTGGGAAAAGCTATGGCCTCGGGGGAAGAGTGAACGAGCAGGGACGTTATGAATGGGGCGGTGCAGCAGGAACGCGATTCTGGGTGGACTGTGGGAAGGGGCACTATGCTGTGTTCATGATCCAGAACTGGGGGGCGAAGCCAAAGACCTGGGATATCTTCAAGAAGTATGCCGAGGCTGCTCTGGAAGAGAAATAACGCTCTGGCTGGAGATCCATCGGAATCCAACCCGTTGGGACGATTGACGATTGCTGTTGGCAAAAGGTAGTCTGCCAAGTCTTGAGGATAAACCGCTATTGCCAGAGGATTCTATGCGGAGTGGCAGTGTCTCTTTGTGGGGTGTCAGCTTCTCCTCTTCGGGAGAGTGATCTTTGGAGCATGCAGGCGTTACCCAGGGAAGTAGCGATTCCGGCGGTGGCTGGGGATCGCTGGGTAGTAAACCCAGTGGACAATTTCATTCTCTCGAAGTTGTTCGAAAGGGGGCTCCATCCTACTCGGGAAGAGGCGGATCGCTATACCCTGATCAGACGCTTGAGCCTTGGCCTGACGGGTCTTCCCCCCTCTGTTCCAGACATTCGTCAATTTGTTGATGATGAGTCAGAGGAGGCTTATGCGAATCTGGTAGAGCGGCTTCTTAAGAGTTCTCATTTTGGAGAGCGGTGGGGGCGTCACTGGTTGGATGTGGTGCGTTTCGGAGAAAGTGACGGAGTGCTGACCGTAAACGAGGACAAGGTGCGGGGGAATGCCTGGAAGTTCAGGGATGCGGTGATCCGCGCCTTTAATGAGGATCTTCCCTTCGACAAATTCGTGCACTACCACCTTGCGCCCCCGGCTTCATACGAGCCGGACAAGGCGCGCTACGCTGAACTCAGGCAGTTCATGCATCTTGGGACAAGGCTGCAGAACAACTCGGATCCCAATGATAAGCAGTTTCACCGACTGGACGACATGGTGGCCACTACTGGCACAGCCTTCCTGGGGTTTACCTTCGGTTGTGCCCGATGTCACGATCACCCGGTTGATCCGATGAGCACTGAGGAATATTATCAGTTTACAGCCTTCTACTTTGATCAATTTAGTGTGGCACCCAAGGCCTCCAGAAAGAAAATTGATCTCGTGGTCAAGGAGCCACGGGTTCTGTTGAAGGGGAGTTGGCGTTCGCCAGGAAAGGCAGTGTCGCCCGGGTTCCTGCAGGTTCTCATGAGGAGGAATGCTGACTACTGGCTGGGAGAGTCGCAGGGAAAGCTGGACGGCCTCGGTCAGTGGCTTACTGATCATGAGAATGGAGCAGGACAACTTCTGGCCCGGGTTATTGTGAACCGCCTGTGGCACCACCACTTCGGGCAGGGGCTGGTGAAGAGTCCTAATGATTTTGGGAATCTGGGGTCCCCGCCGAGTCACCCTCTCCTGTTGGATTTTCTTGCTCGGACCCTGATCAACGGCAATTGGCAATTGAAGCCCCTTCATCGAATGATCGTAAGCAGCGCAACTTATCGTCAATCATCGTCAACAGGT
>DIHT01000179.1:1116-26074 GCA_002420305.1 Akkermansiaceae bacterium UBA5689 | reverse complement strand
ACCCTCCTCCGAATCAAGACCCTCTTCTACCGCCCTTCGCCGCTTTGCCGAAAGCACCGGCCGGACGAGGCCATAAATGAGATACGCGGAAAACCATACCGCGGGTAACACTTGAAAAAAGACTATGGTAGCTCCCACTAAGAGCGTTCCAACCGCAAGGATGGGGACACTTCCCCTCGTAATCCATCCTGCTTTCTTGAAACTCGGGTAGCGGATGTCACTGATCATCAAAAAGGAGAGACCTAACATGGCTCCAGCCATCACCCAGTTCCACGCACCAAGCTCACGGTCATTGTCGTGAAGGAAGATGATGAGGAATGTGAGGGAGGCTATAAATCCAGCCGCCATAGGAATTGGAATACCCCTGAACGTCTTGAGGTCCTCCTCCGAGCCAAGGATTGCCAGACAGTTGAAGCGAGCGAGACGAATTGCCCCACAAAGCAGGTAGATGAAAGCAATCGCCCAACCTACACCCGACTCCGCTCTCTGGAGGCCTTCCGGCAACTCCAGATTCAGAAGGACAGCTTTCGAGCAGAGCAACGCTGGAGCCATCCCGAAGGAAACAAGATCTGCCAGAGAGTCGAATTCACGTCCGAAGTCTGACTCCTGCCCCCCGAGGCGCGCGAGCCTACCGTCCAGCAGGTCGAAGAGACATGCCCCGAAGATTAGCAATAGCGAGGTCTCATAGTAGTGCTTCGCGTCTCCAAATTCGGGCATCTGCATGCCTTTGAAAATCGTAAGGACTGCAAAAAACCCACAGCACAGGTTTCCCGCCGTCATCAAGTTGGGCAGAAGGTAAATCCTCGGCTCCCGGTCGTTTTCCATCGCGCCGCCAGTATACGAACTTTTCTTTTAAGACAAACACTGGAAATCCTCCCATCCTTCGCCATGCTCACCCGGTGGCAGGTAAAATAGACATCAGTGCTTCCCAGTGCATGGAGGATCTTCTTGCCCTGCTCCCAGGAGCACGCCGAACACTGTTCGCCGCCTACCACGTTGGCGGCTGCCAGTCCTGCTCCTATAGGGATGACGAGACTCTGGCTGAAGTCTGCGCCCGCAATGAAATCCCGGTGGAGGAGGCCATTACCGTCCTTCTCGAGAGCCACGAGCGAGATCAAGCCCTCCTCATCATGCCCCTGAAGCTTGCGGAGCGCCTCAACAAGGATGAGCCCTTTCTTCTGCTCGATATCCGCAGCAGGGAGGAGCACGACTCTGTTCGCCTGCCCGGCTCAAAATTTCTGACTCAGGAATTGCAGAATAGCCTCTTCGCACAGCCTCCCGAGGAAACTATCGTCCTCTATGATCACCGAGGACGTGATGTCCTGGATCGTTGTGCCTGGTTTCATGGCCACGGCCTGAAAAATTCTCTCGCTTTGGCTGGGGGCATCGACGGCTGGGCCCGCGAGGTAGATCCTTCCGTTCAGCGCTACCGACTCGAACTGGACTAGACCCTGTTTTCCCACTTGGATCCTCCTCAGGATTCATGACAATCGCGCTATGAATCGTCGCACTTTCCTTACCACTTCCGCTACTACTGCAGCCTCTCTAAGTAGCGTCGCTGCCGTGGAACTTCCCAGAGGAGCCGCGCTACAGGAAGAAGGATCCCACCCTCCGCATCAGGGGCCGAACCGGATCGGTGTGTCTTCCTATTCCTTCTGGGGCTTTCGCCGGCAGGAATTACGATCACTCCATTCCAATCTTGAGCACGCCGCAAAAATGGGCTTCGCCGGCCTTGAAATTCTACAGCGGCAGCTGGAGTCCTACGACAATGCCACCCTCCAGAAAATCAAGCGCCATGCGTTCGTTCTCGGCTTAGACTTAATGGGTTATTCTACCCATCAGGGTTTTCTTTCTCCCGACAAGGAAAGACGCCAGAAGAACATTGACCATACCATCGCCTGCCTCGAGCAGGCCTATCAACTCGGCATCCCGACCATGCGGGTCAATTCGGGTACGTGGGGCACCTCAAAGAGTTTTGATGACCTTATGGCAAAACGGGGTATCGAAGATCCTCTCCCGGGCTATACCGAGAAAAATGCTTATGAGTGGGTAATCGACGCCTATGAGGCCCTTGTTCCAGAAGCTGCCAAACGCGGAGTAGTCATGGGCCTGGAGAACCACTGGGGTCTGGGAGTTACCCCGGAGGGAGTCAACAGAGTTGTCGATGCCGTCGACTCAGAGTGGCTTCAGGTTACCCTCGATACCGGAAATTTTCTCGAGGATCCATACGACAGGCTGTCGCAACTGGCCCACCGAACTGTTCTTATGCAGTGCAAGACCTACTTTGGTGGCGGACGCTGGTATACTCTCGACCTCGACTACGCCCGTATAGCAGGAATCATGAAGACCGCCGGCTTCAAGGGCTACGTCTCGCTCGAATTTGAAGGTAAGGAGGACCCGCTCACGGCTATTCCAAAATCTCTCAAGGTGCTGCGCTCTCATTTCGGGTAGACCGCTGGACTACCTGAGACATTCGGAGCAGGGCCCACTAACACATCGCTTCTTCTCATCTGGAGAACTCCTGCCACTATTCAGCCCATGAGAATATTTGCCACCCTGAGCCTCTTTCTCCTCGCCCCAATGACTGCCTCCGCAGAGCCGGCGTGGAAGGATCTTTTCAACGGAAGAAACCTCGACGGCTGGCATCCGGTTCCCGGGGGAAAATGGGAGGTTGTGGATGGAACCATTCTCGGGACCTCCCCACGCAGCGAACCGCGCCATGGGCTTCTCATGACCGACAAGCGCTTCAAGAACTTCAGGGTCCGGGCCAAATTCAAGGTAACCAGCGGAGATAGCGGGTTTTACTTCCGGGTCGAAAAGACCAACACCCACGTCAGTGTCCGGGGCTTCCAGGCAGAAGTCGACAATTCCAAGGAAGTTGGAGGCCTTTACGAAACCTCCATGCGAGCGTGGGTTCGAAAACCTGATCCAACCGTGATTTCCAAATTAGTCAAACCAGGGACTTGGACTGACCTTCTTGTCTCTGCAATCGGGGACAGCATCACCGTCTCTCTCAATGGAACCAAGGTAACTGAGCTGTTGAATGACCCCAAGTGCCTCAAAGAGGGCCACATTGCGCTACAGCTTCATGGAGGACAAGACATGCGGGTCCAGTTCAAGGACCTTGCCATTCAGGAACTCCCGTAACCAATCACCAGAGGCCTGCGCTAGAAAGCAGGACCAGAGCAGTGATCAGAAGCAGCGCGGTAACCCACCAGTACCAACGGACCCTGATCACATCTCCCCGGCCCTTGTTGCCAAACTCCCGGGCTATGAAGTCGTCATAGTCGAAGGCCCCGTCTGGGAGATCCAGCCCTTCAGATTCTTCGGTCTGCTCCCAGCCCCGGCGCCCCGCTCTTTGGGATCTCTCCCGGGTTCGCTTTCCTGTGCGCCTACCAGAAGAGTCTGGGGCTATATTCGCTTTGGCACAAAGTGCGCAGGGAGTACCGACCACCGCCTCACTGCCACAACTGGGGCAGATGTAGCTTTGTGGGCACATACACCATCTTCCGTTGTCGGTCGGCCTCCGGGCTCTCCCGGAGGCCTTTCAGAAGTGATCCTCTAGTAGCGATAATGGCCAGGCTTGTAGGGGCCATCTACCGGGACATCGATGTAATCGGCCTGCTCCTGAGTAAGACTTGTCAGCTTACATCCAATTTTCTCAAGATGGAGACGGGCCACTTCCTCATCTAGCTTCTTGGGCAGCACCTCAACACCGGGTTCACGGGAACCACGGGTCTTCCAGAGGTCAATCTGGGCGAGGCACTGGTTGGTAAAGCTGTTCGACATGACAAAGCTTGGGTGCCCGGTCGCGCAGCCAAGATTCACGAGCCTGCCTTCGGCGAGCATGTAGAGAGCATTCCCTCCGGGAAAGGTATACTTGTCCACCTGGGGCTTGATGTTTGACCTCTCAACTCCGGCCATCTCGTCCAGTTTGTCGACCTCGATCTCATTATCAAAATGACCGATATTACAGACGATCGCCTGATCCTTCATTTTCTCCATGTGCTCCGTCCGGATGATCCGGAAATTCCCGGTCGTAGTCACATAGATATCTCCCCAGCCCAGAGTGTCCTCGATAGTCAGGACGCGGAACCCTTCCATCGCAGCCTGCAAGGCGCAGATCGGGTCAACCTCTGTTACAACAACCTGTGCCCCCTGAGCCTGCAGTGCCTGCGCGCAACCCTTGCCCACATCACCATAGCCACAGACCACCGCAACCTTGCCGGAGATCATGACGTCTGTTGCCCGCTTTATCCCGTCGATCAGAGACTCTCTACACCCGTAGAGGTTATCAAACTTCGATTTTGTCACTGAATCATTCACATTGATTGCTGGGAAGAGAAGCTTGCCATCCCGGTGCATCTGATAGAGCCGATGCACCCCCGTGGTGGTCTCCTCTGAGACGCCAACAAGCTCCTTCACCCACTCATTGAAGACACCCGGGCGGTCCAGCTTGATCTTTTTGAGGAGGTCCTTAATGACCTGCTCCTCATCGTTACTGGAGGGAGTGTCCACCCAGTCACTACCATTCTCCATTTCATAGCCCTTGTGAATGAGGAGGGTCGCATCACCACCATCGTCTACAATGAGCTGAGGACCTTTCCCTTCTGGATACTGAAGAGCTTGCCAAGTACACCACCAGTATTCCTCTAGTGACTCCCCCTTCCACGCAAAGACCGGAGTCCCCCGCTCAGCCATCGCTGCAGCGGCGTGATCCTGCGTGGAGAAAATGTTACAGGAGCACCAACGGACATCAGCACCAAGATTTTGAAGAGCCTCGATCAAGACCGCTGTTTGGATTGTCATGTGCAGCGACCCCATCACTCGCACCCCATTCAGTGGCCGTTCGGCACCGTATTTCTCACTCACTGCCATCAGGCCCGGCATCTCATACTCAGCGATTTCAATTTCTTTCCGACCGAACTCGGCTAGGCCCAGATCGGCGACTTTATAGGGGAGAACCTGTGGCTCTTCTGCAATTACACTCATTATTTTTTTAGTTGGTTTTAAAGATTTTCGATCAAGCGGAGACCGCACTCTGGAGCTCAGAAACCCGATTGGTTTCTTCCCATGGCAACCCTGCATCCTCTCGCCCGAAGTGACCATAATTGGTCGTTGTCAGATAAAACGGCCTCAAAAGGTCCAGCTGCTCAACAATATCCGCAGGCTTGAATGAAAAGACCTCTTGGACCGCTTTCTCGATCTGCTCCTCGGCCACTTCGTTGGACCCAAACGAGTTCACGTTAAGGCTGACGGGATGAGGATGCCCAATGGCGTAGGCCAGCTGGAGTTCACACTCCCGAGCCAGCCCTGCTGCCACAATATTTTTGGCAACCCAGCGACACATGTAGGCCGCAGAGCGGTCTACCTTTGAAGGATCCTTTCCTGAAAACGCCCCCCCGCCATGACGTCCCATTCCCCCGTAGGTATCAACGATGATTTTCCGTCCGGTGAGCCCGGCGTCTCCCTCTGGCCCACCAACCTCAAAGCGCCCAGTCGGGTTGATCAGAATCTCGGTATCCTCGGTGAGAAGCTCCGCCGGCAAGATTTTTTCGATCAAATCTGCCTGGAGTAGCTGCCGGATCTCCTCCGTTGTGATCTCGCGGGCGTGCATGGTTGAAACTACCACCGCTGTAATCCGGTTTGGCCGGTTGTCAATATACTCAATGCTAACCTGTGTCTTGGAGTCCGGACGCAACCATGTGTGAACCCTGTCCTTACGTAACCGCGTCATTTCCTGACCCAGCTTGTGAGCGTAAAGCACCGGGGCAGGCATCAATTCCGGGGTATCATTAGTGGCATATCCAAACATGATCCCCTGATCGCCTGCGCCCTGCTCGTCGGTTTCCTTTCCCTGAGCACCTGCTGCATCAACGCCCTGCTTGATGTCCGGCGATTGCTGGCCAAGCATGTTCATCAGGAAAGCCCCCTTTTCAAATTTACAGGTGTAGGAATAGTCTGTCCCCTGCGCGTAGTCAGCATCGTAGCCAATCTCCTGAAGGGTTTCGCCAACTACCTTCCCATAGTCGAAAATTGCACTGGTGGTGATCTCGCCCGCGAGTCCAACCACATTATCTTTCACAAAAGTCTCGCAGGCGACCCTGCTGCCGGGGTCTTGGGCCAGACAAGCATCAAGCACGGCATCCGAAACGGTATCACACACCTTGTCAGGATGACCTTCAGTTACTGATTCGGACGAAAAAATGAATGGACGAGACATAAGGTTTTGGTTTTTTCGGCTGGAATGTATCTACAGATCTTGATTTGTTGATACGAGCTAAGCGCGGGAACCCATGCCGTCAATTCTCAATTCACTTAAATTACTGGCTGATCCCACCCGACTTCGCGTGGTTCTCCTCCTCGCGGAAGAGTCGCTCAGCGTCGCAGAGTTGCAGGAAATTCTTGGGATGGGCCAATCCCGTATCTCAACCCAGTTGGCCCAGCTGAAAAAGGCCTCCCTCGTTTCGGTCCAACGCTCAGGAAAAAATAATATCTACTCGGCCAAACCCGAAAAAGAGCTCCTCGGGATTGCCAGAAAAGCCGGTGCCGAACTTGAGGAACGCAACAAGGATCTCGCCGCCCTGCACCACGTTCTCAGGAAGCGTAAAGACCGCACCCGTGCCTATTTCGATGAGCTCGCGGGTAAATTTGGCCGGCAGTATGTCCCGGGTAGATCCTGGAAAGCACTCGCAGAAGGCCTGCTCAAGATCCTTGATTTCAAGGTCGTTGCAGATCTGGGGGCGGGCGAAGGAACCCTCGCACAACTCCTTGCGCAGAGAGCGGAGCAGGTGATCGCCATCGACCACTCGGAGAAAATGGTATCTTTTGGGACAGAAACTGCCGCCAAGAACGGTCTGGGAAATCTGGAATACAGACTTGGAGACATCGAGTCTCCTCCGATAGAAGACAGGTCTATTGATCTCGCCTTCCTCAGCCAGGCCCTTCACCACGCATCAAATCCATCGCGTGCTCTCGAAGAGGTCCATCGGATCCTCAAACCCGACGGAAAAGTCGTGATTCTCGATCTCCTCCAGCATTCGTTCGAACAAGCGCGTGAACTTTACGCCGATACCCATCTCGGGTTTGCGGAAGTTGAAATCGCCGGCTTGCTTGAAGGCGCGGGATTCAGGGAGGTTGAAACTGCGATTGCCGACCGGGAGGAAGCGCCACCCGGATTCCAAACCCTCCTAGCGGTAGCCCGCAGGTAATCTCCATCAGCTGCGCACACGATTTAATAGTGACGGCTCTTTGCCTGGCTGGCAGCGTGGCAACAGCCAGTTCACCCATGAAGTTCATCGTTCCATCGCTTCGATTCTCCTGCCTGCTTCTCTGGTTTTTATCCTCAGTTCTTCCCTGTCTCGCCAATGATTGGCCTCACTGGCGAGGCGCGAAGCGTAACGGCATCTCCGCCGAGCGTCTTCCTGACAGGGCCCTTCAGAATATCGGGGGAACCGTGGCATGGAAAGCGGAGATAGGAACCGGTTTCGCTTCCTGCTCGGTTGTTGGAAGTCATCTCTTCACAACGGGGCACGAGGACGGCCATGATACGATGTTCTGTATACGGACCGCGGATGGGTCAACGGTCTGGAAGCACTCCTTCCCCGCAGACCTGGGGGACAAATTTTATGAGGGTGGACCCGGCGCCACCCCCACCATCGAAGGGGACCGGGTCTATCTGCTTTCCAAATGGGGCGATCTTTTCTGCTTTCAGGCCTCGGACGGAAAGGTGATCTGGAAAAAGCAACTCAGGGATGAAGCCGAGGTCAGGGTTCCAACCTGGGGCTTCAATGGATCTCCGACTCTGATTGGTGACACTATCTATCTTAATGTCGGAAGCGCCGGGATGGCCCTCAGAAAAACCGACGGCAAAATCCTATGGAAATCCGACCGCGGTGACCCGGGATATTCCACCCCGCTCCCGGTCGATCTTGCTTCAGGTCCGGCACTGCTTCTCTCCAATGGGAAGGCTTATCTCGCAGTGGAACGCGATACCGGAAAGAAACTCTGGAGCCACCGGTGGATTACCCGCTACGGAGTCAACGCGGCCGACCCCATAGTGAGAGAGAATCAGGTATTCATTTCTTCCGGCTACAACAAGGGTTGCTCCTTGCTTGAGATCAATGCCGGAAAGGTGGAGACCCTCTGGAAAAATAAAAACCTGCGCAACCAGTTCAACGGGTCCGTCCTGATTGACAACTGCCTCTACGGTATCGACGGAGACTCAAGTGAAGCCGCCGCCCTGAAATGCCTCGACTGGAAAACGGGTGAGACTCAGTGGAGCTTCAAGCAGTGTGGCTTCGGCTCGCTTCTCGCCATCGGGAATCAACTTCTCGTGCTCAATGATCAGGGCAGTCTCTGGGTTGCTCCAGCTTCACCAGAGGGTTTCAATCCGTCCTCGAAAGGAAAAATACTCGATGGAAAATGCTGGACTGCTCCGGTCTTTGCCCACGGGAAACTTTATGCCAGAAACTCAGAGGGAACTCTGGTTTGCGTGAGCTGGTAAATTGTATTGAATCACACTCTGAGCTAACCGTAGCCCCTATCCATTCATGAATCGCAGAGCATTCGTCAATACCGCCGCCGCAACCGGCATGGCAACTCAAGTTCCCCTGCTCGCCAATCCGGGAAAGTCAGGAAAAAAATACCGCACTGCTCTGATTGGATCCGGTTGGTGGGGGATGAACATCCTCAGGGAGGCCATGGCCTCGGGAACCATTCAGGTGGTTGCCCTGAATGACGTATCCGACGATGCACTGGAAGTTGCAGCGGAGGAGGTTCAGGACCTCTCTGGGGCACAACCAAAGACCTACAAGGATTATCGCGAACTCCTCGAGAAGGAAAAGCCCGAGATCGTTATCATTTCCACTCCCGATCACTGGCATGCACTCCAGACAATTGCAGCTGTCCAGTCAGAAGCTCATGTCTTTGTAGAAAAACCCACAGGTCACACTATCCAGGAAAGCCGAGCCATGCTCAACGCGGCCACGCGCGCGGGGAAGACCGTCCAGGTCGGACTCCACCGCCGAATTGGACCGCACCACGTCTCGGGCATGGAGTTCCTACGGAGCGGAAAGGTAGGAAAAGTGGGCATGGTCCGCATGTTTGTTGCAGGGCGAGGAGGCAGGGAACAACCCCGTGCCAACGAGGAACCCCCGAAGGGAATGGATTGGGATATGTATTGTGGCCCAGCACCGCTTCGCCCCTTCAACAGCAGGATCCACCCGGGAGGGTTCAGGCATTTTCTCGATTTTGCCAATGGAATCCTGGGGGACTGGGGAGTGCACTGGCTTGACCAGGTCCTCTGGTGGACGGAGGAAAAATATCCCAAGCGAGTGTATTCGACGGGCGGGCGGCCTGTCCGGGGTACTCCTGTCCTGAATGACTCTGAACAGACTACTGATGCTCCGGATACTCAGGTCGCCGTTTATGAGTTCGAATCCTTCACTGCCACCTGGGAACATCGACGCTACGCGGAAAACCCCTCGGAAAAACATAAGATCGGGTGCTATTTCTACGGAGAGAACGGGGTCTTCCACATGGGGTGGCGTGATGGGTGGACCTTTTACCCTACCAACTCCCGGGACAAGATCATCCATCAGGATTCACAGCTCCAACAACCGGATGGGCACAATCTCAAGTTGCTCTGGCAGAACTTCATCGATGGGATCGAAAGCGGGAAGGAGACTGTGTGCGGGCTGGAATCCTCCCACCGATCCTCGGTCCTGCCGATGCTTGGCATGATGTCCCTGAAACTTGGGCGCAGCATCCAGTGGGACGGCGCAGCGGAGAAGGTCCTCAACGACCCCGCCGCCAACAAGCTCCTCAAGCGGGACTACCGCGGGCCCTGGGTCTATCCCGAGGCCTGACCCCAAGCCTAAATTTGATCATGGCACTTACCCCTGAGGACGTCTTTGCCGAAATTGGCGGACAACCCAACAGCTGCACTCTCAGGGAATACTGTGCCTTCGCAGAGCACGTACAGAACATCGCATCCTGTCGCCTCCTCGTATTTGGGGTGGGTCGGGACTCGACTGCCTGGCAGAGACTAAACCACGGAAACCCAACACTCTTCCTCGAGAACAATGTGGAGTGGATTGATCGTATCGGAAAGGAGATCGGGAATGAGCACATTCTTGCCGTCACCTACCAGCAGCCTTTCGAGCACTGGGAAAGAACCGATTTCGCGGCTGATCAGGTCGCCCTTCCAACTCTGGAGAGTTCTCCCTTCAACGGAGAATGGGACTGCGTTTTCGTAGATGCTCCGTGGGGCCCAACCTTTGGACGTCACCAGAGCACCTACGCCGCTACCAAATCCGTCAAGCCAGGTGGATTTGTCGGTCTTCACGACTGCGAACGCGAGCGGGAGCAGATCGTTTGTAAGATCCTGCTCGAAGCAAATGGTTTCGAACTGGTTACAGAAGTCGAGCGACTCCGCATCTACCAATCTCCGAGCTAGTCACTTGGGATGCCCCCCTGGCAGGGCATCCCCACCGATAGTCGGCGTTAAGGTCATTCAATGAATCGGCATCAAGATCTCAACGCGATTTCAGGAGAGCCACGACTTCGTCCAGGCCTTTAAATTCAGCAAGCCCTGTCGCACTTCTCTTCACATTATTGTGCGTGAATTGCTGGTTCGGATCAGCCCCATGCTTGAGAAGGCTTTCCAAGCCTACCAGGTAGGGCTCATTTGCTTCAGGGTCACCGTTCTGCATATTCCAAATAGCGAAGTGGAGAGGAGTCGCTCCATTGTCATTTCCAGTATCAACATCAACTTTTAGTTCGCTCAGGATGAACTCAAGCATCTCAGGTTGCTTCCAAAAAACCGCTTCATGTAGGATCGTATTCCCACTCCATGTGGGAATTATTTTTGCGCCGTTAGCTAGAAGCAACTTAGCCGCTTCAACATGGGAACTTCCTGCGACTACACTCAGCGAGTTTTTCATGTGACGCGCCTGCTTATTTACATCAGCACCATTCTTCAATAGCAGTTTGATCATTTCAAGATGACCCCCTGCAGCCGCATAGCTGAGCGCCGTGTAGGAATTTTGCGAAGTGGCATTTGGATCAACTCCAGCGTTCAAAAGAGACTCAACCTTCTCGAGGTTCCCCGCGCGGGCGGCAATGAGCAGAGCCTCTTCAGGGTGTTCGACCTTTCGATAGAGCCCTGAGTAGGAATTTGCATTTCCGCTACCCCATCCCTGCATTCCTGAAGTGGCTGCAATACGCAGCGACTCTTCCATTAAAATAAACTCTCCTTCAAGAGGCGTTGCACGAAATATCGGACCCTGAAGGTTTGCCCCCACAGCTGGCACCTGCTCGTCCTTATCCAAAGGGATTCCAGCGAAGTCAGCCGCCTCTTCCGCAGGTGGATTATTGCTTATCACTTCGTTATCGATGAAAAGCCGAACTCCTTTGCCCTTTTCGGCAATAGCTACCAAATGGTGCATTTTTCCGTCAAGGACCGGAGCGGTATTCCGAGCTCTGCGCACACCGACGAACTGCATATTTTCTGTCAAAGCCTCTCGATGAATGCGCCAATCGCCCCAACCTCCGTCTCCCAACGCGATCAGCGTCTGCCAACGCTTGTCGAAACCGTCAGGACTGAACCAGACCGAGACCGTTATACTCCCACCTTCGGGGGTGTAATCTGCAGATTTTCCACCAAGTAGAACATATTGATCCTCGCCATTCAGGTCCAGCGCCTGCCCAAGCTGACCCTTTACAAACGGTGGAGAATTCTTGGCTGTGCCATGTCTCCCATTTCCACTGGCATCCTTGAAGTCCCCATCAAAAGGCCAGTGCCCAACCAGGCCATCGGTTAACTCGCCTTTCGCTTTTGCGGTGCCTTTCCCCTGATTCCAAAGGGCTCCTACCTCGCTATCTCTTAGTGCCCTGGACCAGATCTGAAGGTTGTCGACCTTCCCATCCCAGGCTCGGTTGTTAAAAAACCAGTCAGTCTTTGCAGTTTCATGTTTCTCTTTGCGGTTGGTCTCCACAAACTTTGTGGCTTTCCCAACCAACAACTGCGGATCAAGGGTGAAATCGCTGCTATCCAAGGTTGCGTTGATTCCCTCGATCGCGATTACATTCCGGCCTTCCTTGAATACTCCGCTAAAGTCAGCGAGGGAAAAAGATTCTAATCCGCCCGCCTCGTGGTTACCCACCGTAACTTCTCCACTCTCTTCATTCACTGACACGTTGCTTGAACTGAACAGACGACGCCCATTCGCGTGCAGAACAAATCCGTCATCGTAGTTGATGCGAAGACTCAATCCTTTCAAATCAGCTCCCGTCGGAATTTCGAACTCCCGGCGGATGAACACGGATAAATATTTGTCCTGCATGTCGTCCAGGACCGTCGCATCATCGTCATCCGCATAGCCAAACCCGGAAGGACCTTTTTCCCATCCCGCCTTAGCCGCATCAAAAGACAGCGTTGTCCAAAGCGTATCTTCCGGCTTTTTCCCGCCCGCAAGGTAGTGCCACTCCGCACCTTTTCCTATGATGGTCTTTCTCTCACCAGAGCCCACAACCTTGACCTTCAAATCAGAAGTTCTCTGGTAAAGAAGCTTACCGCTCCAGTCATAGAAGGTTTGGGTCGCCTTATCCCCCGTGATTTTCTTGATATCGAACTGATCTCCTCGGTAGGCAATCCACTCGCCTTGAATCTGAGTTTCAATTCCTGGAAGGTCCTCCGCCGCTCCGCTCGAAGAGAAGGTGCAGGCTACCAGTGCGAATATAGAGAATATTTTTTTGCTCGGCGCTGTTTTCATTAGATTTTATTTCACGTGATCTTATGTGCTTATTTTCAATCTATTATGAATCAGATCACGTGCTGTGATACTCCCCTATTGGAGAGATTATTTCAACCTTTATGGCTCAAGGAACCCGCCTAGAATTCAGCAAGGCAACCACGGTCAGCCCTCACCAACCAGCCGAAAAGTTGGACTACCTGAGCATGTCCAAAGCTCTCTCTGGAGGCGATGGAAGGAAACCCAACCATCCCGTAAGAGCGACAGACGGACCGTCAACTCGGTCCCGGAAAAGCGAGCCGTAGCCACGCCGACTCGCTCCGAGACCCTCTCCGCGCATTAGTTTTCCCGCCCAGCCATGTGCTGCTTCAACAAAGCGAGCGCCTGATCAAGACCCCGATCGGCAGCATATTCCAGGGCATTCAATTCCTGCTCACCTTGGGTAAATCGCAACATGGGGTCAGCCCCGTGTTTCAATAGCACCTTGATCAAGTCAAGATAGACCCGATTATAGGAATCTTCCCCTGGTATGTGACGCCCGATTGCCCAGTGAAGCCCAGTAGACCCGTTTGGCGCCTTAAGATTGGGATCTACCTTTAGCTCGGTGAGGACAAACTCCATCAACTTGGGTTGCCTCCAAAAAACAGCTTCATGCGTGAGGCCGTAGTTGTTCTGCATGAGGGTAACCTTGGCACCTTTCGAGACCAGGAGCTTCGCAGCATCCAAGTGAGGCGTTCCGGTGACGACACACAAGGGCGTTTTCTTAAAGCGGGATGGCTTGTTGACATCAGCACCCTTGTCGATCAGGAAACGCATCATCTCAAGGTGCCCTCCGGCTGCTGCATACGCCAACGCGGTGTAGGAGTTAGTCGAAGTTGCGTCAGGATCCACCCCAGTATTCACAAGAGACTGCACCTTTTTCAAATCACCGGCCCGAGCCGCAATCAGCAGTGCTTCTTCAGGGTGGTCTGTCCGCCGATACAATCCCGAATAGGTATGACTTGCATGCTCATTTCGAGCATCAGCGGATACCCGGAGAGACTTCTGCATGGGAATGAACTCCCCTTCAAGAGGCCGAGACAAAGTGATCATTCGCTGTAAGTTGGCCCCGACTACTGGCAACTGTTTGTCCGGATCCTTGGAGAGGCCGTTGAAGTTGGCTGCATTGTCTTCCTCGGGATTATTAAACACAGGCTCGTTGTCCACATACAGGGTTACACCCCGCCCTTTCTCTGTAATGGCAACCAGGTGATGCAATTTACCGTCTTGAATCTCTGCCTTGTTCTCGACTCCTCTCGCTCCAATGAAGCCGATGGTATCGCCCCGGCCAACCCGGTGAATACGCCAGTCAGACCAACCCTGATCTCCAAGTGACACCAGAGTCTGGAACGCCTTGTCGAATTCACCCACGCTGAACCAAAGTGAAACCGTGATACTCCCACTCTCAGGAGAGTAGTCTGCGGGCTTTCCTCCCAGAACGACATACTGATCGTCTCCACTCAATTCCAAGGCCTTCCCAAGCTGCCCGTCAGAAAAGCTTGGAGCTCCATGGCCTTTCCCGTGCCGCCCACTGCCGCTCGAGTCCTTCAAATTTCCATCGAACGACCACTGCCCGATAAGACCTTGCGCCAAATCCCCCGAAGCCTTCGCCAATCCCTTACTGCTATTCCACAAGGCCTTCACTTCGGTATGGTTGAGAGCGCGATCCCATATTTGGAGATTGTCGATCTTACCGTTCCACGTCCGGTCTTTGAAATAATGGTCTGTTCGAAACGTCTCGTGGGTCTCCTTTCGATTACTTTCAACAAATTGCCCTGAACCTCCGATCACGATCTGCGGCTCGAGAGTAAAATCACTGCTGTCCAAGGTCGCATTTATCCCTTCGATCGCGATTACGTTCCGACCTTCTTTAAACACTCCGGCAAACTCGGCGAGAGAGAAGGATTCCGCCCCATTGGCCTCATGATTCCCCACTGTAATCTCTCCGCTCCCCTCATTAACCGACACGTTACCTGAACTCAGGAGACGCCGCCCGTTAGCATGGAGAATGAATCCGTCGTCATAGTTGATAAGCAGACTCAACCCTTTCAGATCAGCACCTGCAGGAATCTCGAACTCCCGGCGGACGAACACGGACAAGTATTTGTCCTGCATGTCGTCCAAGACCGTCGCATCATCGTCATCTGCATACCCGAATCCGGAAGGCCCCTTCTTCCATCCTTCCTTATCCGCATCGAAGGACAGCGTGGTCCAGAGGGCATCCTGAGGCTTCTTACCGCCAGCGAGGTAGTGCCACTCCGCACCCTTCCCAACAACAGTCTTCCTTTCACCCGAACCAAGAACCTTCATCGTCAAATTGGCAGTTCTTTCATACAATGGAGTGCCATTCCATTCGTAGAAGGTGGTGGTTACCTTCTCTTTTGTGATGCGTTTGACATCGAACTGATCACCCCGGTAGGCAATCCACTCGCCTTTTACCTGGGTTTCAATTCCCGGGAGGTCCTGTGACACCGCGTACGGGGACAAGGCCCCGGCGACCAATAAAAATAAGAAAGAAGCTTTTCTGTTCGGTACTGTTTTCATGAGAGCCTGTAACCTATGGCCTTAATTGCTGACGTCCAGATCCTTACAGAGAAATATCGTGCTGGCAGGGCGCGACCCTTTGGCTTCCTCCCCGATGAAACCACAGAGGTGACTACGGTAACCCGCTCGCCCCAGCCGGGTCCTGCCAACTATTGCCCCCCCTTACTTCTCGGAGCCTTTTCGGCTACATCGAACCTCACCCCCGCAGCAGTGATCGCCTCGTAGCGGATCTTGGAATCCTTTAGGATTACCTTAATGAGATGATTCGTAGATGCCGCTTTTGCGAGAAAAGGTCTCTGCTTTTCAATGTCGGACCCGATCGCTCTGGTTCTCGTTCCCCAGGCCCCGTCACCCAGGTAAACTACTCCATTTTCGTTGTCGCGCTTTCCAGCCCTCAGCGGGTAGGTCCGCTTGTAAGTGTGGTGATCATTTTCGAAAACGGCGTCGACACCAAACTCTTCGAAGAGGGGGCACCAGGCCCTCTGAATCTCGACCGCGTCATTCTTGACTCCCGTTCCCCATGCCGGACGGTGATAGCAGACGAATTTGAAAGGGAAGGCCTTGCGTTCATGGAGTACTCTGCGAAGCCAGGGCGTCTGTGGTTTGATGTTCTCCGTGTGCCCTGAGTCGAGAGCAACCACGGTAAGATATTTTTCGAAGTCGATGGTGAACTTGCTTCCCTCCTTCATTCCAAAGAAGAGGCTATAGAAAAAAGGCGCCTCCGAGCGTGGAGGCGCATCATTCGGGCGGTAAGCAGCTCCCTTTACCTCATGGTTACCAATCACTGGTATCATGGGGATCATACATCCCTCCAGAGTGATCGCACATTTAGTCCACGAATCAACCCACTCCAGCCATCGGTCTCCGTCCACTCCATTGGCGTAGGCAAGATCACCTCCTAAGAGGGCAAAAAGAGGGTTTTCGGTGCCCGCACGCAGATTCATGCCATCAAGCATCTCTCTGGTATGAAACATATCACCACCGGTCACAAAGCTCATACCCTCTTTAAAGAGCTTGGGGGCAGTCTTGAAGAACCAGCTGCCTATCAACCGATCTCCCTGCGAAATCTTAAAGTTGTAACGTGAGTCCGGATCAAGGCCGGTCAAATCTGTCGAATATACCCGGTGCTTCGTCGGCCCAAATGGACGGGTCTCTACCTTACTGTTGAGCCACTCGGCACCACCGGTTTTTCTATAAGTGACTATGAAAGGCCTCTCCTGCGCTGCAACGGAACTCTCAATCCAATGAACTGCCATCGAACTACAGGGATCCTGATGCCATTGACAGATGGGGCCATGAACCGCCCCAACGGCTGTAAGCGCCTGAAGGAAAATGGCACAAAGAAGTATTTTGATCATGATCTGTAAAAGTCGATACCAGCCAATGAGATTGGATGTGGACGGACTCGTATACCAAGGGCTCTAATCTTCAATCAGAACCATCACCGAAATAACAGTCTGATCTGGTGGAGAACCCATGAGCTGCCTCCTATTTCTTGTCGATAAGAAGGACTTCCTCACGCTCTGCTCTGGCTTTCCAGCTCCTGATACACAAAACTCCTCCTCACCATCGGCCCCGAGGCCCCTCAGGAATAAGTAGCGATGTTTCAAGACGACATACCACGCGATATCTGGAATTATGGCGCCTTTTACCTGTCGCTCACCCTTGTCATGCTGGGCTGCTCTCCGGAACAGGCCTCGCAGGGGCTTCCCGCGACTGGTGCCTCCACGACCGCACCACTTCCTTTGCCAGCCCTGCCGCAGCGTGCCTCCCAAGACCGGGAGCTCATCGGCGAGCCGCGTGAAAAAGACCTGCTCACCTCTTCCCCCCGCTCCCTTGTTCCGCTGGAAGCTGGGATCAAAAAGGTCACCTCTGGGAAAGTTGCTCTGACCTTCCTGCTCTTCGACGATCGGGAATACGATATAGCCGTGGCCGACAAGGGTCAGGGCCCGGCGACCGAATGGCAAAGCGCACAGGCCGCGGCCACCGGCCAAGGTGCAGTAGCGGCAATTAATGGCGGGTTCTTCACTCCTGAGGGTAAGCCCTTGGGCCTTGTCATTGAGGACGGAAAGCGCATCGGGACGTGGAACTCTCAGTCCTCCCTGACATCCGGACTACTGTCGGTGGAGAAATCCCCCCGCCTTCTCCGCCGCCAGCACTGGCGCTCCTTTTCTCCCACCCGGCATCTTCTGCAAGCGGGTCCCTTTCTCATCGAGAATAGCGCAGTCGTCCGTGACCTGAGCGACCGGGAGAGGCGCCCCCGATCCTTCCTCGTCTGGAACGGCCGGCACCGGTGGGCCTTCGGGGTTGCGGAGGGGGCAACGCTTGCCAGCCTCAGTGCTGCACTTGCCGCTCAACCTCTTTCCGAGATCACCATTACAACGGCATTAAACCTCGACGGTGGGCGCTCCAGTGACCTGTGGGCCTCTCCAAGGATACCAGGGGGTCCGGTCTACACACGCAGGATCTGGAATACCCCAGTCAGGAACTACCTCCTTCTTCTTCCGAGCCGCTAACAGTTACTAACCCGTCCGGACAGCCCCAAGGGGCTGGAAAGCGGGGACCCCTGCGTTCCTTACTACGATTTTTTTACCTAAATCGCAGCTTGGAGTGGTCAGCTGGCCAAATCTTCGCTAAAGCCCGCGCCTCATGCTGAAAGCCGGTATCGTAGGTCTCCCCAACGTTGGGAAGTCCACTCTGTTCAACGCGGTCACCCGCACGCGCAAAGCGCAGGCGGAAAACTATCCCTTCTGCACAATCGACCCGAACGTTGGAGTGGTCAGCGTGCCAGACGAGCGCCTTGGAGTCCTCGCGGAGATGAACCAGTCCCAGAGTGTCATTTCCACAGCAATTGAGTTCGTGGATATCGCGGGACTTGTAGAGGGAGCCAGCGAAGGAGCAGGCCTCGGAAATCAGTTTCTCGCCAATATCCGGGAGGTTGATGCCATCGTCCAAGTGGTCCGCTGTTTTGAGGATGACGACATCATTCATGAACTTGGCTCTGTTGATCCCCTCCGGGACATCGAAATTATTAACACCGAGCTCATCCTTGCCGACATCGCGGCCACTCACAAGCGCCGGTCCACACGGGAAAAGAAAGCCAAGGGAGGAGACAAGGACGCGATTCGCGAGCTCGCCTTGATGGAAAAACTCATCCCCCATCTCGAGGAGGGACGCCCAGCCCTGACCCTAGAACTGTCCTCCGAGGAAGAGGCTCTGCTGAAGGACTTCTGCCTGCTCTCCTCCAAGCGGACTATTTTTGCCTGTAATGTCTCCGAGGATGAACTCTCGAGTGCTCTCGAAAATCCCGGCCAGCATCCGATGGTTTCGCAGGTTGCAGATTTTACCGCAAGCTCCCACGGAGCTGAAGCGGTAGTGATCTCCGCGCGGGTTGAGGAGGAACTGATCGCCCTCGAGCCCGATGAGGCTTCCGAGTTTCTTGCCGAAATGGGAGTTACGGACTCTGGTGCTGCTGGCTTGATCCGAGGAGTTTACAGCCTCCTCGGATTGCGGACCTTCCTCACTGCTGGAGAAAAAGAGAGCCGCGCATGGACTGTCGTCGCAGGTGCCAAGGCTCCCGCTGCAGCTGGAGTTATTCATACGGATTTCGAGCGCGGATTTATCGCTGCGGAGGTATGCTCCTATGCGGACATGGTGGAGGCAGGGTCCAAGGCCGCGGCGCGAGATGTCGGGAAACTTCGGATCGAGGGAAAAGAATATGAGGTGCAGGATGGAGACGTGATTGAGTTCCGCTTTAACGTCTAGCATTCAAGTTAATCCCGGATTCGGCTTTATTCCGGGCGAAATACGCCTAGCTTGCCGCCATGAAGAAACTTCTGCTGCCAGTCGGCGGTGCCATATTGCTGTGCTCTGGTCCATTCTCCATGGGGCAGCAAAACCCGGCTGCGGCCAATGCGGACATCTATAAATCGGTCGTAAGGATCGAGTGTGCCACTCAGTCCGCTGACTACCGGACGCCTTGGAACTCAGGTCGGTTCGGAGGAGGCACAGGCTCCGGCTTCATGATCGGCCCTAATCAGTTCATGACCAATGCTCATGTAGTGTCTAATGCCAACCGCGTCCTCATCACACGGCGGGGCTCAGCCCAGAAGCACCCGGCCCGTGTCATCCACATCGCCCACGACTGTGATCTTGCCCTGCTGGAGGTTGAGGATGAGGCGCCCTTTGAAGGTCTTAAGTATCTGGAATTTGGAGACGTCCCTGCCTTGGAAAGCCAAGTCAGGGCAATTGGCTATCCCGTAGGAGGAGACCGGATCTCGGTCACCAGAGGAGTTGTCTCGCGTATTGACTTTCGTCCCTACGCACACTCCCGCGTCGACTCGCATCTTGTCGTCCAGATCGACGCTGCGATCAACCCGGGCAACTCGGGCGGACCGGTCCTCCAGGACGGCAAGGTCGTGGGAGTTGCCTTTCAGGGCCTGCGGCAGGCAGACAACACGGGCTACATGATTCCCACCCCAGTGATCAAACGGTTCCTGAAGGACATCGGAGATGGGAGCTACGACAAATATGTGGATTTAGGGATCACTGAATTCCCTCTCTTCAACCCTGCCATGCGGAAAGCACTGCAGGTTCCTGAAGACGGTCTTGGGGTAATGGTCGCCTCCGTTCTGCCGACCGGGCCCTGCGACGGGATCATGGAGCCTGGGGACGTCCTCCTCTCCATCGACGGAAAGCCGGTTGATAATGCAGGTAATATCGAAGTGGAGGGAGAGAAAGTAGTTCTCCACGAAGTTGTGGAACGCAAATTTGCAGGGGATGAGGTCGCCTTGGAGTTTCTCCGAAAGGGCGAGAAACAGGCCGTCACGATCACACTAAAGGCCTTTCCGCACTCCCGCATTTATGCGGTGCGTTACGGCGAGCGGCCCCGCTTCGTTTTCTTCGCAGGTCTGGTGTTTCAACCACTGGACTTCAATCTCTACTCGACCTACGGATTTGACAGCCCTCGTGTCCGCAAAATTTTCCAGAACTACGTAGAAGACGCAATTTTCAAGGAGCGCGAGGATGTCGTGGTTATTACGAGAGTAGAAAGTGACCGATTAACTTCGTTTATCACAGGATTCAAGGGAACGGTAGTGGATGAAATTAACGGAGAGACGGTGAGGAACCTGAATCATGCCTATGAGCTCCTCTACGCGGACGACCTGCCAGAGTTCATTACCATCAAGTGTAACGGGTTGGCCCGCCCCATTGTTATTCCTGCTGCCGAGGTTGACTCTGCCAACAAGAGAATCATGAAACAGAATGGGATCTTCAGATCTCACTACCTTGGTGAAAAACAGCCTGCATCCTGACCATGTCTTACAACCATTTATCCTTTCTCTGGCTCCTTTCAATCTTCGGGGCAATCGGCCTCGCTCTCCCGGTCCATGCGGCCGTGGAATTCGAGGGTCTCCTTCGCATCAACACAACCATACAGACCCATAGTGTTGCTCAACCCTGGGAACTTAACCAACCCAGCCGCCGACGTGGTCTTGGTGCGGTCCTCGAAGACGGCAACATACTTACTACCGGTGAAATGGCGGCCAACGCTACCTATATCGAGTTTGAGTCTGCTGACGGAGCTCATACCGTCCCTGCCGAGGTCGTCGCTATTGACTACGAAGCGAACCTCGCTCTGCTAAGGCCTGAGGCAGGAGCTGATGGAAATTGGATCAAGACCGTCGGGACCCTCGCGACTGGAGGTTCTGTGAAGCCGGGTGAAGAGGTTGATATCTGGCAACTTGAGGATAACGGTGATGCGATCAGAACCGTAGGCTCCATCCGCTCTGTGGATCTCCTTTCCACCTTTGCGAGCGGGCACTTCTTCCTCTGCTATGAAGTCAAAGCGTCGATGCAAAGCGCATCTAGCAGCTATACTCTACCGGTGACGCGCGATGGCAAACTCATTGGCATCCTTGCAAGCTACAATTCCAAGGACCAGATCTGTGATGTCGTTTCTCCAGATATTCTGAACCAATTCCTTAAGGATGTCAGTGATGGCACACATGAAGGATTTCCCTCTCTTGGGATCGCTACAGTACTCACTGAAGATCCACAGTTCAGGAAATGGCTTGGACTGCGCGAGGAACAGGGGGGCGTTTATGTGAGCCGTGTCCTCCCGGGGAGCGGTGCTGCGGAAAGTGGCCTTCAGGAAGGAGATGTTCTTCTCACCCTTGATGGCAACGCCATCGATCGCCGGGGCTACTACGAGGATTCGTCCTATGGTCGCCTTTCGTGGAGCCACCTCGTCCGTGGATCCAAGCAAGTGGGTGAAAAGCTCGCTCTGGTAATCATGCGCGACGGGAAGGAAAAGAATCTTGAGGCTACTCTGAGGCGGCCACCTGACAGCCTCATCCCAAGCCACATGTACGACAAAGCCCCTCCTTACCTCATAAAAGGCGGGTTGGTTTTTCAGGAGCTTACCCGCTCCTACCTGGAAGCCTATGGAAAGGAATGGAGGAGCCGGGCCCCTCTCGACCTGCTTGACGCACTCAACAACCCTGAGGATTACGAAGAGGGAAGGTCTCGTCTCGTGTTCCTGAGTCGAGTTATTCGAACGCCAGCTACTATTGGTTACGATCAAGTGAGTAATCGTATTGTCACCGAAGCAAATGGGCAGCAGATCACAGACATGGAATCTCTCGTATCTGCCCTGAAGACCGCGAAGGATGGCGTGCACTCCATTCGGATAGATGACGTTCCCTACGTCATCTATCTCGACCCCGAGGCGAGTGACAGCGTTGACAGGACCCTTCTTCAACGAGGCTTACCAGCACTCGAACGACTTCCCTGACCCCTGACTACTCCAACCCTACAGGTTACCGGCTGAGCTCCTCTTGAGAGAGGAGCTTAACCCCTGCCCGGTGGAGGACTGACTGAGAAAACTCTACGTCCTCCACATGCAGCGCGACTAAAGTCAGCCCCTCCGGGTGGGGCAGCAGGGTGTAGGCAAAGTCCAGATTGGTCTCCGCTGCCCGGAGTTCTCGAAGACATTTCTGGAACCCCTCCACGGGGTGCCGCAGAGCGACAACCAGGAGATCCGCAGTTGTATGCGGAATGCCTTTCTCCAAAAAAACCTGCTGGGCAGTATCTGGATCACTGGTAACGATCCTTGCTACCGTCGCGTCCCGGGAATCCTGCACGCTAAACCCCAGAAGCTCGACCCGGGCTTGCTTCAGGAGCTGAATCAGGGCCTCGAGAGAGCCCGCGCGATTCTGAAGGAACACCGCAAATTGCTGTACGGGTTCGCCCATTGGCGCAGTCGCATCGGAAGAATCACCCATGACCTTATGTTAGATCATAAATTTTGACCCTCCTCAATCGCTATTGCGTCTACTCGTCCACGGTTCTGATTGAACATACTACACATCTCCCCTCCACAATTTCCCAACCGACGTCCAATTCGTAGATCCTGAAAAAATACGTTCTGGTCTCTTTTTCGTGAAAGGCAGGGCGGGCATCGAGGGAGAGAGTTTCCAGCACGACCTGCTGTTTCTCGTCAGGGAGAGCCTCGAAGACCTCGCGGACTGCCTCCGCGATCTGGACAGGCCACCTTTCCGGTGCCTCGGGAGCAATCTTTGACCATGCTCCCTCAATCATATCCGCGTAGGGAAGGTAGGGCTTCACATCGAGCACTGGAGTCCCGTGGATCAAATCGACCCCGGAAAGCAAGAGAGCCATTTCTCCCTGCTCGTCTGTCTCAACACCATGCAGCCTGCAGGCAGACATTCCAATCCGGTTTGGACGGTAGGGGGAACGGCTCGCAAAAACCCCAAGTTTCTGGTTCCCGCCGAGTCTGGGAGGGCGGACACTGAGGCGAACATCCTTCTCTCGGACCTTATCAAAGAGGAAGAGGATCCAGACGTGTGAGCACTCTTCAATCCCCCGAAAAGCCTCTTCTTTCCGGAAGACCGGATCGAGCACGAGCTTACCCCTAACCGACGGGACCAATCCTGCCTGCCTGGGGACCCCGAATTTATCCTTGTAAGGGGTCTGAATTCTCCCAATTGGACGGAGCTGGAAGCATTCCATGGTCTGGTATCGGGCCCTATCTGCTTTCTTGGCACCGTTGAGACGAAACTCCGCCTCAGCAGGATTCGCCTCTACTTGAGAAGCTTAAGGCGAATATCCTTGAAGTGGACAATCATTCCGGGGTCATGAAGTTGAAGCTGGATCATACCGCTTCGTAGTCTCTTAGCCTCAGGAAGGTGCTCAACGAACTTTGCCGAGGGCTTTCCGTTGAGGAAAAACTGAAAACTGTTCCCCTTGGCGATCACATGCAGCTCATTCCACCCCCCCTTGTTAATGTCCTCCACGGTAACCGCATTTTTCAGGGGAGTAATGGTAGGCTTATCATCCTTATCGATCACAAGGTCATCCCCCCTGAAGCAACGATGCTCCCTCCGTCCCGGAGTGTGGAAATCCCAGGCCCCCAGAACCTTCCCTCCGATACCCACTTGCCCGATATCTGCGTGGTATCCCTCAAACTTGCGGCGCCCTGTCTTATCAATTCGTGCCCGAATGTTGACCCCGCTGTTTCCGTTTCCTGGGAACCGGTAAAGGAACTTTAACTCAAAATCTGCAATATTCTTGTCCTTACTGTAGACTAAGTATCCGCGGCCTTTGTCCCCTTCTCCAACGATGATGCCATCTTGAACGCTCCATGCCTGCTGCTCGACCTTGGGCATCTCCTCCCAGCCTTCAAGGCTCTTACCGTCAAAAATATGTTTGAAGCCGGATTCTTTTCCCTTCTTTTGCTCCTCGGCAAGAGCGTCCCCCGAGAGGACACACAATATAAGGCTGACTACGGTAAGCATTGTCTTTTGCATGGCAGATATGTGATGACACACCCTCCCCACCGCGTGTCAAGTGTATCAGCAAAGGCTGTCGGATTCTGGAGCTGTCCCGTCTTATTGGAACGAGGTAGACTCCCGGGCTCAGGATCTCTCCGAACCCCTGATTCAAATAATGGCCGCCACGGCTTCGTTCTACCGCTTTACCAATAGACCGGCCCTCAAGAACAGCAGCAGCCAGCCTCCTAGGAAAGCGAGCCCCCCAACGGGAGTGATCATCCCGAGCTTAGTGAAATTTGTCAGCGATAGCGCATAAAGCGAACCCGAGAAAATGAGAATCCCGAGAGTAAACCATATCCACACCCCGCGTGGTGGGACGCGAAAGAGGCCCACGACAAGAAGGCCGATACCATGAAACAGGTGATAGAGAACGGCTGTATCCCAGGTTTCGACCCGTTCATTTTCTTTCAGCAGGTCCTCGAGGCCATGAGCACCAAAAGCTCCGAGCGCAACTCCGAGAAAGATAATGACAGAGCCGAGGCGGATTATAGCAACTTGATTCAACATAACGGGGAAAGAGGGAGGAAAGGAGTGATCAGTCAGCATCTGAGCTCCTCCGTAGCCAAAGCCTACCGGTTTGCCTCCTTGGAAGGCCACCATTTTGGAGACAGTCGGACCTTTCCTCTCGAGGACCAATAGTAAAAAAAACGCCCGGCTCCTTCTTTCGAAGAAGCCGGGCAAATAACTGGCAACGACCTACTCTCGCAGGGCCTTTCGCCCAACTACCATCGGCGCAGTAACGTTTCACTTCCGGGTTCGGAATGG
>DIHT01000179.1:519-743 GCA_002420305.1 Akkermansiaceae bacterium UBA5689 | reverse complement strand
TCACCCGACACACGACCCCTGATTACCAAAGTCAGGCCGCTCCCTGACATCCATGTGAAGAATTCAAACAAAAGTTCTGCGTCTCGATCTCTTTGACCTAGTCCGTCTTGGTCCTTGAAATTCCCGATCTCGAGAGAGAGGAATCAAGCCAATCGGATGATTAGTACTGGTGAGCTTAATGCATTACTGCACTTACACCGCCAGCCTATCAACGTGGTGGTCTA
>DIHT01000179.1:0-150 GCA_002420305.1 Akkermansiaceae bacterium UBA5689 | reverse complement strand
TTAGATGCTTTCAGCGCTTATCTCTTCCGCACTTAGCTACCCAGCAATGCTCTTGACAGAACAACTGGAACACCAGAGGTGCGTCACTTTCGGTCCTCTCGTACTAGAAAGTGAACCCCTCAATTCTCCTACGCCCACAGAGGATAGAGG
>DIHT01000099.1:1304-12688 GCA_002420305.1 Akkermansiaceae bacterium UBA5689 | reverse complement strand
GTCGTGAACCTCGGCCACGAGGAGGTCCTCATCGGTATGCTGAATGAATTCTTGGAAGAGGAGTTTCAGGGTAGAGCTTCCGGGAGCATGCTCGATATAGGTAACGGTGTGCCCGGCCTTCCTGAGCCTGGTCTCAAAGCGCTTCATGGAGGCCCGATGTAGCCAGAGCTTTTGCTTGTGAAAGCGGGCTGGATGCTCCGTGTCGCCAAAGAAAAGACTGTCTTCGATCAGGTAGATCCGGGTCGGTTCCTCCGCGAGTCCGGGATGCTCCGCAAAGAGCTGATGAGGAAACACAAGGAGAGATCTACGGCGAGGGCGAGAGGGCATAGTTGGGTAGGTTTCTATGATCCGCTGATGGAATAGAGGAGGAAGAGCGCGAGGAACGACCGGATGGTCCAGAGAGCGGTCCTGATCCAGTTCGTTCGAACCAGCAGATGGTGTGCGGAGGAATCGAACCCTCTACTCAGAGTGTTGTGATGGCGTATCGAGAAGCGCACAGTGGCGATCCAGATCAAGGCAAGGAGAGCTAGTCCGGCGATTGGCAGGAGGCGGCCAGTGCCCGCGGGTGGATCAATGGCCAGCCAGAGGGCGGATGCAGCCTCGATCAGCATGGGAGGGCCAACCACCCATGCAGTTCGCGCCTTGTGGGCCTCATGGTAGGCAGAAAACTGGGCTGGTCCGACTAGCGCCTTCAGGGGGTAGTGGACGACCTGAACAAACCAAATGAGCCCTGCCATGTAGATGGTCGCCAGAGTATGGAGAAGCGTGATTTCCAATGGTTCGAACAGGATAGGGTGACTTGAGGGCTGACTGGAAGGCCCTCAAGCTTCCGACGCTTTGCCGGGATATGGGGAAAGCAAGGAGAACTGTCTTCCGGTGGCCAAAAGGACTCACATTATGCGGAATCCAGTCGTGAAAGGCTTTCGCACTACACGGGGCTTTCTGGGAGCGGAAACGATTGGCGCACTTGAGAAACCTATGCTCTGGTCACAGTGAATCTACGTTTGCCGTTTTGTCTCAGTCACATGATCAACGGGTCAGTGTAGTCTGGTTCAAGCGAGATCTCCGCTTGAGTGACCACCGACCATTGCAGGAAGCTTGCAACCGAGGAAAGGTGCTCTGCCTCTACTGCTTCGAGCCCAGTTTCTGGCGGGCTGCCGATGCCGACGGCAGTCATTTCCGCTTTGTGACCGAATCACTCATGGAGCTTAGAGAGGGCTTAAGGGGCCGGGGTGGAGAGCTCATTATCCGGGTGGGAGAAGTTCGGGAAGTGCTCGAAGAGCTGTGGAAATGGACAGGATTTCAAGATCTCTGGAGCCATGAAGAGACGGGGAACCTCCTGACTTTTAATCGAGATAAGCGCGTAAAGAGCTGGACCGAAGGGCGAGGCGTGCGATGGCGGGAAATCCCCCAGACGGGAGTGGTAAGGGGCTTAAAGTCCCGGGACGGATGGGCTTCACTCTGGAAGCAGAGGATGGCAGAGCCCTTGGCCGAAATCCCGGAGAGAGTCGAATGTCCGGACAGGCTAGCCCCCGGTAATATGCCTGATCCACAGGATGTTGGGCTGGAAGAGTCAACAAAACTGAATGCCCAGAAAGGAGGCGCCAAACTGGCGTGGGAGACAATGCACTCCTTCCTGCAGGAACGGGGTGTGGGATACAGGAAGGAGATGTCGAGTCCACTGACGGGAGAAGCGAGCTGTAGTAGACTGAGCCCGTATCTCGCGTGGGGGAACATCTCTGTCCGGGAGGTCTTTCAGAGTACGCGAGACCGAATCATGGACGTGCGCTACGCGAGAGAGGAGGGGAGGGCTTTGGACAAGCGCTGGGCTCAATCACTCAGTTCCTTCGAGGGAAGGCTTCGGTGGCATTGTCACTTCATGCAAAAGTTCGAGGATGAGCCGGAGATCGAATTTGAGAATATGAATCGAGCCTACGATGGTCTTCGTGAATCTGAGTTTCGCGAAGATCGTTTTGAAGCATGGTGTCGGGGCGAGACTGGCTACCCCATGGTTGATGCCTGCATGCGTGCCTTGCATCAGACGGGTTGGATTAACTTCAGGATGCGGGCCATGCTTGTGTCATTCGCTTCTTACCACCTATGGCTTCATTGGAGACAGACAGCGGTATTTCTCGCCAGGCATTTTCTCGATTACGAACCCGGCATTCATTTTAGCCAGTTCCAGATGCAGTCCGGGGTGACGGGTATCAACACGCTCCGAATTTATTCTCCCGCCAAGCAAGTGGTGGATCAGGATCCCGAGGGCGAGTTCCTGCGCCGATTTTGTCCTGAACTTGAGGGCGTCCCTAAGGTGTATCTTGCCGAGCCTCACAGGATGTCGGGTGTCCTTCAGGAAAAAGTAGGTTGTCAGATCGGGAAGGATTACCCCCGGCCAGTCGTGATGCATCGCGAGGCGTATGCGATGGCTCGCCAGCGAATGGGGGAGATTCGAAAGCGGCCGGAGGTAAGGGCTGAATCCTTCAGGGTCCAAGAGCGGCACGGTAGTCGCCGACGGGGGAGGAAACGCAAGCGCTAGAGGGAGAATGGGTCATGAGCTATTACCCACTGCGGAACCACTGTGCGTCTCCCAAGTTACTGCTCTTCGTTACTTCTACCAAAAAAGAACAAAACATAAACAGATCCCTTTTAAGCCGACGAGTTCCTTGATTGTTGGTCTTTTGTGGTGAACAAAAAGGTGGCAGCAGGCTTAATGTCCACAAAATCGTGGGAGGCGATGCTCCACAACCAAACAAGAAAGGAACAGATCGAATGGCACAGCTTAGTTCAGACAGCAGTCTTCGAGTATACCTCCGGGATATTTCTCGGACGGAATTGCTCACCCCGGAAGAAGAGGCAGAGCTCGCGGAGCGAGTGGGCCTAGGTGACAGCGACGCCCGGGAGCACATGATACGAGCCAACCTCAGGCTGGTGGTCAAAATTGCCCAGGACTACGCCAACAACGGGTTGCCACTCGTCGACTTGATCGCAGAGGGCAACATCGGGCTCATGACGGCGGTGGACCGGTTCGACCCGGATCGAGGGGCAAAGTTCAGCACTTACAGTGCGTGGTGGATCAATCAGTCCATCAAGCGGGCCTTATCGAACCAGAGCAAGACGATTCGGCTTCCGGCCCACATGGTCGACAAGATCGCCCGATTAAGAAGAATCTCCGCAATTCTTACCGAAGAGCTTGGCCGAGTGCCTTCCGACGAGGAGCTCTCGGAAGAGCTGGGGATCCCTACGCAAAAAATTTCTCGCCTGAAGCGGGCCTCGCAGCGGCCCACTTCCCTCGACGCTCCAGTGAATGACGGGGAAGGTATCAACTTTGGAGAGATCATTGGGGACGAGAAGGCGGTGCATCCGCTGGAGGCTCTCGAGGAGAAGACCCTGATGGGTCAGCTTGGTGACCTTCTCGAGGTGCTAGATGAGCGTGAACACCGAATCATCGATGCTCGCTACGGGTTGGACGGAAATAAGCCCTTGAAGCTCGAAGAGGTGGGCGGCGAATTCGGTGTGACCCGGGAAAGAATCCGGCAGTTGCAGGCCAAGGCCCTCACCAAGATGAGAAGAGCTCTTCACAGGATCGAGAAGCCAATGCCTGACCCTGTGGGGGATCCGATGGGACGCGACCTACGGGTCGCATCGTGACACGGGGGGTTTTCCTTGTTCCGTCTCTGATGACCGCTGAAAGGGCTCAGAGGAGCTTGTCCCAGTGCCCTAGAATGGGGGCGGGGATTAAGGGGTTCTTGGGGTTGTTCCTCGGGGAGAGGAGTGTTATCATCAGCTAATGGATCGAAACACTGTCCCTCAAGCAACTCTGTGAGCTCCCCAAAGCGTGTTTTGATCATCGGCGGGGGCTTCGCTGGTTTGGAGTGTGCCCGCAGGCTTGCCAACGATGACCGGTTCGAGGTGGTCTTGGTCGACCGCACAAACCACCACCTTTTCCAACCGCTCCTCTACCAAGTCGCCACGGCCTCGTTAGCCGCCCCTGATATTGCACGCTCTCTGCGGCAGATTCTCATGAAGGCGTCCAACGTGACGGTCCTCATGGATGGGATCACGGATCTCCAGCCGGGAGAGCGACAGGCCAGAGGGGAGTCGGGCGAGGTCTACGAATATGACTATCTTTTCCTGGCCGCTGGAGTGCAGACCTCCTTCTTCGGTCGGCACGAGTGGGGAAACCACACCCTTGGGTTGAAGACCTTGGCGGAAGCGCAATCGATTCGAAGGCGGGTGCTGAGTAATCTTGAGAAAGCCGAGCTGACGAAGTGCGAGAATGAGCGTCGGCGGCTCATGACCGTGGCCATTGCTGGTGGTGGGCCCACAGGTGTAGAGCTAGCAGGTGCTTTCACGGATCTGGTGCACCGTTCCCTCCGTGATGATTTCCGACGGATCGACACCTCGAAACTGAGGGTGGTTCTTCTGGAAGGAAGCGACCGCCTGCTTGGTTCTTATCGCGAAGAGCAGAGCGAGTATGCGTTCAATCGCTTGAAGGAGCTGGGAGTTGAGATTCTTACCGGCACGATGGTGGCCGATGTAACCGAAGGGTGTGTTCACCTGGCGGACGGTTCTAGCGTCGAGGCCGCGGCAATTATCTGGGCGGCGGGAACCGAGGCCAATCCGCTGACGAGTCAACTGGGAGTTCCGCTTGCGGACCGGGCAGGGCGGGTCACTCCGGAAGAGGACCTTTCACTCCCCGGGTTACCAGAGGTTTTTGTTGGTGGCGATCTGGTCTGCCTCACCGATTCCCGTGACAGGCCGATACCGGGGGTGGCCCCCGCTGCGACCCAGATGGGGCGTCATGTGGCGTCGGTGTTGAAGGAGGAGTGCAGGCTCGAGAAGACGAAGTTCAGGGAGCAGAAGCTGGAACTGCGAGCGCGTTTTCGTTATTTCGATAAGGGAATCATGGCGATCGTTGGGAAAAACGCAGCGGTCGTCTTGTCGGGTAAGCTTAAATTAACAGGCTTCATCGCATGGTTAGCGTGGCTCTTTATTCATATCCTCTTTCTTGTCGGTTTCCGTAACAAGCTAAGCGTGCTGCTGGGATGGGCCTTTGCCTACGTAAGAGATACGCCCGACACCCGGATCATTGTCCAGCAACCGGATTAAGGAAGCCGGTTTAGAATCGATGAGATCTAGTTTGGAACAGGAGGAGGGGAGTGCCTTAAGAGATTCCCTTCAGCTGATGGCGAGGGTGTGCGATGCTCTCGAGCTCGCCAAGGACCTTCGAGAGGAGTCCGCCGAGCGTGAGCTTAACCGGGTTCTTGAGAATCTCAGTATCAGGCAGGGGTTGTCCGCAGATGAGAGACACGTCTGGGACGCTCTGTTTGAGCTTTGCCCCCGGTTAGAGGAGCCTTTTTACCCCGATCGGTCTGCCAGAGAAGTATCCGCTCATCTGCGCAAGCGGGGGACTCCGCTTGCGCGATCGGTGGTCAGGATGGTTCTGGCCAAGTGGGGGCTGGATGTCAGGGGAAAGAGGTGGTGACAAGGTTTGACCCCAAAGGGCGCTTCCCCTGACTCGACAGATCCGGGGAGGGGTTTCATTCTGAGGGCATGTTCCGGGGTCCTGCTCTTCACTGCTGTCTGGCGTTTTGGATGGTTATCTCCTGTCTGGCGGAAGAGATTCCCCCAAATCTCAAGAGGGAGAACCTCGTGCCATGGTGTATTGTCCCCTTTGACGCCGCGAAGCGTGGGCCCGCTGAACGCTCCGCAATGCTGGCTGAACTAGGCCTTCGTCGGTGTGCCTACGACTGGCGAAGCAAACATGTTGCTGAGTTCGAGGAGGAAATCCTGCAGTACGAGAAACATGGGATTGAATACTTCGCCTTCTGGGGTCAGCACGATCAGGCCTTTCGGCTCTTCGGGAAGTATGATCTCCATCCTCAGATCTGGAATACTCTTCCCAGTCCCGAGAAGGCGACCCAGGCCGAGAACGTCGCCTCTGCCACAAGAGCGCTGCTTGCTCTGGCCAAGCATACTGCAGAGATGGGTTGTAAGCTGGGGCTCTATAATCATGGAGGGTGGGGTGGAGAGCCCGCCAATCTTATCGCGGTTTGCCGGGCCCTTCGTGCAGCGGGTCACCGGCATGTGGGGATCGTGTATAACTGGCACCACGGGCATGCCCGGATCGGGAGCTGGGCAGAAGACCTGAAGGAGATGCTGCCCTTTCTGCACTGCGTGAATCTCAACGGGATGAATTCCGGCGCCAAGCCGAAGATTCTGGCTCTTGGGCAGGGAGAGCACGAGCTCTCGATGCTGCGTATCTTGATTGAGAGTGGCTATAAGGGAGCGGTGGGGGTTCTCGATCATCAGGCTCACTTGGATGCGAGGGAGGTCCTCAGTGACAATCTTGAGGGGTTGGCATGGTTGACAGGGGAAATCATGCGCCCCGGGTCGGTCGGACCGAGGCCGGCGCCCAGAGCCCGGTCGCAGGACAAGTGACGGAGGGCAATGGATTGTACCGGGGGAAACAGGCGTCGGTCCGTTCGGGTGGCTGAATGCCGACGGAGCGTAAGGCGATAAGTTGCTGCAGAGACCTTTGCTTCCAATCCTCCTGAAGAGGGTCAGGGACCAGAGGGTAGCGATTTGGAACATTAATACGATTGAGTCTGGAACAGACCCTTTTTTAAATGGGCGAACCGGGAGTCCTTTCCTAGGGTTGGAGGATGCCTGTAAAACTGGATTACCCCTCAGTGTAAGGGTTCAATGAAACGGTCAAGATTGCCTGTCAGAAAGAAGACGTATGAATATCATCCCCTCCCGTGTGTGGCCGGCAGTCCTGGCGGTCAGCCTTCTTGTTGTTACGCTCACGGTCGCAAGGATTTCCAAGGTTACCGCTGATAGTGGTGCTTCCTGGGTTGGGCACGAGGTCTACTCGGGCGCGCGAGTCAATTCTGCCACAGCCGCGGATTACGACGGTGATGGGTTCCAGGAGATCATCTTTTCTGCCGCTGGTAAGGTGTTCATGTTTCATGGACCCGATTATAAGACAAAGCAGGTTCTGGCTTCGCTTGAGTCGAAACGCCCGAAGTCAAAAGCCCAATGCATTCACTGTGTCCTGCACGACGTGGATCACGATGGAGACTTGGATTTCGTGGGTTCGTATGTCCGTGGCCTCTTCTGGCTCGAGTGCCCCGGGGAAGAAGCCACCACTACTACTTGGAAAACCCACCAAATCACGGATGAGATTCATGGCGTGCACTGTATTCGATCTTTCGATATTGATCGGGATGGAACCCTGGACCTGATCGCTAACGACTTTACGGACGATAAAGGGCCGTATTCGGGCTCAATTTGCTGGCTTAAGCCATCAACCCCTACTGGGTCCGATGGATTGAGATGGTCGATCATACCAATTGCTCGAGGTAGTGCGCCGGGAGGTAGCCACTATTTTGATTTTGGTGACGTTAACGGGGATGGTCGGCCGGACTTTACGCTCGGAGCCAAAGGAAAACCGTTTGAGAACGGCAACTATTTTGCCGTCTTTTATGCCCCGGAAGACCCTGCCCAGCCATGGCGCCGGGAGTTTCTTCCCGATCCCGGTGGGCAGACAGGTGCAACACACGCAGCTCCTGCTGATGTGAATGGAGATGGTAAGCCTGATATCCTGGCGAGCCGGGGACACGGCAACGGGGTGGTCTGGTTCGAAGGGCCGCACTGGAAGGAGCACGTGATCGACGAGGACATCCTGTTTCCCCACTCCACGGATTTTGGAGATATTGACGGGGATGGAGATATAGACCTCTCCAGCGTTGGTTTTGGCTCGAAGCTCGCCGCGTGGTATGAAAATGACGGACAGGGGAATTTCACCCGACATGTCCTTAGTCGTAACCAGATGGCCTACGACACAATGATCACGGATCTCAATGGTGACGGGGACAAGGACATCCTTGTGGCCGGTCAGCAGAGCGAGAATGTCATATGGTTTGAGAATCCGGGTAACGGTGGAGACTGATAGTTCTCTCCAGAGTTAGGAAAGAAAGAGAGGTAGAGGGGTCATGCCCATCGCTTCTGTCACGCCGGTATCAGGCGGTTAATTGATCAGGAGAGAGGCTTCTCAGAACCCGACCTAGCATGTCCTGCAGCTCAGGCTTCACGAGAAAGTCCGCAGCTTTTGAGGCTTCGACCCATTTGCGATGACGAGACAATGTTTCGCTCCGTTCCTCGGCAAGCTGGTCCACCTCGAGTCCGTAGACTGACACCTCACAGATTTGTCCATCCTTTAACCGGCGGTAGCGACCTATTGGGGAGGCGCTCAGTTGGCCCGACAAGCCGGCCTTTTCTCTGGCTGCACGACGGGCGGTACCCCTAGGGTCCAGTCCTTCTAAGGATGCTTTCGGGAAAACCCATCGCTGCTTCTTCCGAGAGGTAATCAGGCAGATCATGATGCCGTTTTCGGTGATCTTATAAGGGACTGCGCTGGACTGATAGAGGGCGAAGGGATCGGTCAGCTTGCGGCGATCAGGTGTTGGAATCCTTAGGTCCATGCCTTGATTATAAGCGGATCGCGTGCCAGAAGGATCGAAAAGGTGAGGCGGTTCCGTCACAGATTCCAAGGGTTAATCTCCACTGGGCCAAGTGGTAGTGGAACCTCACAAGGGGTGTGAATCACACCTTGCTCCTTCTGGAGGGCTCTGCCCGCGATGAGACTTCGAGTGTTCCCGCCTTTCCCGGATCCCGGGAAAAGGTTCTCTCTCGAGGTGGTCAGGCCTCGCGTAAGAAGAAGCGAATTTTAGCGGTCTCCAAAATCCTTGAGGTAGCGCTGAAGATGCTTGAGACGCGCCTTCGTAAGCTGGGTTTGCTGTCCGTAGAACAGGAGGGGGGCTGCAGAGCCGCCTCGCATCTCATCGGCATGGAAAGCTGCATTCGCATCGCGAAAAGCGACCCATGCTCGTTGAGCCTTTCGTAGGAGATCGACAGATTTTTGATCCGGCAACAGAGCGATGACTTTTTTGTATACCGTGTTCAATTCTGTGTCGGCCTTCTTGAAGTCCTTGCGGGCCTGGGCGTTCATCTCCTGTTGCGACTGCGCTTGTGCAGGAAAAGACAGCAGCAGAGCGTATGCTCCAAGGAGGGTTAGGATTGAAAGTTTCATGGATAGAATTCTGGGTCTTGCGGACCGCATGTCAACTGGTCGAACCGTCACGGGTGTGCTGGAGGTCGAGAATGCGGACAAGTTTCCAGAATGGCAGGGAACTGCATGCTGTTGATGTGCTTCAGCTTGCCAATAACCTTGCGTTTCACGGGATTGAGACAGCCTGCTCCCATCGGGTATGCCAGCTGTGGGTAGCCCAGTTATCCTTAGTGATATAGGAGCGAACGACGAGAGCGTCGTTTTGCGTGCCTGGGGCGTCGATGAGCTCGGCATAGAGCAGACCATGGTTAATGCCGACTGCTTTTCCTGGATGACGGCGGTCGGTTTTTGCGGCGCCAGAGTCGTCGGGATTGAAGACGTCGATGGAGTTTGGGAGATCGCGCCCGAACGTCTTGCCGTTCCAGGTGAGTTTGCTTGGCGGTGATCCGTGGGTGTGACCGTGGACGAGAGCCACTACGTTATATTTGGTCAAGGTGTCCCAGAAACCCTTGAGGTCCTCGGCGGGCCAATCGTATTCGGGACCGTTAGGGTGGAGGTGAAATGAGACGATGACAGGTCTCCCAGAGTTGCCGACCTTCTCAGCGAGGTCTTTTCGCAGGAACTCGAGGCTGGCCCGGGCGGCATAGTGGTGTCCCTCCCGGCGCTTTTCGCCTTCACCGGCGAACATCCCAACCGCGACTCCGTGTAGGGGGCCCCAGTCCCACGAGTAGTGGAGCCCGTTGGGTGAAATGTGGTGAACATGGGGACGGGTTTTGTTGCGCTCGATGAGGGCGTCGGTGATGAAGGTGTCGCCCTGTGGACCGTCGTGGTTTCCATGAAGGTCGTAAATCGGCCACGGGATCTTTCCATCCTTACCGGTGAGTCCGTAGTCGTCGACGTAGCGGCGCCACTCGTATTTTCCCATGGCGTCATAGTGGCCGCCAGTTTTATCAAAGCTATCGACAAGATCGCCCGTGACGATGACGCCATGGATAGTTTTAGCAATATGGCCACCGCCGAGACGTTCAGGAATGGGCTGCCCCGGAAGCTCATTAAGAATCGTGACAAAGCGAGAGTTGGCTTCTTCAGAATAGGGGTCGAGTTTGGTGGGTTGAGGGGATTTTTCGGCGAGATACTGAGGGTCGCCAGTGATGAAGAAGGCGTAGCGTCTGGTTTCTCCTGCCAGCGGAAAGCTCGTTATGATCAGAGTAAAAAAAAGTGCGCGGGTCATGTGAAGTTGTTTTAAAGGTCGGAAGGTGGTCCGGAGGTTTCTTGCCTCGATCAGGTTGATCTGGAGGGGCTAGATACGGTCTCTGGAATTCTTCCGAAAGAAGCTCTCACTCCGCAACCCGATTCCTGCCGCCGACTTGGATGGTGACGGAACGCTTAGCGATATTACTTATGGCGCGGGCGTCAGATGGCATGGGGTATAGTGTAAGAGAGCTCTTCCGTATCTTGGCGTTCTGAATTTTATCGTGGTTCAGAGGGAAGATCATATCAATAATCATGAGTTCCCGTGAATTGTCACCCAAACTTGTAATCCCAGGAGGTTTTTAATGATAAAGAGTGTATGCTGTTTTGTCGCCGCGGCCCTCTGGATGGCCCTCGGGCAAGCCGAGGGAGCCGTTACCTTGCCTGGAGTGATTAGCAGTCACATGGTCTTGCAGCGAGATAGACCAATGCCAATCTGGGGTTGGGCTGATCCAGGGGAGGAGATCACGGTGGAGTTTGGCGGAGCGACGGCGAAGGGAAAGGCGGACGAGCAGGGGAGCTGGAGGGTTGCATTACCCGCCATGAAGGCGGATCGCAGAGGCCGCCGCATGACGATCCGCGGTAAGAATACGATCCAGCTGAATGATATCCTCATCGGCGAAGTCTGGGTAGCCTCGGGGCAGTCGAACATGGAAAAGCCGTTAGGGCCGGCTATTGGCCAGACACCATGCAATGATTGGAAGGAGGAAGTTGCGGCAGCAAATTTCCCCCAGATTCGTCTTTTAGAGATACTGCCTAGAGATGCGGAAGAGCCTGCATCAGACGCCGATTGCGACTGGTTGCCCTGTTCGCCGCAGAATATCATGGTGCAGCGAGGGCGTGGTGCTGGTTACTCGGCCTGCGCCTATTTCTTTGCCCGGAAACTGCACAGGGAGCTGAAGGTCCCGATCGGGATGATTGCCGCAAGTATCGGAGGCACGCGATGTGAGTCCTGGACGCCCGGACGAGACGGCAGGTTGTTTAACGGCATGATCGCTCCAGTAACTCAGATGGCGATCCGAGGGGCAATCTGGTATCAGGGCGAAGCCAATGCGGGCCG
>DIHT01000099.1:569-990 GCA_002420305.1 Akkermansiaceae bacterium UBA5689 | reverse complement strand
CGTGGGAGATGGCTTACGGTATGCGAGCAGGATGCAGGCTTTGATTGAGGGCTGGCGAAAAGCATGGGGGTATGAGATTCCATTCTATTTTGTCCAGATTGCACCCTTCTCGGGTTATTCCTCAGGCAGCCTCCCTATGTTGTGGGAGGCTCAAGTAAACAACCTGAAGATTCCAAAGACGGGCATGGCAGTGACGACCGACTTGGTCCCCGCCATCAGCGACATTCATCCGGTCAACAAGATTGATGTGGGCGAGAGGCTTGCCTTCTGGACGCTGGCCAAAGATTACAAGCGCGATATCGTCTACTCAGGGCCGATCTACAAGTCGATGAAGGTCGAGGGCAATAAGATCCGGCTGTCCTTTGCGCATGTTGGGGGCGGGCTCAAGTCGCGAGACAGCAATCCTCTGATCGAGTTCGAA
>DIHT01000099.1:0-206 GCA_002420305.1 Akkermansiaceae bacterium UBA5689 | reverse complement strand
TATAGAGGGCGATGCGGTCGTGGTTCAGTCGAGAAAAGTACCCGTGCCAGTCAATGCCCGTTTCGGCTGGTCGAACGAGGCCTATCCCAACCTCGTCAACAAGGAAGGCCTTCCGGCGTCACCCTTCCAAACCAAGGATTGGCAGGGCGGTACTGGAGAGTAGCCGGGTGGGAACCCCCGCTTCGTCGGCGGCTATTCCGGTTGAA
>DIHT01000096.1 GCA_002420305.1 Akkermansiaceae bacterium UBA5689 | reverse complement strand
GAAGCCATCATCGCCGAAGCCATCGTCGCCGAAGCCATCGTCGGAAAGGCCATCCCCGGAGCCGAGCTCGGCTTCTGCACCAGCTTCCGCTGCGGCGAGGGCCTTTTCCAAAGCGGCGATGACATCGCTTTGAGCCTGGATGCCGCCGTCCTTGTTTCCGGTATTGATTTCTGCTGCTGCGACACTCACGTGCTCTTCTGCCTCGGTGAGTGCATCACGGAGTGGGTCCTCGGCATCCGGAGTCGTTTCTTCAACGAGGTGCTCTGCCGCCACTTCCTCGATTTGGATGCCAATCTCAAGTTGACGGGCTTCCAGTTGGCTCTGCTCGGATTTGAACACCTCTCCCTCGGCCTCCACTGCTTGGATCGTATCCTGTTGAAGATCCTTCTGGTCGGCGAGGATCTGGGCGATATCAGCAACCAGGTCAGACATGCCGCTGGATTCAGCGGCGAGAATTTTTTCCACTTCACGGAGAGCCTCCAAGGCCTTCTCCTGATCTGTCACCGCATCGGCGGCCTTGGTCTGGGCAATCTGCTCAATGGCTCGAGCCATATGTGCTACGGGTTTACTCTCAAGGAGGGAGAGCTCCGCCCGGCCAAATTTACTCAGGGTCTCTTCGTCCACAGCTTCTTTCCGTGCTTTGACAAGAGTCTGGAAAAACTGTCCGTAGCGATCGATGACAGCTTGCTGGGCTCTGCCCAGCCGAGCTTGGTCCACCTTGGCGGCTTCTTTATTTGTATATGCCTCGATGCCCCACTGCTTGGTCTGGCGCTGCATGAACTCCTCGGTTTTGATAATCTCCCGGATCTGCTTGATGAGGAGGTCGTCGACGAGAACGGTGTTGGCGCCGGAGATGATCTTGCCAAGTTCTTCCACGATTTCCTCGATCGTTTTTCCTGCTTCCGTGAGATGAGGGTGGGCGACTTCTGGTTTGCCGGGCTGGAATTTCTCACGAGCGTTCGAGAGTTCATCGCGAGCAGCTACGATTTTCTGGGCGCGGAGTCCTCCGAGAGCATTTCGTGTTTCGCCAAGAGTTGTGGCATTGCCCTCCTCGCCGAGTCCGTTCGATTGCAGATCTTCAAGGAGGAAGCTGAGGCGTCGCACGACCGAACTCATCTTGCGACCGACCCCAGTCTGGCGGTTGACTTCCGTGCCGAGACGCTGCTTGGTGCCAATGATGCTGTCAGCTTTCTCATTTTGCTCCTGGGCGAACCCCGGAACCATGAGAAGACTCGCAGTGGCGAGCGTCACACTGAGTAATTTGCTATTCGTTTTCATCATCTTCTTCTTTGACGGGTTCGATGCCCTCTTCGGTCTGTATCTGGGTTACCGCCTTCTGGGCAGCGAGTTCCTGATTGCGGGAACGCTTCAGTTCTTCGATCTGCGATCCGTATTCGGTGCGATACCATTCTAGGTAAGCTTCGGGAGTAACGATAGTCAATTGTCGCGGGGCCGTGCGCCGCAGGTGGATTTCCCGGTCAGGATGCCTGTCCGCAACCTCAATCTGGAAGGATACGCGGTCGTCAGGCTTAAGCTCCTTGAGGTTGTCAGCAAGTTTCCAGCTGTAATTAAAGGTTTTGTTGGTATCTCCCTCGAAATTAAAGATCTCGACCTTGGTCTCGTCGGCCCCATTGAGAGAGTAGACCAGCCAAGCTTTATCGAGGCCAATGTCATCGGTCCCCTTGGCTTCCATGCTGACGACCTTACCGACGGTAGCATAACCAACTTCCCGGGGTTCGATGAGGTCCACGTCCGGGAGCCCGTCGGTTGTCACCTTGACTCCATATTGAACGTCTTCGTATTGGAACCCATTGGCCTTTTCAGTCCACCGGAAGGAATACTTGAGAGCCTTGGCGACAGGGATCTCGAATGTGGCGGTGGTGCCTGCCTCGTCGAGAGTCGCGGGGATAGAGCGAAACTTAGGTGCGTCTTTGTCTGTCTCGGGGTCGGACTCCTCGGGTTTGTTTTCCGCGGTCTGCTCTCCCCAATCCGAGGGGACGAGGACTTCCCAGGAACTTACAGGAGTATTACACCGGACAGTCCACTTCACGGTGGTGTTTTCCGGAACCTCAAGATTCAGGTCGTCATAGGTTCCGGCATCCCGGTTCATGTATTCCGGATATTGAAGGGCGATATCGACGCTTTCGATTTGTGGCGAAGTGATGACGTCGATGGTGTATTGTTCGCTGCGATCATCCCCTATTTTCACATAGAAGAGGGTGTCCCGGTTGACGGGTTTGAGTTTGAAAGAGAATTTGTTGGTGGGGTCTTCGTTCCGTTTCATGGGGACTTCCTTCCACACTGTCTCAGAGGAATTTTTGTCCTTCATGAAGAGAGTTCCACCTTCGGGAACCTCTCCGTCCTCCGCGACCGTGGCAGTGATCACCGGCTCTCCTCCGACTCGGATAGTAAGGTTCTCACTGGTTCCCGTGATCACGGTATTGGTTGGATACTCCGCATCCTTCCCCAGTAGACGCTGGAAGAGAACACCAGTGTGTTCCTTGTTGAAAATCCCAGCGATGGAAAAGATGAGGAAAAGAACTACCGCGACTGCCCCAATCTTACGCAGTTGGCCGAGGTCCACGATGTCCTTGAAGTCGATCGGGCGGCTGAATTCGATAGCTTGGTCCCGCATGGCCTTCACCAAGTCCTGCGAGATGTTACCCTCATGTAATTCCGGTTCGTCCTTGAGTTGCATGTAGGAGACGAGCAGGGAACTTAGCTCCGGGTGGCGCTTTTCTACCTCAAGGGCGGTCGTAAGAGAGTCATAACTCTTGAGGTATTGCCCCCATTCGCGGTGGTAGACCCATGTCAGGATTCCCAGGTTCACGACGAGAAGAGCCAGGCCAGTAATGCCTGACACCTGGGTCTTGGCAAAGAGCCCCCAGTCAATGAGAAAGGCTACCGCCAGTAGAGCAATCAGCCAGAGCGTAAGCCGGGAAGCCCCGCGGATATTGTACCACCGTCGTTCCTCGCGGTAGGCTTGTCTGAGGCGTTGTTCGATGCCGTTTTCTTGTCCTTCGGCCATTGTTCTATTCTGTGGTTGAGTTGTACAATCTCGGTTAAACGAGGTTATCTTTCCGTCGCAGGAACCACTCGGCTCCTGCCAGGGCGGCGATGAGGATAAACCAGAGGGGGGTATCCCAGAGGTCCCTTTCGATCTTAACGGTGTTGGCGATGAGTGTCTCCTCGGGAAGAGTGCTGGGGAAGTCCCCCAGACTGGCGAGGCTTAATTGCCGGCCGCCCGAAATTTCAGCGGCCTGACGGGCGACATCGGGCTGCATGGCGGTTTCCCGGTCCTCAAGATCGACAGTCTGGACCGAAAACTCTGCGGCGTTGGATATATCGGCGTCCTGTGGTTGGGTCTTGATCTCGTAATTGCCATCCTTGCCCGCGAGATAGGATCCCGCGTACAGGCCGGGAGTGCTCTCGACTGCAGTCATCTCGATGGTGGTGGCGGAGTCCGGGTTCTCTTTCTTCTCAAGAACGACTTCGTAGCTGTCTCCTTCCACGGGCTCAAATGATTCGGTGAGCACATTGGCGAAGACGCGGATCTGGTCTCCCGCACTGTAGCTGTTGCTATCAGTCTCGATGCTGATCTGCTTGTTGGCCCCGAGGAGCCGGGAGAGGGTGAGGAACTGGATAGTCTGCCCCCAGAAGCGGGCATGGAAGCGGTCCCCTACCTCAAGACGCATACGCCAGAGGTCTTCAGTGGCCACAAACAGGCTCTTGCCGGTTCCGTAGCGGTGCCACGCGACCAACGGGTAGTCGGCTTCGGCATCATTGGCCTTCGGAAGACGCAGGAGAACGGTAGCTCCGGATTTTGCTCCCGCGAGATTGGGGAGAGACATGTAGTTGACATTACGCCAGATGCGGGCACTGACATCCGGAGAGAGAGAGAGGGAGGTCGCGAGGCTCTTCTGGCCATCTTCGGTAACTTCCGGGGAGATATTATTGCCGGGGTAGAAGGTGCCTCCGGTGCCGATGTTGATGGGCAAGAGATCGCCAATGGGATTGTCTCGATAGGTAGAGGGCGCAGCCATGGGGCCAGCCAGCATGAGGAGCGATCCACCGCGTTCGCGGACGAGTTTCTCGATCAGCTGAGTCTGGGCAGCATTAAAGTAGGATGATGAGACGTCACCGAGAATAATAAGGTCGTATTGAAGGGCAACCTTGGGATCTTCGGGGAAGCGGCCGATATGTAACGGAGAGGAAGCCGCGAGAGCAGGGTCACCCTGAGTCATGAGGAATTGGACCTGAAGGCGGGGGTCGCGCAGGAGGACCCAGCGAAGGTAGCGGAATTCCCACCTTGGCATACCTTCGACGTAGAGGACTTTGATCTTTTCATCGAGAATTCGCACCCGGTGGGTGGTGGCGTTGTTGACTTCGGTGATCTCGCCCTCCTGCAGCTTGATCTCGAAGCTGAGCTCGAGAGTTCCTGATTCGGCCTCCGGGATGAACATGAACTCTTCGAACTGAACTCCATTTTTGAGGGTAACCTGCTTGCTTTCCTTCTCGTCCTCATTGACCCGGAAGTAGAGTTGGACCGCCTTTCCAGCAAATCCACGAGACTCAATTTTTACTCGCAGTGGAACGCGGTCGCCCTTGAAGACAACCTCCGGCGCGATGGCTCCACGGATATTGATGTCTGGTGGGGCGGGGAGCCCAACCGGAACGGTGTAGAGAGGAACACGGCGCTCTTTCAGCCTGCGGGCCACGTTGACGGGATCTTTGCCTTCAACCCATGCAAAGTCGCTGATGACCATAGCCCCGGCAAGCGGTTGTCCCGAGAACCGGTCCACGGCATCTTCGATGGCATTGCCGATCTGGGAGGATATGCCTTCTGCAACAGGCAGGGGAGCCGGCTGCGAGTCGTCGTCGGCGGGCTGGGTTGCGGGGGTCCTGGCATCTTCGCTGCGTAGTTGAGAGTCGAAGGTAAAGAATCGGAGATCGTAGCTCTCTTCCAATTGGTCGAGAAGCTTCATGTCCTCGTTAGCGAGAGCGGCCCGGGCAAGATCGATCCGGCGGGTAGAGCCGAGTTCTTCCTTCATGCCCCGAGCGTCGTCAGATCCAAGGGCAGGAGCGTTGAGGGCCATCTTGCCCAGGGCCTTGGCGGCTTCTTCGACATCACTGGCCGCAGTCCTCGGGTCCTCGATCGCCATGCTTCGGGAGGTGTCGAGCATTACGATCATCGATCGCTTCGATTCGTTGCTGGTCCTGATCTTGGCGTAGGGTTGCATCAGAACCAGAATCAGGAGGAGCAGGACGGCCGCTTGGAGCGCAATCATGGTGATGCGGCGGTTGCGGGTCACCAGTTGCTCACGGCGATAGAGGAAGATCGCGAAGGCAATGGCAGCCACAATAAGGAGAATTCCCAGGAAGGGGCCGCCCCGGAAGGCGAGTTCCCACTGATCGATCTCTTGTGAAGAATCAAGTCCCAACAGTTTCTTGAACATGGCGTGTGGCGTTAGTGGTGTACTTCGAAAAAGGATTAAGTGACTGGCTAGCTGCGGCGAGCGGCGGCGACCTGGCTCATTTGCAGGGTAGTGGAAAGGTCTTTGGTGTCGTCCTTGTTGATGCGGTTGGTGAAACGGCGGGCGAGGACACTCTGAAGGATGAAGACGATGAGAGCTGCGAGCAGGAGTCGTTGTGATAGCTCGCTTCCGCGGCGGGCGTCCTCGATAGCCTTGGAAATTGATCCTTCCCGGCTAAGAACTTGCACGCCAGTCGAGTCGAGAGTGTTGTTAAGGGCAGCGGATTCGACGACCCTGACGTTGGATTCGCTGGCATTCACATTGGCGGCAATCGCCACGCCAGGTTTGCCCTCTTCGGCTTTAATTTCGTAGATCCCGTGCTTGGTGAGAGAAACAGGCGCTGCGAGTTGATCTCCATTCTGGATGACCCGAATCTCCTCGGGCTCTTCTGTGCCCGGACTCAACAGGTCGACGAATTCACCGGCTTCCCGCTTGGTGAGGGGAAGTGAGGCATCACTACCGACAGTGAGCTGTAGGCGATCCGGATCACTGGTGAGCATGGTGACAGCCTGTTGAAGAAGGATCGCGTAGAGGGGCTCCCGGGGGAGATTGTTCCAGCGCTTGCTTGCCGAGGTTGTAAAAAGGAGAACTGTGCCGGACCCTGTTGAACGACTGAGCAGGACGGGATTCCCTGACTGGGAGGTGATTAGAACTTCGCCATTTTCGGTCGGAGTAGCTTCGATCTGTTTCGTGATACGGATGGCATCAAGAAGCTTTTCCGGGTAGCGAGCGGTAAGTCGGGAAAGGAGGTGGTCAGACTTAGCGGCTTCCATGGTCCAGCCCTCTTCGGTCTCGCTGGAGGAGACCTCACCGAGTTCGGCGGGGAGGATTCCCTCTCCTGCTGCACCGAGGCTCTGGTTGTATGCAGAGGCCTCCACCCGGTCCCCCGCGAAGACGATCAGGCCCCCACCGTTGGAGACGAAGCGCTTGAGTCTCTTAGCCGTTGAGGGAGAGACGGTGAGAACGTTGTTCATCACTACCACCTCATAGTCCTTGAGCTTCTCGAGGGCAAAATCAGCAGGGTCGATTTCGTTGACTACCACACCTTCTTCCTCGTCGCTGTCCTGAGGACTCAGAGCTACTTTGGCATAATAACCGCCACTGCGGTTGCCCACGACGTTTTCGATATCACCCTCGAGGAGGAGGACGCGGATCCCAGGGCGGATCCGGGCCACAGCGTGGCGGACATTGTCGTCAGCAAGGTCATCCTTACTTAATTCCGCACGCAAGCTCACATTCCCGGCCTTCTCGAACTGAGTGGTAAACTCAATAGGGCGGGATTCTCCCGCGGCAAGGCTGCCAACGGCTACTCGCTTGGTCAGGGTGTCATCGATAGAAAATTCAAGGGTTGCGCTCTCCTCGGAGCTGCGTCCGGTATTGCGAACAAGTGCAGTGAAGCGCGCCTCGCCAGATTTCCGGAGCGATCCCCAGGTATAGTTCAGGCTCTCAATTGCGAGGTTATCTTCTCCTTCAGTGACTGCTGGAATGACGAAGACGTTGGCATTTTCCTGAAGGTTTTCGAGAGAGTTGCGGGCCGCGGGTGGGAGCTCCGCCCAGTCCATTTCCTGAGAATCTGTGATGAGGAAAACTTCCTTGCCCGGGGTCTTCAGCTCGGCCACGAGCTCGTCGAGAAGCTCGATATTAGTCTCGAGGTTCAGGGAATTCTGCCCTGCAGAATCGAGTGCATTGAGGATCGTTTTGACTTGAACGGGGTCATATCTGGCGCTGCGGAGAAGGATCTCGGGACGGCTGCTCATGAGTACGATGCTTACGGGGTCTCCTTCCTTTGCAGTTTTCTCCAGGATTTCGCCCGCCTTTGCTACCGCGCTGTCGAAGCGGGAAAACTCACCGTGGTTCATGCTGTAGGAAGCATCAATGGCGACAACCATGCCGATTCGTTTCTCTCCAATGGCGGAATTGGAGTCGAGGGTGATCCGCATCAGCGCCAGTGCCAGAAGCGCGAGGGCGAGGCAACGCAGGAAAAGAATGAGTAGGTCTTCAATCTTGACCTGACCGGATCGGGTAACCAGAGCCTTGCGTAAAAGCTCCATTGCCGCCCAGTCGGTTTGGCGGCGGTGTTTCCGGTAGAGGAGGTGAATGATAATTGGTACTGCGATGCCAAGCAGGCCAATGATGGTCCAAAGTCCGACTGAATTGAGTGCTCCCATGAGGTGTTTCCTTATTCGGGGTTGAGATTGTTGCTGCGAATCACGTGTGCGTCCCGGAGGTCTACCCCGCAGGGGAAGGCCAAGGGTCCGTCAAATGTGACCTTGATGGTAAGTTCCTCGCTCCGGGGGAGGTCGAGGGAGAGGGGAATGGGTTCGAAGCGACTCTGAATCTTGCGAGACCAGATGGGGGAGTCTCC
>DIHT01000051.1:6899-10300 GCA_002420305.1 Akkermansiaceae bacterium UBA5689 | reverse complement strand
TTTTACAAGTTTCAAAGACGGAGATTGGATATCTTGATGGACGGGGAAAAGCCCGCCGGGGGCGACTGGAGCTACGACGAACAAAACAGGAAGAAAGTCCCCAAGCGCATGCTCAGTGAGGTCCCTGATATACCGTCCCCTGAGCGGGACGCTCTCGACCTGGAGGCACGCAACCACATCCTCGCCAACTATCCTGACAACCCCGGCAGCCTCGACTCTCTCTATTACCCAACCTGTCACGAGGACAGCGAAGAATGGCTCCAGCAATTCCTCACCTCACGTTTCACCCTCTTCGGGGATTATGAGGATGCCATGGTGGAGGGAAAGAACTGGCTCTGGCACAGCGTCCTGACCCCCATGCTGAATATCGGGCTCCTGACTCCAGAACAGATCCTTCGCTCCGCCCTCACCCACTCCGAGAGCCACGAAATTCCACTGAATTCTCTGGAAGGATTTATCCGGCAGATTGTTGGCTGGAGGGAATTTATGCGGGCCACCTATGTCGATCTCGGCGTGACGATGCGCACCTCCAATCACTGGAAACATTCCCGGAAGATCCCGGCCTCTTTTTACGAGGGCACCACCGGAATTGCGCCCATCGATGACGTCATTACACGGGTCAAGCAAACCGGTTACTGCCACCATATTGAACGGCTCATGACCCTCGGAGGATTCATGTTTCTCTGCGAATTTGACCCAGATGAAATCTACCGATGGTTCATGGAGATGTTTGTCGACAGCTATGACTGGGTCATGGTTCCCAACGTCTATGGCATGAGCCAGCATGCCGATGGCGGTGGAGTGGCGACCAAACCTTATTTTTCCGGTTCTGCCTACATCCGCAAGATGAGCAACTACCCTGCCGGCGACTGGACTTCGGTATGGGACGGGCTCTACTGGCGCTGGATTCTCAACCACGCCGACTCCCTCGCGAAAAACCCCCGGTGGGCGATGATGTGCGCTACCGCGAGGCGCATGGCCCCGGAGAAAAAGGCTTCCCATCTGGAAGCTGCCAACAGCTTTCTTGCCCAGCTCTGAGGAGCCTTGAGGCCGTCCTCACGCGCCCAGCGCCGCTATACCTAGGGAGCAGTCTCAATCGTTGCCACTACCCGGCGTGCCGAGTCGAGACCCGAACTCATCGCCAATGGCACTCGGCCGCGTCCACAGAGCCCATCTCCCGCAAAGAAGAGATTTTCCTGCTCACCGGTCCGCAAGGACTCGAGATCCACTGCACTACTGGGGCTCGCCAGCATCCAGCGCTGGCTGTCCCACCAATCCGGCTTCTGCGCTACCTCCGGCAGCAAGGCGCTGACGTTCTCGAGAACTTCGGGGAGAATCTCCTCCGGAGGATACTCTATCCTCCGGCTGGTCCACGATGGTGACATCTGGACGACCAGCACGCTACTCCCCTCCGGAACATGACCGGGCTTATCTTCCTCGAAGCTCAACCAGGCAACGGCATGAGCCCCGTCCGAATTCACCAGCGCATGAAATCCCCTCGAGGGACTCAACGGCTCGTTGTACCCAAGAATAAACGAAAACTGAGCGTGGTAACGAGAGACCCTGAGCGCATCCATAAGAGTGTTCTGAAGAGGCTCAGAAATTTCGCTGGCTCGCAGTAATTGCATCGCCTGTGGCGCAGGCGCAGTGGTGATTACGACGTCGAAAAGACCATGGCTGGTTCCCCCGGAGTCCCGGAGCAACCAATGTTCGTCTTCTCGCTCGAGACTGGCGATGCGCACCTCCCGGCGAACTTCCACCCCGGACGCGGCCTGGAGAAGCTTGCCAAGAGTGTTGATTCCCCTGCGGTAGGAATACTTGGGCTCCCCATTCTGAATCGGATCACCCGGTAGAATCGCGCCAGAACGATCAAAGGTCCAAACCTCTCCATTGATTTCCACGAGCTCGTCGGTCGGAAGAACCTCGTGAATGAGATGTGCGATTTCGGAGTCCGTGGTGCGAAAAAAATTAGCCCCATGGTCGACGCATACCGCCCCGTGGCGCCGTGTCCCTGCCCTTCCGGAGAAGCCCCTGCTCTTTTCCAGCACCACGACCCGGTGACCGGCGCGAGTAAGTTCATAGGCGGCAGTAAGGCCAGAAACACCCGCGCCAATGATCGCAATGTCACTCATCGCCGCTACAGTTCCCCAACCTTTCCATTCCGCAATCAGATTTCGATCGTCCCTCCCCAAAACAAGACCCTTCTCCCCGTATCATCCCTTTGAAGAACTCAAATCTGGCTTAGGATATACCCCAGCCCTCTCGATTCCGGAACAACCATGACCACAACCAAGATCTTCCTTGGCTCTCTGATTGCTGACGCTCTCGCCCTACCCGGACACTGGTATTACGATCGAGCCGCTCTGGCCCGGGACTACGGTCAACTGGACTGCTACCAAGCGCCCCGCAACCCTCACCCTGACAGCATCTTCTGGCGCTCCAACTACGAGGCCCTCAACGAAAAGGGCGAGATCCTCCACGATCAGGCCCCTTTCTGGGGTATCAGGGGCATTCATTACCACCAGCTTCTCAAGGCTGGCGACAACACCGTCAATTACCAGCTCGCGCAGGAGCTCTTTGCCACCATTCAGAAAAACGGTTTCTACGATTCCGACGCGTGGCTACAAAAATACCTCTCCTGTATGCTGACTCCGGGATGGCACCGCGACACCTACCTCGAGGAATATCATCGCGGCTTCTTTACACGCTACTCTCAGGGCAAGGACCCCAGCAAATGCGGCATCAGAGATGAGCATATCGGAGGACTCGCGCAGGTCCCCGCCCTCCTTGCCGTCCTGCCTGACCACCCCGACCTCAGGGCCCTCGTAAAACAGCACGTGGCTCTCACTCATCGCCACTCCAACGTCCTGCGGGCTGCGGACTGCCTCACCCGGCTCCATCTGCGCATCCGTGAGGGCGTTCCCATTCGCGACGCCATCATGACCGAAGCTGGAGACTGGTTTTCTTCCCGCAAGGCCGCCAAACGGGAGCATCGCGCCGACCTCGAGATCATCGGGTCGGTCTTCAGCCCCGCCTGTTATATTGACCAGGCCTTCCCAGCCGCCCTCTATCTCACCTGGAAATACCATGACGACTTCTCCGCAGGCATCATTGCCAACGCCATGGTCGGGGGCGACAGCTGTCACCGAGGTGCGGTAGTGGGCTCCCTGCTCGGAGCAGCCAATCCCATCGAAGATCACTGGATCGAGGGCCTCAACTACACTCTGACGCCGCAGGAAACACCGGCCTGAGGGCCAACCTTCACTTCAGGTCCCTTTCGTATCTCCGTAGAGATCGATATGGAGTCGCGGGCAGAACCTATAGCCGGTCTCCTTGCAAAGCTCTGCCACAATCTGGCTTCTCTCCTGCAGGGTCGCGGAATCCGTTCCCTCCGGCATGAG
>DIHT01000051.1:0-6524 GCA_002420305.1 Akkermansiaceae bacterium UBA5689 | reverse complement strand
AATCTCCTCCATATCCCCGGAGTCGCTCACCACAAACTTGAACTGGCAGCTGTAGGCCACCGCCCATGCATTAAGCACCTCTTGTTGAATACGACTCTCCTCGTGACGCTTCGACCACCCCTCCCCAAACTGCTCCGCATCCGGGGTGGAGTCGGCCAATTTGGGACTGAGGGAGGCCAGATCACAGGCGATTCCGTCCGGTTCAATTGTGCCCGCGGTCTCGATTGTAATATGGTAACCCGCCTCCTTGAACATTCCGGCAAGATCTTCAATTCCCTTCGCCAGCATGGGCTCCCCTCCAGTGAGAACCACGTGACGTGCAGGATACTCCCGCACTCTCGCAACAATCTCCTCCACCGTCTCCGGCTCCCCCTCCGGCTCCGAGGAGGCGTATGGGGTGTCGCACCACCGGCACCGGAGATTACACCCAGAAGTCCGCACGAAGACCGAAGGCACTCCCGCCAGCAGGCCTTCCCCCTGCACGGAATAGAATAACTCCGAAATCAACATCACTCCTCTCCTGCTCCCTTCACTGGCAGCGCCCCTGCCTCTAGATATTTCGTCGGATCACTGATTCCCGCCACCGCAAAGGCCTCCCGCCTTTCCACGCAGGTCCCGCATTTGCCACAATGAGTCTCCCCACCCTTGTAACAGGACCAGGTCCGGGAAAAGTCCACTCCCAGCTCTGCCCCACGAGCCGCGATATCTTCTTTACGCAATGCGATAAACGGGCGGAGCAGGTTCACGGTCTCGTAGGTTCCCAGTTGGATGGCCTCCCCCATCGCCTCCATGAATTCCCCACGGCAATCCGGATAGATCGCGTGATCTCCAGAATGGGCGGCAATAACGAGCCCCTCCGCCCCCCGGCTCTCCGCCAGCCCAGCCGCAATCGCCAGCATGATCCCATTGCGGAAGGGCACCACCGTGGCCTTCATAGTCTCCTCCTCATAATGTCCTTCGGGAATCTCCCCTCCTGACTGAAGCAAGTCGGAACGAAAGTGCTCGTTCATGAACCCAAGGTCGATGGCCTCATGAGGCACCCCAAGACTCTCCGCATGCTCCCGCGCGAAGGGAATCTCCCGGTGGTTGTGCTTGGAGCCGTAATCAAAACTCAGGGCCACTACCACCTCATGCTCTCGATGCGCCTCAAACAAGGCCACCACCGAGTCCATGCCTCCGCTTACCAGCACTGCTACCTTTTGCCCGCTCTTCATCACTCGTTTGCTGGAAAACGGGACCTCTCGACCCGTCACCTCTGCTTACCACTCGTCGGGGTAGCTTGCCGAGGCGGTCAGGCTGATTCCCCCTCGAGGAGAGAATTCACCCACCACATCCATTCGCTGTGGCTTGGTGGCCGCCACCAGGTCATCGAGAATCCGATTCACGATCTCCTCATTGAAACAGGGCAAATTCCGATAGGAGGCGAGGTAATACTTCAAAGATTTAGTCTCCACGCACAACTCGTCAGGCACATAACTGATCTCTACGTGGGCGCTATCCGGCTGCCCGGTCACTGGGCACAGCGAGCTGAACTCCGGACAATCGAGGGTGATGGTGTAACCTCGTCCCGGAGACTTGTTGGCAAAGGTATCCAGCTTGGCCTCGTCAGGCGAGGCGGGCAAGCTGCTCTCGTGCCCAAGGAGGCTGAAATCGTCTGCCGGTCCGTTGCTCATCGTGGGGAGAGGCTAAAGCAATCTCCCACCCGGTCCAACCCTGAATGCGACTGCCAACGCAGGCTCGCAATTCCATTCGCGTTCCTCCGCAACGGGTGTAGGCTTCCTTCCCGCTATGTCTTCGCCGTCCGATGCTCACTGCCCCTCCTGCGGAATCCCCATCGAGCAGGGCACTTACGACTATTGCCCCAAATGCGACTTTCCGCTGCGCGGCCTGCGCCTCAAGGGCCTTCTGGAGGTGGATGTCGTCCACTCCGGAGAAGACTGGGACCGGGCCCGGAGAAAAATCGAACAAGCCGTTGATGACGCGATTTACGAGGGACACTCAGGCGTCAAAATCATCCACGGCTACGGCTCCACCAGCGGGCGTTCCGTCATTGGACCAAGAACCGTCTCCCTCATGCGCTCCCTCGCCGAGCGCACCGATGGCCGGTTCGCTACCGACCGGAACAACCCCGGCGCCCACCTCATCTGGTACAACCGGTAAACCGGTTATTTCACCGCTTCCGCGTCAGCATGATCTCGTTGCCCTCAGTATCCACGCACATCGCGAGGTGCGGTGGCTCTCCGTCCTCCTCCTGGGGTTCCCGAGACAACTCTCCCCCAGCGGCTACAATCTCGGCCGCTCCCGCGACCACGTCCGGGACCTGAAAACTCATCCCGGTCCACGTGCGTTTTCCCTGCCCACCCCCATGAATACCAATCATGCTTCCACAGACCTTGATCTCAGTGACGTGCGGGTTCTGTCGAATCACCTCCCCACCAAGCACCTCGACGTAGAACTTCGCGCAGCGTTCGGCATCCGCGGCCCAGATGATATATTTGACTGCTTCTACGTTCATGATGGTGGATTGGGTATAAGGTTAAACTGGTCCAGCTCTCTACGGGCTTCTCAGGATGAAAGATCGATAAGGGCCTTATGACTAGTGGCCACCACCAGACACTGAATCTGCGCTTCTTCCACTCCAAAGATTGACCCAAGGGCTCTCCGGTAGCATTCCATCTGCCCGGCATACCGCTCCCTGATCTCTTCCACCGAAGCCGCATCGGTCTTGAAATCGATGACCTTGATCTCCTCAATTTCACCGTCGTCCCCCCGGCGCAGGTGCATTCGGTCCACGATGCCCGATAACCACCTTCCATCCTGCATAACCTCAAGCGCCTGCTCGCGGTGCAATTCGATCTTCTCCTCACCCTTTTCAAACAGGCCGCGAATCCCAGCATCCGCCAAGCTTTCCTCCACGATCATCCCCGCCCGACTTCTCGGCATCCTTGGGATCTTGCCAGCTTCCAGCCATCCGATCTCCTCGAACAAGGCGTGCACCTCACTCCCAATCTTCTTACCAGCGCTCCCACCCGAGCTCCCGCTGATCGCACCCTTGGCCCCGGAGGGAGTAGAGCGCTCACATAGAGGAACGCTGTCTCCGAGTGTGACTTTGCTCACCGGGGCCTTCTTCCTCGGCTCGACCTCTTCTACCCAGGCACGATCTCCCTCATAGAACCCCTCCTCGGGGATACTCTGCCGGATCAGGTTGGCAGGAGAGGCCCAGCTCTCCGCCTCCGCGGGGGTCCTGCTCGCAGGCTCCTCGGGAAGAAAGACATTGAGCGATCTCTTGGCCCGCGTCAGGGCGACATAGAGCAGGCAAAGGGCCTCATAGCGCTGCTCTTCCACCCACCCGGTCTCAAGGTCCCGTAAATCCGAGGTCAGGTCCCGAACCCAGGACGCAGGCGCCTGCAGGATCCAGCCTTCCGGGCTTTGCGCCACGCTGTAGCGGTTGCGGACGGGAACTTGGTCGTTATTAAACATCGGCAGCATGACCACGTCGAAGCCGAGGCCTTTCGAGGAGTGGATGGTCATGACCTGGATCGAGCCATCGCTGGGAGGTTGGGCGATCTCAAGAGCCGCCAGCCAATCCCTTGCTCCGCGAGCGGTCCGGGAGCCGGAGCGGTCATAATTCTCAAGGGCCAGCAGAATGTCCTCGGCCCGGCGCTTCCCGAAGGCCGGCATCTCTCCGAGGAGCGGCTTCAGCACCTCCCGGATCATGACCGCAAACCCCTCGGTGTGGGCCTGCTCCAGTAGAGTTTCCCAGCGTTTCCAGCTGACCCCCTCGATCTCGCCATCCTCAAACCTCGCTTGGAGAACTCCTTCGAGCGGTGACATCCCCACCAACTGCATCGCATACCGATCCGCGGGATCAGCCAACCAGTCAATAAGGGCGCCGAGGGACACTCCGATCGGATTGTCCTGCATGGGCTTACGGCGGCCGTCCTCAATCACGTCAAATCCGTTGAGACGCAGGTGATCCGCTACCTCTTGGAGTTCCTTGCGGGTTCGCACGAGGATTCCGCAACTCAGTTTCCTGTTTCCAATGTCTAGCTCACCGAGGCGCTGGGTGAGGAATTTCAGAATTTCATCCGCGGGCACAATCTCGACGCCGGCCTCCCCGGTCTTCTTCTCATCCGCGGGCGTATGCTGGTTACAATCCCACCGCGTCTCCACAGCCGGCCCGAACAACTGGCCGATCATCTCGTGGTTGCAGCAGACCGCATTGACCAGCTTCAAGACCGCTCCGCAGGAGCGGTAGGACTGATCCATGGGCAGAGACTGCATCTGGAACCTCTGCCGGGCTTGCTCAAAGAGACCCACCTCGCCCCCACGCCACCCATAGATCGCCTGCTTGGTATCTCCAATAATGAAGAGGCTCCGGGTTGCCTCCGGATCGGTAGAGACTTCGTCCAGAAGAGGCTTCAGTCCATCCCATTGCTCCCGGCTGGTGTCCTGAAACTCATCGAGGAACCAGTGGTCAAAGGTGCCATCCAGTCGGTAATCGACCAGCTCACGCTGCAGGCGCGCTCCCTCATCGATCTGCCACGCTCCCATCAGGATCTTCACGTCATCAAAGCTCAACAGAGCCCGGCTTTTAATGCGCTGATCGTAGAGTTCATGCACTCGTTTGATGAGATGCCCGATCCCCTCGGTCCGTTCGATGGCTGCCGCGGTCTCGCACTGGGCCACCAGCTCCACCGCCTCCTGCAGGTAGTCCGCAAGGCCCTGACTAACCTCAAACTCCTTGTAGTGACTGAACACCGGAGGACCTCCCTCCTGGATCCACTTCAGAATCTGAGGAAACAACCCACTATTTCCCTTCTTCAGCACCCCGCTGCCCACGGTATGCTCTTCCATCGTCTCGCAGAGCTTGAGGAGTGCCTTTTTCTGCCTCTTGTCGGGCCAGCAACCCTCGCCCATCGCTTCAATCTCCACCCGCATGGCGCTGACGAGGCGATGCTTTTCCTGCTCCCACTGCCCGATCTCAGGGAGCTGCTGTGCGCCCAGGTGATCGCGACCCCCAAAGCGTGCCATCCTGCTGACCTCGTCGCCCCCTGCCTTCCAGAGACCATGCCAGAGCCGGACGAACTCCTCCAGGCTGTCCGCCACCCGGCCACTTTCCCCGCCCTTGGTGGCCCTCCGGAAAGCGTGCACGAACTCCTCCCCGCTTCCCTCGGCAAGGACATCCGAGAGCGCCTCCCTTACGATCTCCTTCATCGCCATTTCGAGCTGGGGACCTTCGATCAATTCGAAGTCTCCTCCACTCAATCCAAACTCATACTGAAAGCCCCGCACCACCTGCGAAAAGAAAGAGTCCATGGTCCCCAGCTGCATGCGCGGCAAGGCCCTGACTACTTGTGCCAAAACGCTCTCTACGTCAAAGACCCCATTCACTTGCTCCTGCAGGTCTGCGGCAGCCTCGTCATCCAAGGCAGCCCTGGACAATTTGTGCAAGAGATCATCGGCAAATTCCCCGGCCGCCTTTCTGGTGAAGGTCAGGGCGATGATCCGCTCCGGGTCCTGCTCCCGGGCACCGATCATCCCAATAATCCGATTAGACAACTGATAGGTCTTCCCCGATCCGGCGGAGGCCCGGATCATGAGGTAAGGTTCAAGAATGGTGTCCCTGATCGTCATCACAAATCCAGAAGCTCGAAGACCTTTCCTGTTTTCAACTCTTCAAAGGCCTCATATTTGACCTTCTCGGAGCGCGGCAGAAGATGCGGTTCCTTAATCCGGGCAATAACCCACTGGGCGCAGGCCAATGCGGAGTCCCGGAGCTCCTCACTAAAGCCGGGCCAGAGCGAGACCTGCACCGCATCCCTGCTCGCCCCAAGGGAAAAGTAGCCGATCTCATCCACCTCCACGGACTGCGCGGCGAGCCCCAGGGCATACAGGGGCAGCTGCAGGTTATGCCAACGGTGAGGAACCAGCTTCGGGGTTTTCGCCCTACCGGAAGGAATTTCGGTGACCACCTCATCGACACCCACGAGGTGCTCAGGCCACGCCGTGCTCGCGGTAATCTTTGTCAGGTGAGCCTTGGCAATCCCGGTGGCCTTGGCACTGGTCTTGTAATCCAGCACCCGTCTCGTGCCGCTTTCCTCGTTGTAATCGATCCGATCAATCGAGCCCCGTATCTGCATGCCCTCGACATCGAGGGAAAAGGCCGCTTCCACCCGCTCAATCCGCCATCCCTCGTCCCGCAGTCCGGCCTGGGTTTCCGCAAACCATCCCAGCCGCTCTCGCAGGGAGTCGGCCTGAATCCTGATCGCCGCAGCTGGCTTACTGCCAAAACGGTCGGCAACCAGCAGGGTAAGGGCCTCGTTCATCCAGTCCGCGATCTCACTGCTCCCGCTCAAGTTTTTGGCCTCATCGCTCAGGCCGAACTTCTCGAGAAGGTCGTGCGCGACGCTCCCATAATCCGTGGCACTCCACTCCACCCGCTCCGGATCGGGCCTTCTCATCCTCGCGATCTCGCTCAGGTAAAACCGCACCGGGCACTCGAGGTAGTCCCTGAAAGCGGT
>DIHT01000155.1 GCA_002420305.1 Akkermansiaceae bacterium UBA5689 | reverse complement strand
TGGCCGCCACCCCCTGAAGAACGGGGTATCTCACACCATCCTCGAGCGCGAGCGCATGACGCTGAAGGCCACCATCCTGCCTCAGGTCCTCCAGGGCGCCGGCTATACTTCCGGAATTTTCGGAAAGTGGCACCTCGGGGACGAAGATCCTTATCAGCCCCATAAGCGCGGCTTTGACGAGGCCTTCATCCACGGTGCCGGAGGTATCGGGCAAGCCTACAACTGTTCCTGTGCGGATGCCCCGGGTAACAAATATTTTGATCCCGTGGTTCGCCATAATGGATCGTTCGTGAAGACCAAGGGTTACTGCACCGACATCTTCTTCACCGCTGCCCTTGGATGGATCAAATCCGTGAAGGACGAGGAGGCTCCCTTCTTCGCCTACATTACCACCAATGCTCCACACGGCCCATTTATCGCTCCACCCTCCAACACCAAGCGCTTTACAGACCTCGGCTTCGGGACGAGGCAAGCCGGCTTCTACGGCATGATCGAGAACATCGACGAGAATATGGGGCGACTCCACACCATGCTGGAAAAATGGAACCTCTACGAAAACACCATCGTCATCTTCATGTCGGACAATGGTATGACTGGTGGCGGGGGGGGACGGCCCGGTAAGGATCTGGCCAAGGGGCATCCTTTCTTCAATGCGGGCCAGAAGGGACTCAAGGGCTCCGTGGACGAGGGGGGAGTCCGCGTCCCGTTCTTCGTCCGCTGGGATGGAAAATACGCGGCCCGTGACGTCAACGAGCTTTCCGCGCATATTGATATCCTGCCCACCCTTGCAGAGGTTGCGGGTGCGTCACTCCCCATGGATCAGGTTGAAGGTCGTAGCTTCCTTCCCCTTCTCCTCGGCCAGAAGATCAAGCTCGCAGATCGCTACCTCTTTTCCCAGAAGGCCCGCTGGCCAACCGGATCTGAGCCCGACAAACACCAGTGGAATAACTTCGCAGTGCGTGACGCCCGGTTTCGTCTGGTGGGCAACCAGCTCTTTGACCTGCTCGCTGACCCGGCCCAGCAGAACGATGTAGCGGCCCAGCACCCCAAGGTAGTTAAACGGATGCGTGCGGCCTACGACGAGTTCTGGAAAGAAGCACGTCCCCTGATGGTCAACGAGAAGGCTCCCATGTCCAAGACCCGCCCCTTCCATATCTGGTACAAACAGCAGATGGAACAGGGAGGGATCCCGGTGTGGTCTCCCCCGCAGCTCTGAAAATTGCGGGCGACCCACAAGGCAGGGCGCATTTAAGCGCCTCTGCCCCTGATGGGGTAATGGACCCGCCTGATACCGCTTCGGGCGGCCGGATTGCCTGCCTGCTAGAGGTTGAAGACATGGCGGGATCAGGTATAGTATCCCCTCCCCCCTCCGGCTTATGCGACCCCTAAAAACCCTTTGCGCTCTGGCGCTAGCACCCCTGTGTTCTCTCAGTGCCACTCCGCTGATCAGCGAGTTCATGGCAGACAACAAATCTGCGCTCTACGATGAAGATGGAGATTCGAGCGACTGGATTGAACTCTTCAATCCCGGACCGAATACTCAGGACCTCGGGGGCTACTTCCTGACCAATGATCCGGCTGAAAAGACGCGATGGGAGATCCCCTCTCCGACGGTTCTTCCGGTGGGAGGAACCGTTCTTATTTTTGCTTCTGGCAAGGATCGTAGGGTGGGAGAGCTCCACACCAACTTTCGCCTTGGTAGATCTGCAGGGGGATATCTCGCTCTCGTGAACCAAGATGGACAGGTCGCCACTCAGGAGTATGCGGATTACCCGGAACAATTTGAGAATTTTTCGTACGGGCTGGCGCAAACCGGCACTTCCTCTACCGAAATCCTTGTGCCCGAGAACAGTGCCTGTCGCATTCTGGTTCCTACTGGCAACATTGGAAATTCATGGCGCAATTCCAGCTTTGAGGACAGCGCATGGACAAATGCCACCACCGGAATCGGATACGAGCGTAGTGGTGGATACGAGAACCTTTTTGGAAGTCAGGGGGACGTCGAAGATCTGACCTACGACACGAATGCTTCCGTTTACATCCGGATCCCGTTCTCGCTCGCAACCCCGGAAGGATTATCCGCTCTCACCCTGCGCATGAAATATGATGACGGGTTCATCGCATATCTGAACGGCACAGAAGTCGCCTCCTCGAACCGCCCTTCCGGAGCTCCAACATGGAATTCCACTGCGGGAGGCGACCACTCGGACAGTGAAGCCGTAACCTTCGAGGACACTGATATCACGCCGTATGCTGACCTCCTGGAGGCCAACAATGTCCTGGCCGTCCATCTTCTCAACATAAGCACGACCAGCTCTGACCTTCTTTGTCTGCCACGCCTTGACGCAGAGGTTGTCAGCGACCCAGACTTGGGAGAGGCAGGCTATTTTCAGCAGGCCTCCCCTGGACAGAACAATGGCACAGATCAGGGGCTTCCCGCCGGCCCCGTGGAATTCAGCCTCGCTGGGCGTGGATTCACCGGGTCTCTCTCCGTCGCCCTGAGCACAAGTTCCCCTGCCGCCCAGATTCGCTACACCACTAACGGTAATATTCCGACCACCTCCTCTTCACTCTACACTTCGCCCATAAGCATCTCCTCGTCCACCCTCTTGCGAGCCCGCTCCTTCGAGGCCGGCAAGGCCCCAGGGCAAGTCGCTGAGAACGGTTACATTGAACTCAGCAGCGACGCCCGGAGCTTCAGCTCTAATATACCGGTAGTAGTGATGGAGCGTTTCTCTGGTGGGACCAGTGCTGCCAATGGGAAAGCCTTCACCTTTTTCGCCTTCTTCGAACCAGATCCCCGCAACGGAAGAACAACCCTGAACAGCCCCTATTCCCTCGGAACTAGAGGAGGGTGGAAAATCCGCGGCTCGTCCTCCACCGGGTTCCCAAAAAAAGCCTACAGCATCGAGGCTTGGAATGAAGCGAACCGGAACAAGGATATTTCGCCTCTCGGGTTCCCCGAAGAATCTGACTGGATTCTCAATGCCCGCTCCACCTTCGACCGCTCCCTCATGCGGAATGGGCTCCCCTATGAGCTGAGCAACCAGCTTGGTCGTTACGCTGTTCGCACGCGTTACGTCGAATTATTCAAAAATGATAATGGAGGGAATCTCTCCTTCAGTAATGACTATGATGGCATCTACACCTTTATGGAAAAAATCTCTCGGGATCCTGAGCGGGTCGCCGTGGAGCGCCTCCCAGCCAGCGTTAACAGCGAGCCAGGTATCGCGGGGGGATATATGCTGAAGATCGACCGGCTGGATCCGGGAGACTCTGGCCTTAGTGCAGGGGGCCGCACCCTTGGCTGGGTCTACCCGAAGGAGGACGAGGTCACGAGCTCACAGGCCTCGTGGATTCGAGACTACATCAACGCCATGAATGCGGCCCTCGAAGCGCCAGACTACGCTGACCCTGTCACCGGGTATGCCCGCTATATTGACGTCGATTCCTGGATCGATCATCACCTCCTCAATGTTCTTACCTTGAATGCGGATGCGCTCCGCCTGAGCACCTACTTCCACAAAAAACGGGGAGGGAAGATCGAGTATGGTCCAATCTGGGACTTCGACCGCTCGATGGATTCGACGGATAGCCGGGACGACAATCCCTCCTCCTGGTCCGGAGGAACGAATTACTTCACCTTTCCCTGGTGGAACCGCCTCTTTACGGACGAGAACTTCTGGCAGAAGTATATCGACCGTTATTTTGAGCTGAGAAACGGGCCCTTCGCCACTGCCAATGTCCACGCCATTATTGACCAGATGGCCGCGACCCTCAACGAGGCCCAGGCCCGCAACTTCCAACGCTGGTCGGACCAGCCGAGATTCGGTGGATACAACGGGGAGGTCAATCACCTCAAGAATTGGCTCGCGACAAGATTAAGCTGGATGGACGGACAGTTCGCACCTCGTCCATCTTCCAGCCGGGCAAGCGGCACCTATCCCGCGGGCACCACAATTTCTCTCAGCGCCTCGCTGAGAGGAAACCAGAGGATCTATTACACTCTGGATGGCCGGGATCCAAGGCCCTCGACCACCGGAGAGGCCCTCGAGGGGACTACCATTCTCGACGAGTCCCAGGCAGTCCAGGTTCTTGCCCCCGCCAGCAATATCGGAACCGCATGGCGAGGCGGAAGCGAACCTTTCAACGCCAACGGATGGCGGGCAGGAACCAATGGGGTCGGATACGAAAGGAGTAGCGGATACGAACCATATATCAATATCGACGTCGACAGCGCCATGTCGAACAGCACCAGCTGCTACATCCGCATTCCTTTCAACGTTGCGGGGAATGACCTTGAAACATGGAACTTCATGACCCTCCAGATGCGCTACGATGACGGCTTCGTTGCCTATCTCAACGGGTCTGAGATCACTTCCGCCAACGCCCCGGCTAACCCTACCCACCTCTCCTCGGCCACCCAGACCAATGATGACGGGTCAGCAACCAACTTCGAAAGCTTCAACGTCAGTGCCGCCCTCGGGTCACTACGGAGCGGGCAGAATATTCTCGCCATTCATGCCCTTAACGAGAGCACCGGGAGCAGCGACTTCCTCAATCAGGCACGGCTGGTAGCCGGGTTCGATGAAGGTGGTGGCGGCGGTGTCGCGGGAATCGAATATACGGGCCCGATCACCCTGCAAGCCACCACCCGACTGATTGCGAGGGTCTACGACCCAGCCGGGGGAAATTCCACAAGCTCGGGACGGACACCGGTAGGCACTGGCTGGAGCGCCCCACTTGAGAGAGAATATCTTGTCAATGAGGAGCCAGCGGGCACATCCGATATCATCATTTCGGAGATCATGCATGACCCTTACGATCTAGGAAATGCAGTGACGGAAAACAGTGCCTTCGAGTGGATTGAAGTTCTCAGCACTGCGTCTGGGCCGGTTTCACTCAGTGGTTTACGTTTCACGGAAGGAATTGATTTTATCTTTCCGGGGTTGACCCTGAATCCTGGGGAGAGGGCCGTGGTGGTGAAGGATTTGGCCGCCTTCCGGAGCGTCTATGGTTTCGGCAGGGACATCCTTGTCGCAGGGGAGTTTGATCTCCTACTCGATAATGACGGTGAGCAACTGACTCTCCAGAGCCGGGACGGTGATACCATCCAGGATTTTTCCTACGGCTCCGACAGCTCCTGGCCCCGTAGAGCTGGTGGCGGATATTCTCTGGTCTACAATTCTGGCAATCCCGCGGACGGACAAAACTGGGCCGCCAGTCGCAGTCTCCTCGGATCCCCAGGGACGCTAGAGCCGGACGTGACAGAGCTTCCGAATGTTTTCGTAAACGAGATTCTTGCTAATTCGGTTGCCCCAGAGGTCGACAGGATCGAACTCTACAACCCGGAAGATGCAGACCTCTCAATCGAAGGGTGGTTCCTGACCGACGACCTCGGCCAGCCCAGAAAGTTTCAAATCCCCCCTGGAGCAATTGTTCCCGGCAACGGTTTTACCAGCTTTACGGAACTCGAATTTAATCCCACTCCCGGGGTTGATCCCAGCTTCGCCCTGGATTCTTTCGGAGAAGAAGTATTTCTCATCGCCGTAGACGCATCTGGAGCCCGACTCGATTACGTCACTGGCTTCAATTTCGATGATTCCTCCGCGGGGACCCCATTTGGGCGTCACGAGATTTCCACGGGCGAAGTTCAGGTAGCACCCCTGATCTCATCGACCCCTGGTGGGCCCAATTCCAATCCCCTTGCCGGCCCTCTCGTCATCACTGAATTGATGTATCACCCTTCGGCCTTCGAGGCTGAATTCATCGAGATTCAGAATATCTCGGCCCAACCTGTTTCTCTTGCGGGCTCAGAAATCAGCGGGGTCGGCTACATCTTCGGAGTGGATGCACCAGATCTTCTCCCTGGAGAGATTCTCATTGTGAGTGAAGTCGACCCCTTCACTTTCCGGAGCACCTATAATGTTCCCGCCACCGTCGAGATCTATGGCCCCTACCCGGGCAGACTCGACAACGGAGGCGAGCGTGTGCGCATCCTTCTCCCAGAGCAAAGCGGGATTCCTGACGGCCCCGGACTGCTGGTGGCAGCCGATACGGTGATCTATTCAGATGACGCCCCCTGGCCCCTCGCTGCTGACGGTCAGGGCTACTCACTAGAAAGATCCGAAACAGGGGGATATGGAGGTGAGCCTCTTCACTGGAGAGACTCCGCTAACCCCGGGGGGTCCCCGGGTCTCGCAGACACTCCTCCTCCAGGCGACTGGCGGACCCAGTTCTTCAGTGGGGAAGAACTTAACGATCTGCTCCTGTCAGGTGAGCTGGCTGACGCCGACAATGACGGCCTGCCTAACGCCCTCGAGTATCTCCTCGGCTCGGATCCTCGCGCCAATTCATCTCGTGCAACGCTCGAAGTTTCCCTCGTAGAGTTGGCAGGGCAGACCCACGTCGAGCTTTCACACTCTATCCGGGATGGCGCCAGTGAATTTCGTGCCCAGATCGAAAGATCCTCCGGTCTGGAGAGCTGGAATGAAGCTGGCGATACTCTCATTCAAATCTCCAACAACCCCAATGGCGACGGAACAACGACCGTGACATACAGGGGCAGCGAATCCGTCGACCCCGCCATGGACCTTTACTTCCGGATCCGAGCCATCACGACACCCTGAGCAGCCCTGAAGATCACAAACCTGGGGAGCTGAGCCCCTCTTCCGCCGCCAGCACATCGCTCACCGGCTGAGGATTGTACAAGAATTCCCTTCGATCCGCCTGAGGAAGCCTTTCTCTACTTCCGCTTTGGGGTGGCATCCTTGCGGGATGTGTATTACCCATTTTCCGCTAATGAGGATTTTACCCATTCTTCTCTCCGCAATAGCCATCCCGGCAACGGCCTTGGAGGAGATTGATTTTAATCGCGATATTCGCCCCATTCTCTCGGATCGCTGCTTCAAGTGTCATGGCCCGGATGCGAGCAACCAGAAGTCGGACTTCAGGCTCGATTCCCGCGACAACGCACTGAAAGACCTCGGAGGCTACGTTGGCATCAAGGCCGGGGACCTCGAGGAGAGCGAGATGCACCACCGGATCTGGAGCACAGATAGCGAGGACGTCATGCCCCCTCCTGAATCCAAGCTCCGTCTCAACGAAAAGGAGAAGGCCCTTCTTGACCGCTGGATCAAGGAAGGAGCGACCTATGACACTCATTGGTCCTTCAAGAGCATTCCTGCCAAACTTCAGACCCCAGACCCAGAGTCTCTGAAATGGGGGAGCACCCCGGTCGACTCTTTTATCGCAGATGAACTTCAAAGGGCAGGTCTCAAGCCCAATCCCGAAACCTCCCGGAGAAGCTGGCTGCGCCGGGTAACATTCGACATCACAGGAATCCCCCCGACTCTGGCCGAGCTCGATGCCTTCATCTCTGATGAGTCTCCGACATCTTATGAAAAAGTTGTCGACCGACTTCTTGGTTCCGGGGCCTACGCTGAGCGCATGACGAGTGAATGGCTGGATGTTGCCCGCTACTCGGACACGTATGGCTACCAGGTTGATAGAGACCGCTTCGTCTGGCCGTGGCGAGACTGGGTAATCAATGCCTTCAGGAAAAACATGCCCTACAATCAGTTCATCACGGAGCAAATAGCCGGCGACCTGCTCCCCAACGCCACCAAGGAACAGATCCAAGCCACGACATTCAATCGGCTCCACCCACAGAAGGTCGAGGGAGGGAGTGTCCCCGAGGAGTTCCGAGTCGAGTATGTTGTCGACCGGCTCCACACCTTCGGGACCGCTTTTCTGGGACTCACTCTGGAATGCTCGAGGTGTCACGATCATAAGTATGATCCCATTACGATGAAGGACTACTACAGCCTGAGCTCCTTCTTCGCCAACATCGATGAAGCAGGCCTCTATTCCTACTTCACTCCATCAATCCCGACCCCAACCATGCTCCTCACTTCCGACGAGCAGGACAGGCAGATCGCAGAAAAAGACGCCGCGATAGAGGCATCACTCCGAGCTGTCTCTGCCGAGAGGGCCAAGGGCGAAAACGCGTTCTCCGAGTGGCTGGCAAATCGTCCCTCGGAGTTTCAGTGGAAAGGACTTGAAGCCCATGTCTCCTTCGATGGCCGCCAGGGAGGGAACCTTCCTGACAGTGCTCGTAAGGACAAGCCCACCAAAACAAGTGGCAATAACAAGTCGGTTGAAGGCGTTCACGGCCAGGGGCTGCAACTTACCGGAGACGACGCAGTTCACGTTCAGGGAGCCGGAGCCTTTCGCCGGACCCAGCCCTTCTCTATCGGCATGTGGGTTAATACTCCGAAGAAATTTGAGCGCTCGGTCATCTGGCGCCGGTCCAAGGCCTGGACAGATGCTGGAAGCCGGGGCTACGAACTCCTTCTCCTTGATGGAAAACCTAGTGCGGCACTCATTCACTTCGATCCCGGCAACTCGATCCGGGTGACCGCCAAAAACCCTCTGCCTCCCAATGCGTGGCACCATGTCACCGTCACCTACGACGGGTCGAGTTCCGCCAGAGGTCTCCGGCTCTGGTTGAATGGGAAACCCATGCCTTCAACAATCGTCCGCGACAAGCTGACCAAGAACATCGAGGGAGGAGGTGACCCAGACCTCCGCCTTGGGGAGCGCTTTCGCGACGTTGGATTCAAGCAGGGCAAGGTTGATGAGCTTCATGTCTTCAAACGGGTGCTTACTTCCATCGAGGTTGCACACCTCCACGATGGAGAGAGCCTCACGCGGGCTCTGGCGACTCCACTCGCATCGCTCAATCCGCAGTTAAGGACAGAGCTTCGAAGCTATTTTCTCTCAACCACGCATCCCCCCCACATTAAGGCGCTTCAAGATCTCCAGAGCGCACGTGATGCCAAGCGAAGCCTCATAGAGCCCATCCGCGAAATCATGGTGATGAGGCAGCTCGAAAAACCTCGTCAGTCCTACATTCTTGACCGGGGCCTTTATCATGCACGGGGTGAACCCGTTGACTTTGACACTCCCAAGGCCCTGCCGCCTTTTCCAAAAGACCAGCCACGCAATCGCCTCGGACTTGCACGCTGGCTCACGTCTCCAGATCACCCCCTTACCGCACGGGTCACCGTCAATCGCTACTGGCAGCTGTTTTTTGGGAATGGACTGGTGCGCACTCCTGAAGATTTTGGTAGTCAGGGAAAACCTCCAAGCCACCCCGAATTACTGGACTGGCTTGCACGCGACTTCATCCAGAGTGGATGGAATCTTCACCATCTCATCAAGCGGATCGTCCTCTCCGCCACCTATCGCCAGAGCTCCATCGCCCTCGCAGGAAGCCGGGAGAAAGACCCCGAAAATATCTACCTCGGGCGGGGAACAACAGAGCGCCTTTCTGCAGAGATGATCAGGGACAATGTTCTCGCCCTGAGTGGCCTGCTGGTCGAAAAGTCCGGCGGGCCCTCGGTAAAACCCTACGAAGTGGCCGTCTCATTCAAACCATCAAATCCTGGGAAGGGCAGCGACCTCTACCGGCGCAGCGTTTACACTTGGTGGAAACGAACCGGGCCCGCGCCTGTGATGATGACGCTCAACGCTTCCAAGCGGGATGTCTGCCGGGTCCGGCGCGAAGTCACCTCCTCTCCGCTGCAGGCTTTCGTCCTCCTGAACGGCCCACAGTTCATGGAAGCGGCCCGCGTAATGGCAGCCAAGCTTCTCGCAACGCACCAGGACTCTCCTGCCTCTCTTGTTGAGGAGGCGTTCCAGTCCTTTACGAGTCGCTTTCCCGGGAACAGGGAACGCGAGGTTCTCCTCAAACTCCACGCGCAACAGCTTGCCCACTACAAAGCTAACCCCGCACAGGCCAAAGGGCTTCTTGGAATTGGCGCTTCCCCTGAAGCGAAGGGCCTACCTCCACACGAGGTCGCGGCCGCAGCTATCCTGATCAATACAATCATGAACCTCGATGAGGCAGTTTCCAAACGATGAGAACGATTCACTCCCCTGCCTGCAGCGGTTTTGAGAACCCGATCGGGCTCAGCCGAAGAAAAGCACTCCAATCATTTGGAATGGGTCTGGGATCTCTTGCCCTTGCGGACCTCGTGTCCGGAGAGCAGGCCCCTGAAACGCCCCAGCCCAAGGCGCCCTCTCCAAAGGCGAAGAGAGTCATTTTTCTGTTTCAGGCAGGCGGACCCTCTCAGATTGACCTTTACGACTGGAAGCCTCAACTGAAGGCGGACTCGGGCAAGGAGCTCCCAGCTTCTATCCGTATGGGGCAGCGCCTCACCGCGATGTCCGGAAACCAGGCCAGCCTGCCCTTGGTCGGCACTCCCTTCAAAATGGAGCAGCACGGCGACTCCGGATCCTGGGTCAACAGTGATATTCTTCCTCATATTGCGGGCATCGCCGACGACATCTGCTTCGTCAAGTCCATGCACACCGAAGCCATCAACCACGGCCCCGGGGTGACCTTCATGCAAACCGGCTCACAGTTTCCCGGACGCCCGAGTATGGGAGCCTGGCTGGACTTTGGTCTCGGCTCCATGAACAGCGACCTGCCCTCCTTCGTGGTGATGGTCACCAAGAACAAGGGGGGCCAGCCACTCGTCTCCCGGCTCTGGGGCAGCGGCTTTCTTCCGGGGAAGCATGACGGGGTCCGCTTCCGGGCTGACAAGGAT
>DIHT01000021.1:2928-14203 GCA_002420305.1 Akkermansiaceae bacterium UBA5689 | reverse complement strand
ACTGACAAGATAGGCGTTTTTGTCTCGGAGTGTCACCGGATGGATATTGAGATCCTGCCGCCGGACTTGAATCGGTCCCAGTTACGGTTCGCTCCGGAGCAGCTGTCCAGTGGAAAAATGGCGATCCGATATGGGCTTGCGGCAATTAAGAACGTCGGGGAAGGCGCCATGGCGCAGGCCATCGCTGAACGGGAGTTGAACGGGAGTTTCCCTACCATGGATGATTTTACCAACCGTCAGGATTCCAAGGTCGTGAACAAGCGGATCCTTGAGAACCTAGTGCTCTCGGGGGCGATGGACTGGACCGGGGAAACAAGGGCAGGCATGCATGCCCGGGTCGAGGAGGTCACCGCTGCTGCCAGTGCTGCCCAACGTGACCGGGAAAGTGGCCAAGTTGCGTTGTTTGCTGACGAGGAGCTGGCTGCGCCTGCGGCGAGAAAGCAAATCCCTGAATGGCCCAAGGATGAGCGTCTTGAGAAAGAGAAGGAATTGTTGGGTTACTATGTCACCGGACATCCGCTGGATAAATACCGCAGCCTCCTGAATTCAGACCGCTTCTGCAAGTTAGGCTTGCTCGATGACCTCGACATTGGCGACCGGCGTGCCCGTTTCCCATTTGCCGGGATGATCAGGAAAATCGATCAACGGCTTACCCGAAAGGGGAAGCCATTTGGGATACTCGTGATTGAGGATTTTACGGGGAGTCAGGAAGTGCTCTGCTGGGGGGAGTCCTATACCCCGGCACGAGATGCGGGTATTTTGGAGGAAGGGGCCGTCATTGCCTTGAAGGGTGAGGTCTCGATTGATGACAGAACCGAGAGTCGGAAAATCATGGGAAGTGGGCTCAGGGAGTTGAAGCTACGCTCTAACCAGAACGGGAGTAATGGGGGAGGTCCACTGGAGCTCTCACTGTGGGTTTCGCGCAGCCGAGTCGAAGACCTCAGAAAAATCGAAGAAGTGCTGGCCTCTCACCCAGGAGAAACACCTGTTCTCCTTCATTTCCAGAGCGGGACGGGGAAGAGGGCCACGGTTGAGTGTGGAGAGCAGTTCCGAGTTCAGAAATCCGAGGCCCTGTCTGTAGCGCTTGGTCGGTGGGTGGATTAGCGTCAGGGAGTGATGCGCAGCCGGTAGAACGATTTGCCTGATACAGGGTCTGGCCTTTCCAGCCACTGGAGAGCCCCCAAGGAATTTAGCTGGAAATTTTCAGGGACATTCTCCCATGTCGAAAGGTCGGACGATCTCTCGAGAGAGAGTGGATAGGTATGCCACGCGCGAAACTCCGCGGGGTTAACGCGAAAGTCAGGGAAGGTGAGGGTAATTCCATCGGGAGCTGGGTCCACTTCAAGGGTGCTACTCACGAGGCGCCTCAATTCTGTACTGCTCTCCTCGAAAGGATGAAAACCAAGAGGGAGAAGGTCAATTTCGGTCTCATCAGGTAATCCATCCCCGTCTCTGTCAGTCTGTCCCAGATCCGGTTTGCCTACGTAAAACACGTCATCAATGAAGGGAATCTCTGCCACGGCCGTCTCGAGGGAGCTAAGGGCCTGAGGGGTGATCCCGTTGGGGAATGTTCCAAAATGCTCGAAGGGATCATCACGATGGTTCATGACCCTCCGCAAAGAGGCAGAGAAAGGCCCTTCGACCAGCTTCCATGGACCAACCTGCCCGATCCGGAACCTTGGTTTCGAACTATCTCGGTAGGTCAGACAGGAGAGTGCAGGCGTTTCCCACTCCCTGTCGGGGTCAGCCTGTAGCGGTGCAAGAGACCGGCCGTCAAGATGCCTCGGGTAAGGCTCAATTCCGGCTAGCTCGATGAGGGTTGGCATAAGGTCAACCAGTCCTACCTGGCGATCGCAGAAGCGGCCTTCGGACGTCATTCCCGGATGGTGAATCATCATCGGGACGTGGATGGATTCACGGGAGTAGTTCCTTTTCGAGTAGAGGTGTTGATGCTCCATCAGGCTAAATCCGTTATCGCTGATGAAAGCAATTACCGTGTTCTCCCAAAGATTATGTGAATCCGCAAAATCAAGCAGGCGCCCCAGGTTATAATCCATCAATGTGACTGCACTGTAGTAGGCGTGAAACAGGGAGCGGAGTTCGTCGTCCGTAAGATACGGTCTGGTGTCACTCGCTTTGCCGTAGGTATAGGCGTAAGGTGGCCAGTAAGCGTTGTCGTAGGAGCCCGGAGGGGATTCCGGTAGAACGAAGTTCGCTGGATCATGGAGATCTGCAATGCTGGCGGGCACAATCCAAGGGGTGTGCGGCATATAGAAACCCGCCGCGACAAAGAATCTCTGGTCCCTGGCCAGGCATTTTTCCATGGCGGTAAGGGCGTTGGTGGCTGTCAGCCCGTCCATAAAATTTTCTGGCTGCCCGTTCTCATAAATCAGGAAGTTGGTGTTACCGCTGATACCCTTGTGGGCGCTGAAATCCTGAACTGATTGGAGGATGCCATCTATGGCGAGAGCGCGTGGAATGAGCTCATCCCATCGTTCGGCACGTTCGTAGTGTTCAACTTTACCGTAACTGCCAGTCCAATGGCCTTGTGATTGGAAGAATTGGGACATCCGCATTCGCCCTGGCACAATATTTTCTCCGTTGGCCTGGTTGCCACCGGCGGCGTGGATGCCCAGGTTCCATGGGTGTAGGCCGGTAAGGAAGGATCCTCTGGAAGGGGCACAGAACGGGTATTGGCTCAAACAATTCCGGTAAGTCACCGAGCGCTGAGCCAGTCTGGTCAGGTGAGGGGTGATCGCCTGTGGGTCTCCCAACGGCGCGATGCGACTATTCAAATCATCCGCAATGATAAGCAGGACATTGTAGGGTTCTTCAGCGAGGGCTGATAGAGGGCTTAGAAGAAAGCCCACCCCGAGAAGAGTTTGGATGCGGCGACTCCTCATTCCGGAACTGGTCATCAGCTCCTAATTTGCATCCCGAAGCGGGGGATCTGCAATGGGAATTTTCGTCGCCCGCAGTCGGTAGTAAATTTCTGGATAGCGAGCGCTCGGGGAGTATCGCATCTTTAGCAAGCCACTGTCATTAGGAGGAGATAGAGGAATCACGGACAAGTCCGGGCTATGCTGAGGAACGGTGGTCCAATCGCGGAGATTCGAAGAATACTCAACGGACAGGAGAACGTCTGTAGCGTTGGTATTCCGATTGAATTCCATGTAAGGGGCGGCGGCTTCGGGGGATGAAATCGAGAACAGAGGGCCAACTGTGGGCTCCAAGGCGTTGGAAGAGGTGGCGAATTCCAGCAGATTGACGATTCCGTCTCTATCAGAGTCCTCGAGACTGCCTCGCCTTTTCGGAGGCAGGTTGTCGCGTGCCCATTGGTCGTAGGCTGGGAGGGAGTAAGTAAGAGGCTGCCCGGCACGAGCCGTCTCGCCGTTTCTCTCGACTGTAAGAGCCAGAGAAACGGGCCCAATCGGGAGTGTGCTCAGATCTGAAGGAACCAAATCACCATGATTTCCAGAGGGAGGTAAGGAAGGAGAGATAAAGGTAGCGGTTTGGTCGTCCAGAATAGTCACCGATTCGATCAGGCGGCCCCCGAGATAAAATCGTGTTGGTCCCTGCAGACGGTTAGTTTCCACTATTCCTCGGGAGGTATTGCCGATGGCATATTTCCTCTCGAGGTATTTACGGATTCGATCCATTCCCACTCCCGTCGAGTTACTCTGCAGATTGGCAAATACGAGGAGTTCCGCGACGTCAGCGGTCATGTAGTGAGAATGGCCCGCGAACCGCCGACCCGATCCAATAGCGGTAATGTTATCACTATAGGCTCTCTTGACTCCGAATACCCTCCACCCGCGTTCTCCGCCCTGCCTCACGTTGTCCGTTTCTCGGTCGCCGTTTCCAATACTGATCAGCCGCCCTTGAGGGTCGTGGCCGGGGTCAGATTTGATGACAGAAAAGACCGTCAATCCTTCAGATACCTGCTGAGGAAATCCATTGATTTGCAGGTAATCGGAGCCACTGAAGTTGGCAGCAGGAAGCTGATTGAGTTGATTGAATTTCAGGGTGGGTGTCGCCGAGGGATCCGCCTGAGTCAGGGAGTTCGGGGAAGCAATATTGTCCCACGAGCTTATCGGGTCACCATCCTGGTGGGTTTCTGCCAGACGGTTTGCTGAGACCCACACTTTCAGACCTTCGTCGAGCAACTCAGGAAAGTAGTCGTACACGATGGCAGGGTTAGAAGAGGATTCCCTGCCTGACTCTCCAAATGATAAGTAGTAGCCGGATTCATCGAGGTGGCTGAATCGATTCATCAGGGGGGAGTCGTCGCCGTATTTTACCCAGAGGAGAGTCGCTTCGGAATTTCTACCGGACTCAATCCAGTATTTAAGTTCTCTTCCAGTTTCCCAATGCAGGATTCGAAGGTCGGAGCAATCAGGATTCATTCGGCCTCTCTCGATGTGCTCCCTGCTGTTGAAGATGACGGGCACGGGCGCATGATTCAGGTCCTCACCGGTTGTATTTTCCATCTTCAGGGGGATCGTCCACTCGTTTGAACCGAACCCTCGACCGGTAATCGTATGCGGTGTGCCTCCCGAGGGCGTGGTGGCAGTAACGTTCAGATTGTTGATCTGGAGGGAGGCCCCCTGCAGGTCTATTGCACTGCCGTTACGTTGGAAGGTCGCTCCATCGAGGGAAAAATCGACCGGGATATGGCCCGAGAGGTCCTCTGCTTCGATCTGGAAGTATGCCTCGGCGTCATGGGTTTCGGTTGAGTAAATCAGGCGATGGTCCCGAAGAACGGCTGGGCCAAGGCGGATGGTGAATCCTCTGGCTGGGATTCTTCCCTCAGGCATTCCCGAAACAACCAGATAGCGGTCACTATTTGGTTTCATGAGGACTGAAAACTGAAGGGCTTCGGCGTCCTTAGGACGGAGCAGGGCGCCTGCGCTCCAGTGAGGGTTGAAGGAGCCGTCATGCTCGAGGGCTCCTACGTCTGGAGCGTCTCCAGCAAAGTTGGTGGTGATACCGGAAATGTGCTCCCCGCCATCGATGGCAGCAGCGTTCCCATGGAGTTCAAAATTCCCGGTCGTTGCCGATTTGAAGAGGGAGTTGTCGGCGGTATTGCCGGGCCATCGCGATTCAAATTTCCCGATGGTCATAAAGTTGTTCCGAACGATGTGCGGATCTATTTCCGCACCAAATTCTCTCACTTCGCTACAGATATTGTTGCGAATATCGATGCCGCCGATGCTACCGCGATTGGCGATATGGATCTGCCCGTCGATGGTATTGTTGTACACTCGCTGCATGGAGTTCCGGTAATTGATCTGGTTCGGGTCCAGAGCCCATAAGGTTAAGCTGAGATTCGGTGCGGAGATGCCCCAGATGAGGTTGTGATGAATGAAGACATTAGAGGGACTGGTATCCATCCGGATGCCTCGGCCTCCTCCCCAGACTGGCCGGCTCGCTCCGTTCTCCTCTGTTCTAGTCAGATTGAATCGCGCTACATTGCTATGCACCCAGTTGTAGGCAATCTCCATCCCCTGCAAGTCCCCGTTGTAATTCGAGTTCATACTCGCCGAGTCCGTCACTCGCTTTCCGGCGTGATAGCAGTGGTTGTAATTGAATCTGCCGCGGGGAGAATACATGTGGATGTTTACCCCCTGATTTCCGAAAATGGTATTGTGGTGGGCGTGAATGTCGGAGCTATCAAAAGAGGCCACTCCGTAGAGCATGCAGTCTCGAATGACGTTGTTCGCGATTTCAGTATTTGTGCCAAGTGTGATGGCTCCTCCTCCGTAGGAATATTCGATCTGGCTATTGAGTAGCCTGTGCCCGTCTCCCTTCAGCCAGATTGCCGCTCGTCCGGTTTGCAGCGCGTCAAGACCGGAGCCGCAGTAGCGAAGATGAAGGTCGTCCATTACGATGAAGGAGCTGGAAACAGGACATTCGATTCCTCCTCCAATAAAATTGAGCTGCTTCAAATGGATGTGACTCGTCCAATTCATATCAAATCCATACTCCCGGCTCTTGATCTCGACAGTGGTTTGGTCTGGAGAGATATTGCCGGGCGGAATAAGATAGAGCGTGTAGGCCGTACCACTGACTCCTTCGATATCGAAGAAATATTCTCCCTCTTCATCGAGGGCATTAAGGTGGTTCCAGAGAAAATAGGGATCTGCTTTGGCAGCGTAAGCACCCGGTTTACGGAAGGGACGGTAGCGAAAGGTCACGGAACCCTCAGCGGACTGAGTGACGATGCCAGTATCACGAAATACTCCTCCTCCAGGGCTGGTATCAATCCGGGCCCCTTGCCAACTGTTGCGTACGCCGTCTGGGAGAGCCGGGTCCTCGTAGGTTGCCGTAAAAAAAGTGCCCTCGTAGGGAGGCTCCGGCCCGGCGGACGAGGGATCGTGGGTGGCACGCTGGGGAGAGGCCATGCCTTCCCAATTAAAGTCAAAGGCCATGGGAGCATCAGGCCATCGGGCGATCTTCTGTGGCGCCCCGTCGATCAGGACACAGGATTTCCCAAGGCCGAGGCCATACTCCGGGGTGAGTTGGATTTTGAAAATTGGTCCATCGTGTCGTTCCCAGGTCCCTGCGCCGTTGATACCCGGTTCAATGATGGTGAAGGCAGAAATACAGACCTCGGCTGGGTTCTGGCCGGCGTGGTAGGGCTGGTAGCGAATCGGGGCATGCGGAGTTCCGCTCCGCCGAAACCTGACAGATTCGCGGTAGACACCCTCGTGAAGGACTACGGTATCTCCTGCCTGAGTCTGGAGCTCCGCGTGGGCGATGGTTGCGAAGGGTTGGGAGAGGGTTCCTGGGTTGGAGTCGTTCCCAAGGGGAGGGGGGGCGACATGAAGCTCATTTGCTGCCTGCGCCAAGTTACAGGCTGTTCCGAGGAGAAGGATGGTCCAGAGAGATGATTGGAAGCGGCACATTGATGATCGAGAAAGAGAGATAACTTTTTATAAAAACTCAGGAAAGTCGACTTATTTTTACATTAAATATATATAAATTATAAATCCCCTGTACAAGCGATATGGTTTTCAGGTTACCTTCTATTTGGCGAGATAGCGTCTACCGTTCCTTCGTTGTCAGTTCATTAAAAATTGAACAGTCGAATTCCATGTGCTGAGGTGGGCCTGTGTCCGACGCTAAACCCAACACCCTGGTGGAAATTGAACGACAGGTAGTTTCTCTCTTTGCCGATGGAGTTCGGGTGGCAGGTTTGCCTCGATCGGTAGGGGAAATCTACGGATTGCTGTTTGTCTCGGCCGAACCCCTGGCCATGGACGATCTCGTGGTGCGTCTCAACATTTCCAAGGGTTCTGTCAGTCAGGGGCTCAAATTTCTCAGGACCTTGGGCGCAATCAGGGAAGTGGAGGGACCTGATGTCCGCAGGACGTATTACGAAGGGGATATCGAGCTGAAGAAGCTGGTAGGGGGCTTCATCCGGGAGCAAATGCGGCCGCACATGGAGAGTGGAAAAGATCGCCTGAAGTCCTTGGAGGCGGAGGTCGCGAAGGAGGAGGACGGAGCCAAGCAGGTATTTTATGACGAAAGAGTGAAGAAGTTGGAACGGTGGTTAAAGCAGGCCAAGCTTGTCCTGCCTCTGATTCAAAGAGTCCTTGGTGAATAGCAGCAATGAGAGAGACTGAGGGTGCAGCGTGGTATTGCTTGCGAGCGCAGCCCAAGCGGGAGCACATCGCAGCAGCCTCTCTCAGGGCGGTTTGTGGGGTGGAGGTTGTTTGTCCTCGTCTCCGCTACAAGAAAGTGACGCGCCGTGGAAAAATCTGGTGGATGGAACCACTGTTTCCGGGCTACCTCCTTGCTCGTTTTATACTCGAGGAGAAGCATAGGGCCGTCAGCTACGCAGCTGGTGTCAGCGGGATTCTTCGCTTTGGGGAGAGCGTTCCTACGGTGGCCCCGGATTTTATCGAGGAACTGAGAGCAGAGCTGGCCAGAGAGGAGAATCAGGGAGAAATTCTCACCCTCCAGCCAATTGCGGAGCCGGGTGATCAGGTGGAGCTGGCCGAGGGCCCCCTGCGGGGAATGACCGGAACAGTCCTCGAGGTACGCCCGGCGGAAGAGAGGGTCCGGATTTTCATCGAGTTTCTCGGTCAGGCCCAGCCAGTTGATGTGGACCTCTATTCACTTCTCCTGCCCAGAAAGGGCTAACTACGCCTCGACGAGACAGGGTCGTTAATTTTTATAAGTTCATTTTTTTATGAATCAGTTCATTTTTTCTTGAACATTAGTCAGATTTTGTGTTTTTCGACCACATCAAGCGGAAGTTGAGAAGCTTATTCACACCGCCTCCGGAGTGCTATGCAGGTCTTGACGGAACATTCTGCCAAATGACCAAGGGCGGTAGCTTGGAAAGCGATCTGGCCAGCATCAACTTATCCACAGGTTGCTCACACCGAGTCTGAGATGGTGGCCTTTTTGCCTGATCCGGAGATCTCTTGCCTCAATTCGAATTCATACCTTAGCGACAAAGGCTATCCGTGAGCCGATCCGCTATTAGCTCAAACCAAGAAAACAACATGTCCCAAAACCAACCAAAAAAAATTCTAGTCGCGGGAGGTGGAGGCTTCATAGGTGGACACCTTGCGGGCTCCCTTCTCGCCCAAGGGCACGAAGTGGTCGTGGCCGACGTCAAACAACTGGATAAGTGGTATCAAGTCCATGAAGGCGCGCAGAACCACGTAGTCAACCTCGAGGAAAAAGAAGCCTGCTACACAGTGATGGAGGGATGCGATGAGGTCTACAATCTCGCCTGTAACATGGGTGGGATGGGCTTCATCGAGTTCAACCGCGCTCTGTGCATGATTAGCGTTCTGATCAATACCCATCTCCTGATGGCGGCTCGTGATCAGGGGGTCAAAGGCTTTTTCTATGCGAGCAGTGCATGTGTCTACCCGGACTATCGGCAGGACGATGCAGACGTAATGGCTCTAAAGGAATCAGATGCCTATCCGGCACAACCTGAGGATGGCTACGGGTGGGAAAAACTCTTTTCCGAGCGGATGTGTCAGAACTTCCACGAGGATTTTGGCAGCAACGTCCGGGTCTTTCGTTTTCATAATGTGTATGGACCCTTCGGAACATGGACGGGAGGTCGTGAAAAGGCCCCGGCGGCTCTTTGCCGGAAGGTCATTGAGGCCGCTGATACGGGTAACCACGACATTGAGATCTGGGGCGATGGTGAGCAAACGAGGTCATTCATGTATATCGATGATTGTCTCAGCGGGATGGGGAGGTTGATGGAATCCAGTTATACGGATCCGTTGAATCTTGGGCGGGCCGAGCTGGTGTCCATTAATGGACTCCTCGATATTATTGAGGGGATCGCCGGGATTACCCTCAAGCGGAACTATGACTTGAGTAAACCGCAGGGGGTAAGGGGTCGAAACTCGGATAATGCCCTCATTCAAAGCACTCTTGGATGGGAGCCAGAGGTTGATCTGGCCACTGGGTTGGAAAAGACCTACCGCTGGATTGAGGAACAATATGAGCGCCGGAAGAGGGGCGAAATTGTGGTTGATTAATTCAGGCCTTGGCGAGGAAAAGACCGTGAATGAAGCGAGTCCCAGTGAGGTTCCGCGTGTCAACGTTCTTGGCGTTGGCATCAGCGCCCTGAATATGAACACTGCCCTCGAGCAGGTCCTCGAGGGTGCTGCCAAGCCGGGCTTCGCCGGCTATGTCACGGTATCAGGAGTGCATGGTGTAATGGAGTCCAGCCGCGACCCAGAACTCAGGCGCATTCATAACCGTTCCTATCTCTCCACTCCCGATGGGATGCCCATGGTCTGGGTCGCGAAATGGAATGGCCAATCGGAGGTGGAACGAGTCTATGGCCCTGATCTGATGCTGGAGGTTGTTGAGGCGACGGCTGCGACCGGGCGAACGCATTATTTCTGGGGTGGTAACGAGGGCGTGGCGGAAGAACTCGCGGAACGGATGGAGGAACGATTTCCCGGGACGGAGGTGACTGGCACCTGCTGCCCCCCCTTTCGTCCTCTGACCGATGCGGAAGAAAAGGAACTGGTGAGGCAACTCAAGGAAAGGAGGCCCCATTTCCTCTGGGTGGGGTTGAGTACTCCGAAACAGGAGCGCTTCATGCATGACCTGTTGAGTCGGAATCCAGACCTCTGTGAGGGGTGGGATCACGGGCTCATATTGTTCGGGGTGGGTGCGGCGTTTGATTTTCATACCGGCAGGGTCCGGCAGGCCCCCAGCCTGATGCAAAGATGTGGTCTGGAGTGGTTGTTCCGTCTTGTGTGTGAGCCGCGCCGCCTCTGGCGACGCTATGCCTTCAACAATACGGCCTTCCTGCTTTCCATTCTTCCCCAGTTGATGGGGCTCAAGAACCATTCGATGGAGAAGTAGTTATGACGATAGAAACTGTAAGGGAATCGAGAAAACGAAGCCTGCTCAAGGCGGTAAGCTGGAGATTACTTGCTACCGCTACCACCATCCTGATTGCATGGGCCGTATATCGAGATATCAAGCCCGCCCTCGCGATTGGGGGTATTGAGTTTCTGGCCAAGTTTCTTGTCTATTATCTCCACGAACGGGCCTGGCAGATCTTTCCGCGCTCCCCCGTGCCGCACTCCTAACCTTCTGCCTGACGGATGCCTGAGACCAATATTCATACAGAGTTTCATCGTTTTCTCAAAAGAGAGGACAAGGAGCAATTGCTCGGTCAGAAAGGGCTCGTCTTATGGTTTTACGGGCTCTCGGGATCGGGGAAGTCAACCATCGCGAACATTGTGGAGCGCGAGTTGAATCGGACCGGTCGTTTTACCGTGATCCTTGATGGGGACAACCTCCGTTCGAGGCTGAACGCGGATCTGGGTTTTTCCGATGAAGACCGGGCCGAAAACATTCGTCGTAATGCAGAGGTCGCTCGGCTCTTTTCCGAGGCCGGAGTCATCACCATCGTCGCCGCGATCACCCCGCGTGAGTCTTTGCGATCTATCGGAAGAGAGATCATCGGGAGCGATTTTGTGGAGGTATTCGTAAAAGCAGATTACGCGACCTGCGCGCAGCGCGATCCCAAGGGCCTCTACGCCAAGGCCAGTGCGGGAGGTATTGCAGACTTCACCGGCAAGGATAGCGGGTTCGAGGAGCCTCAGAGTGAAGCGGAATTGACCCTTGATACAAATTCTCAGAGCGCAGAGGCCTGCGCACAGATCCTTCTCAACTACCTCGCTGCGCGTTCCGCGAGGCACACCGGAGAGTCTCATGCCTGACTACCAACTAAGCCACCTCGACCAGCTTGAAGCCGAATCCATTTTCG
>DIHT01000021.1:0-2540 GCA_002420305.1 Akkermansiaceae bacterium UBA5689 | reverse complement strand
GGCTCACCTGGCCTGTAAGGCCTTCTGGCCAGCCAAACTGCCCTTTCCCCTCGTGCACATTGACACAGGGCACAATTTTCATGAGACCCTCGACTATCGGGATGCCTTTGTAGAAAAACTGGGGGCTCGCTTGGTCGTGGGTTCAGTTCAGAAGTCGATTGACGAGGGGAAAGTCGAGGAAGAAAAGAGTGCGAACGCGTCCCGGAACAGCCTGCAGATTACGACCCTTCTGGATACGATCGAAGAGTATGGATTTGATGCCGCGCTGGGTGGAGGGCGCCGCGATGAGGAGAAGGCTCGTGCCAAGGAGCGTTTTTTCTCTCACCGAGATGATTTTGGGCAGTGGGATCCGAAGAACCAGCGCCCCGAGTTGTGGAATCTTTTTAACGGGCGGAAACACGAAGGAGAGCATTTCCGGATCTTTCCCCTCTCCAATTTTACCGAGATGGACGTCTGGATGTACATGCAGAGAGAAGGCATCCAATTGCCCAGTCTCTATTACGCTCATGAGCGTGAAACGGTCTGCCGGAATGGGACCATTCTTGCCGTCTCTGAATTTGTGCAGCCTCGGGAAGGCGAGGTGGTGGAACAGAAAATGATCCGTTTCCGGACCATGGGAGATGCCACCATCACTGGTGCGGTGGAGTCAACTGCCGACACGATGGAGAAGATTATCGAGGAAGTGGCAGCAGCTCGTCAGACAGAGCGCGGTAATCGAGCGGATGACAAGAGGTCGGAGACCGCGATGGAAGACCGGAAGAAAGAAGGATACTTTTAATCCCCCCGGGAAGGTTCCTGGCTAGACAAAGAAGATCGAGCTGCTGGTGCGGGCAGCCGTGACATACGCAAAACAATGGATTTATTGAGATTTACCACAGCAGGTTCGGTCGATGATGGAAAGTCGACCCTGATTGGCCGCTTGCTTCATGATTCAAAATCGATCTTTGAGGATCAGCTTGAAGCGATTGAGGAGAGTTCCCGCAAACGTGGCGATGAGCATGTCAATCTGGCGCTCCTGACTGATGGTCTGCGTGCCGAACGAGAGCAGGGCATTACTATTGACGTTGCCTATCGTTATTTCGCAACGCCCAAGCGCAAGTTCATCATCGCGGATACTCCCGGGCATATCCAGTACACCCGAAATATGGTGACTGGGGCCTCTACCGCGAATGTGGCAATTGTTCTTGTGGATGCCCGGAAGGGGATCATCGAGCAGACCAAACGGCATTCCTTTATTGCTAACTTGCTTCGCATCCAGCACGTCGTTCTAGCGGTGAACAAAATGGACCTCGTGGATTACTCTCAGGAGGTCTACGAGAATATCGTGCGGGAATATGAATCCTTCGCTTCCCGGCTGGATTGCATTATCGGAATTCAAGCGATCCCGATCTCAGCCTTGGAGGGAACCAATGTGGTAGAGCGCTCAGGTGAGACGCCTTGGTATGAGGGTCCGTCGCTGCTCTATCATCTGGAGAATGTCTACATCGGGGGTGAGGAGAACCATATTGATCCCCGCTTTCCCGTTCAATGGGTGATCCGTCCGCAAAGTGATCAGTGGCATGATTTCCGTGGTTACGCAGGGCGGGTTGCGGGGGGCGTCTTCAAGCCGGGGGACGAAGTTGCTGTCATGCCGTCCGGGTTTACCACCCGGGTGAAGGGAATTCATTCAGCGGATGGTGAACAGGAGGAAGCGTTCGCCCCGCAGTCGGTGTGCCTCACCCTGGAGGACGAGATTGACCTTTCGCGGGGCGACATGATCGCCAAGCCCAACAACCAGCCTGCAGTCGGCCAGGATATTGATGCCATGGTATGCTGGTTTTCCAAAAAGCCCCTGCGGACTCGAGGGAAATATATCCTTCGGCACACCACGAGGGAAACCAAGGCGATCGTCGAGGAGGTTCGCTACAAGGTGGACATCAATACCTTGCGCAAGCAGGAAGAGGTGGACTCCTTTGAGCTGAATGAGATTGGCCGAATCAAGCTGAGATCCGCGGCTCCCTTGTTGCATGATCCCTATCGCCGGAACCGGCATACCGGATCGTTTATTCTAATTGATCCGGACAGTAATGAGACGGTGGGAGCAGGAATGATCCTCTAAATAAGCAATGAAATATACAGAAGACGCACTCGAAAAAATTACGGACCGTTCTGCGGTGATTGGAATCGTCGGTCTGGGCTATGTGGGACTCCCCCTGGTTCTTGGCTTTGTCGCCCGTGGCTTCCGGGTTGTTGGCTTGGATATTGATGAGAGTAAGGTGAAGGCTCTCAAGGCGGGGGAAAGTTACATCGAGCACATTCCCAGAGAGCCGATTCAGGAGGCCGTAGGCAAGGGACTCTTTGAGCCCACCTCGGATTTTTCCGAGGCCTCGCGGGCTGATGCGCTCATCCTCTGTGTGCCGACGCCTTTGAATGAGCACAACGAACCAGACCTCAGTTTTGTCCTGGGAACGATCGAGGGCCTTGTCCCGCATCTCCGGGCGGGGCAGGTTGTGAGCCTCGAGAGTACTACCTACCCTGGAACCACGGATGAGGAATTACGC
>DIHT01000106.1:6750-65794 GCA_002420305.1 Akkermansiaceae bacterium UBA5689 | reverse complement strand
GGGAGGCCTTGCCGGGGCGAGTAAGCCTGCTCCGACTCCAGGACATCCGACCCTTCTCAGCCCTCATTCTGATCCTATTGCCGTATATGCGGGGCAGGTATTCGTGGTGAACACGCCTGCAGATACCCTCGATGTCGTTGATGCTTCGAGCGCGCAGGTCGTCGCTCGGATTTCGACGGGAATTGATCCGGTTTCGGTAAAGGTGAGGCCCGACGGAAATGAAATCTGGGTGAGTAATCACCTTTCAGATTCGGTGAGCGTCATCGACAATAATCCGGACAGTCCAACCTATCTTTCGATCGTTGCGACCATCCAGGATATCGACCTGAACAGGAAATCGACCCGGTTTGATGAGCCAGTGGGAATCGCTTTCGCGAATAACGCCAAAGCCTATGTAGCGCTCTCGTCGACCAATCGAATTGCGGTTATAGATGTGGCTTCCCGTGAGGTCGTCAGCCACCTTCAGATTCCGGCCCAAGAACCGCGGGCGATAGAAGTCCGTGGTGGAAGGCTCTACGTCATCCCCTTTGAGTCCAATAACCAGACCCAGCTCTCTGGCGGAAAGCCTGAGGATCTGGATGGGAAGCTGGTTACTTTCGATGCAAGGAAGCTGGCCAGCTCCTTCGATTCGGTGGGGTTTACAGTGGATGTGGTAAAACAGCCAAAAATTCCAGATAAGGACCTCTTCATCTTCGACACGCAGACAGATAAGCTGGTGTCTACAGTGGACACACTGGGGACGTCCTTGTTCGGCCTGACGGTTGATGCTGCCGGGAATATCTACGTCGCTAACACCGACGCACGAAACCATATTAACGGAAAGGCTGGAACCGAGAAGCACGGGTTAAAGGAGCTGGATAACAGGCCCTATCTGAATCGGGTAAGCAAAGTGTCGGCTGCAGGCGAGGTCGATTTTTTCCAGCTCAATCCTCTGCCCCCTCGACAGCCGAATCGTAAAGAAGCGGTGGCGACGCCATTCGCAGTGAAAGCGAGCCGTGACGGAGATGTTCTCTTTCTGACCAGTGCCAGCAGTGATGTGCTCCTTGCTCTTTCTGTCAAAACGGGCGAAGTCGTAGCCAAAGCCAAGGTGGGCTCGGTTCCCAGGGGCGTCGCGCTGGAAGAAGACGCCAGTGGCAAGCCAGTTAGGGCATGGGTGATGAACGCGGTCTCAAACAGTGTGTCAAAGGTGGCGATTGCGGGGAACTCGGCGCTACAGGTAGAGCAGACCATCGAGCTCCATGATCCAACACCACCCGTTTACAAGGAGGGGCGGATGGCCTTCAACACGGCGCGGGCCTCTTCGAATGGGACGTTCTCCTGCGCGAGTTGTCATGCGGACGGTCATACCGATCACCTTCTCTGGGTTCTTGATACGCCGCATCTTGTGGGTGCGGATCAGATCGAGCCTCGCCTTTCACAAACCTTGCGCGGTCTTCGAGGGACCGCTCCATATCACTGGGACGGAGTTCCCGGTGATCCCTACGGCGGACGAAACGCGGCCTCGCGAAAGCATCTCCCTCCGAACGCAGATATTAACAAGCCGGAAAGCGCAGTCCGCCACGTGATTGATGGCTCGATGGCTACGACGATGTTCGCACATGGTAGCGAGGTGACGAACGACGAGGAAAAACCGGGGTACCTGACCGCCAGAGAGAGGGACGCCATGGCGGTGTTCCTTCTCAACCTTTCCCATATGCCGACCAGAGGACGGGCTTACAGTGACCGGCTTTCCGAAAAGGCCCTGACGGGATTTGAGCGGTTTCACGTCACGGGAGCCCGGGACCGCAAGAATCTAAATACCAGTGTCTGTGGCAGTTGCCACACCCTGCCGTATCTTGCGACGGATCAGGAGTCGATGAACGTTCCCAGCTTCCGGGGGGCTCTTGATCGGTTCATTACTCAGGCGCAGGGGCGCAATAGTGTAATCGACCTCGGGGGAGTTCAGGAGGTGGCGGAGGATGGATTTCCCGAGGAGGAAGTCTGGAAAAGGATGCTTAATATGGGTGAGCACGGAAGGCTTTGGCCGGTGATCGATATGTTCAAGGAGTCCAGTATGGGTTTTTCCGGGGCTTTCGCCAGACAGGTGACCTTGAGCGCGGAAACTTCAGGGAATGTGCTTACTCAGGACATCGTCTCCGCCCTCGAACGGAGCGCACGGGAGGGAAGTGTTGTGCTGGGAGTGAATGGATGCTTTCACGGTTCTGAGGGCACTCGACGTGTGAAGTTCTACTTTGCTGAAGGAGCGTATCATACGGTGGGGGGAGGCCCGGTCCTGAGCCGGAAGGAGCTGTTTGAGCTCGCTGCGGCTGAATCATTTACGGGAACATTCACCGGATACCATGGAGAGGACGTGATCTCACCTCCACCAGCGCTTTGGACCGCTGGAGTCCTGCACAAGCAGCGAGGCGCACAGCTCTTCCCGCGAATCAATGAGAAGCAGCGTTCCATGACGATCAGCGCTCTTTATCTGAGAGACGGAGCGAGTCTTCTGGTAGATGGGAAAAAAGTGCAGGGAACGATTCAGGCAGCGGGAAAGGATCTCGTGGAGATTCGGTTGGAGAGCCTCCCGGAAAAGGGCCTTCGAATGCTGCAGGTGCAGAATCCGGGAAGCTACTTTAGTAATGAGTTCATCTTCTTCGTAGAGTACGAGGACGAAGCGGTAGAGCGTTATCAGAAGGAGCCTGATTATCATCTCACCACCGTTCTGAACTCTGCCTTGATCAATAATCATCCAGCGGAGGCGAGAATCCTGATGGATGCAGGAGCAGATTTGAACATGCCTCATGAGCATTTTGACAAGGAACGGCCACCGCTGATTATCGCTGCCCACTATGGAAGGACTGTGATGGTGAAGGAGCTACTGAGGCGGGGCGCAGATCCGAATATTCGAACCAAGAATGGGGACACGGCCCTGCACCGCGCTGCTCATATGGGGCGACTGGAGATCTGCATTATGCTGCTGCGAGCGGGTGCCGACCCGTCGCTTGTGGACAACAATGGAAAACGCCCGGTAAATCTGATTGGTCATTTCAACAGACCCGGGCATTTCGAGAAATACCATGCCCCTTACAACGTGAATTTGACCCTCGATCACCGACGCTATCTCCGCGAGAGCCCGGCGGTGAGAAAGGTATTGGAGTCCTCTGCATCCAAAAAGCGCCCGAATGTGGTCCTGCTGCTGGCTGACGACCTCGGCTCCAAGGATATTGGGTGTTACGGGGGCCCTGTGCATACGCCTGCCTTGGACAAACTGGCGGCGCGTGGAGTCCGCTTTCGTAACTTTCATGCAGGAGCCCCGGTGTGCTCGCCCTCAAGGGCCACCTTCCTCACGGGACGGCAGCATTTGCGCACCGGAGTGTATCACGTGATTCAGGATCATGAGCACGACATGCACCTCCTGGAGAGAGAGGTGACGATCGCCGAGTTGCTCAAATCCAATGGCTACCAGACTGTGCACCTCGGTAAGTGGCACGTTGGCGCGCCTTTTCGGGGGAGAGATAAGCCCAGTCTGAACGACCACGGTTTTGACTACTGGTTAGCCACTGATAATAACGCCAGTCCGAGCCATCAAAACCCGTCGAATTTTTACCGCAATGGTAAGAGAGTCGGGGAGCTGGAAGGGTATGCCTGTCAGATTCTCGCCGACGAGGCGATCACGTGGCTTGAGAAAGAACGAAATAAAGAGGCCCCGTTTTTCCTCAATATCTGGTTCCAGGAACCCCACGATCCAATTGCGGCTCCGGATGAGATTGTGGCGCGCTATGGGGCCCTTGACGATCCGGCTGCCATCTATTCCGCAACCATCGAGAATACGGACCGGGCTATCGCTCGTCTGGTCGCCAAACTTGAGGAGCTCGGGGAGCTGAACAATACCCTGATTGTCTATACTTCTGACCACGGCAGCTACCGGGAAGATCGGAATGGAGGTCTTCGGGGCAACAAGGGGTCGCAGTTTCAGGGTGGGCTCCTCACTCCCGGCATTTTCTTCTGGCCAGACGGTTTTGACGGTCAGCGAGTGGAAGATCAGCCAGCCGGATCCGTTGATCTTCTGCCGACCCTGTGTGGGCTTCTGCAGGTGGCACGGCCTCGCGGCGTTCATTTGGACGGGGCTGATCTGTCTCCCTTGCTGACGAGGTCAAGCAAGTTCGAACGGAGTCAGCCTCTCTTCTGGAGCTGGCCGACAGGACAGCCGAGCGCATCCCTGAGAAAGGGTAAATACACTTTGATGGGCTACCGTACGGAGGAGTACAGGAGCAAAAAGGACCGAGAGACGATCGAGAGGTTGGTGAAGCGGCTTCATCCCCTCGTGGAGAAGGAGATGAAGCGTAAGATTGAGAGACGGGAGCTATTTTCTCTCATCTTCAACAGCAGCTTCAAAACCCAATCTACCGAGGCCTTGCGGAGGCAATTCGTGCATCTGAATGGATTTCAGGAGTCGTGGAGCGGAGCTATTAAGGAGAAGGCGGGAGTCTTCAGAAAATTTGAGCTGTATGATCTTGAGGGTGATCCTCGCCAGTTAACGGATATCGCGACCAGAGAACCCGAAGTGACGGAGCGCTTAAAGAGAGAGTTGCTGCGGATCAATGCCAGCGTGCTGGCCGATGCTCCAATCTGGGGTATGGAGGCAGTTGAGAGAGAGAATGAGGAAGAGACCTTGGAGCAGTTGCTTGTCAGGTTGAATACCCATGAGCTTCCTGCCGCCTATAAGGTTGCCGTGCATCAGGACTACGTTGACCGGCGAATTGAAGAGATGAAGCCCACCCAGAGGCCACTGGTTGGGGCACTCTGGAAGGAACAACAGCGGTTGCACCCAAATATGAAAAATCGGGGCAACTCATTTATACGAATTCTCGAGTATATCGCTGGCGGCGGACAAATACCCAAGAAGTGAGAACAGCGTGACGAGTAACCTTGTCAGGAAAGCCACATCCAGTTCGTTGCCCGGCGGGATTGGACTGGCGGATCGGGAGGGATTCGAACCCTCGATACCCTTTTGAGGTATACTCCCTTAGCAGGGGAGCGCTTTCGACCACTCAGCCACCGATCCGTTCTTTCACTTACTAGGTGAGTGCGGAGAGAGGGAAACCATAGCGAAGGAGATTCGTCAATGGTGAGAAAGGTGATATCACTGAATTTTCGTGTCATATCGATTGTCCAGACTATGAAGAGGTGTGCGGTTTTATTCCCAGTTATCCCCATTGCTTTTCGTGATAATGATCCTCATTGGATCAATCACCAGTTGTGGTCTATCTGGAAAAAGTAAACATTCAGGTGGGGCAGAGTTGCAGTCAGCTGATGAGGCGAAGGGTCTTGGGGAGGTAAGAGCTCCTCCGATGAGGACGATTGGTGAAATCGTCTCTGTGCATCCGGACGAAAAATTCGTCTTGGTCAAAAGATTCCTCCAAGCTGGTGCTTTCGGTAGCGAACTGATCGCATCGGTTAGTCCGGAGGGAACAACAAGCTCTCTCATCTTAACCGGAGAGAAGCTGGGGCGCTTTTATGCTGCGGATATCCAAGAGGGAAAGCCTTCGAGGGGCGATTTAGTTGTCATCCGGAGAACGGACGGAAAGGGCCCCCCGAATGGGAGATCGGAGCCTAGCTCCAAGATGGAGGATATCACGGAGTAGCGCGTTTTAAAAAATACCGCAAATTCAGGCCTTTAAGAGAGCTTTATTGCCCCCGAGAGCCCGATTACCTACTTTTTTTTAATTAGATCCTTGAAAAGTTTATAAAAATTGGAATACACTTCTCCCGAAGCTGCTGGGCACCCATACCTACCCAAAATCATCATAGTCGAATAGTCATGAAATCAAGCACAGCCAACCAATCAAGAGGTGCAGTCCAAGCGGACGCTGATCGTCTTGCGGACTTTGTCCTCTTCACACAGCGCTCCTGCATCCTCAACCTCTCCAACGAGCTTAACCGCGGTAACATCTCTTTCCCCCAGTTTTTCCTGCTCGCCTACCTTTCGAGCGAGGACTACCTGACGATGTCCGACATCGCCAAGAAAATGGGCCATTCTACAGCTGCCGCCACTGGGCTTGTCGACCGGCTCGAAAAGCTCGGTTATGTCGAGCGAGTGCATGCTGCTGAGGACCGTCGCAAGATCATGGTCCGCATTACCCACAAGGGCACTGAGCTTGTTGCTCATATGCGCAAGGAAATCGCTACTAATCTCGCCGATATCATGTCTGAAATGGACGAAGAAGAGGCTGAGACCCTTGATCACGCGCGGCGTGTGGTAACCCGTTAGGGAATTAATTTTCTATCATCCATGCCGGGGAAACTTGGCATGATTAAGAAGCCCCCGTTATGGTTCCATCCATGACGGGGGCTCTTTCTTTTCTGGACAGGGTGCGTGCTCGAGCCGGAGTCAAGGCCTGCTTCGTGCCCAGAATCCCGGAGATCAGGGTATCGCGGGATAAGTGGGATACCCTTGAAAAGCTTCAGCCAGCACACGAGGTGGCAGTAAAGGCTCTTGGTTTTGATTGGCATAATCTCTGGAGAGCAGAACAGGTTCATGGAGATTTGGTCATGCAGATTCCGGCAGAAGGGGTGGAGGGGCAAATCGTGGAAGGAGCGGATGGGCTGGTGACATGTGGAAGGGAAGGAGTTCTTCTTGGTATCTATGTGGCCGATTGTGCGGCAGTGTATATCTGTGATTGCCACACCGGAGCTCTTGGCCTGGTTCACTCTGGCAGAAAAGGCACGGAACAGGCTGTCGTTGTGAGAGCTATCGAGAAAATGTGCGCGGCATATGGATCCGACCCCCGTAATCTGGAGGTGGCGATCTCTCCCTGTATAAGACCCCCGCGGTATGAGGTAGACCTCCCTTCTCTTCTGAAGGAGCAATTGTTGGGAGCGGGAATTCCGTCCGGGCAGATAGTCTCTAGTGGAGAATGCACGGGCGCTCACGTTGACAGGTATTATTCCTACCGGGTAGAGAAGGGAAATACGGGACGAATGCTCGCGCTTCTCGGCCGCAGGATGAACAATGTGCTGCCGGTATGACCGTTTTTGCCCCAGCGAAGCTCAACTTTTCTCTGCAGATTCTCGGCAAAAGAGAAGATGGATTTCACGAACTCGAGACCCTGATGGTTCCTGTGGCAGGGCTTTGTGATCGTCTTGAGATCCATCCTTCAAAGTTTTTTAAGCTTGAGACAGGTGGTGCGAAAGTCGGACCAGTTGAAGAGAATCTCGTGACGAGAGCTCTACGCCTGTTTGAAAAGAGCGCGGGGCGTAGATGCCCTTATCATATCAAGCTCGAGAAGCGTATTCCTTCGGGAGCGGGTCTCGGTGGTGGTAGCAGTGATGCGGCAGCAGTTCTTCGCGCTCTGAATGATGCTGAGAAGGCAGATTTCAGTGATACTGAGCTGGAGGAGATGGCTGCGCTCCTCGGATCAGATGTGCCTTTTTTCCTCCGAGATTCGCCATGCTGGTGCCGGGGTCGGGGCGAAATTTTGGAGGAGACCACCCTGCTCGCGCAGGAGGTTGTCCTTCTCAAGCCAGCCTTCTCCGTCAACACCGTGGACGCTTACCGGAGGTGGTCAGAATCTACCAATCTCACCGGTGTCTTCTACGATCCCCAGCGAGTAGATGACTTACGGATGGTTAATGATCTGGAACGTCCAGCGTTTGCGAAATTCCCCTTCCTCGCGGAATTGAAGATGTGGCTGCTTGACCGTCATGGAGTGAAAGGTGCCATGATGAGTGGCTCGGGTGCGACCGTATTTGCAATTCTGGAAGAGGGAGTAAGAGCTGCGGAGCTGGTGGCAGACGCTCAGAAAGAACTGGACCCTAAGCTCTGGTGGTGGGCTGGATCGACGTCCACTCCGATCAGGAAGCGCTGACCATTGCGTAGATGGTTGTTCCGGGGGAGACGTCCTCAAGACCAGCTTCCGCGGGGCGGAGGCCGCGATCGTTATCATGCAGGAACATGATGACTGCATCGTCTCCATGGTTCTCGAAAAAATGCTGGAGGCTGAATACCTCTGTAAGCAGCGTTTTCACGATGCGGCCACCACTTGAGGAGAGGTGTTCAAGTTTCTGGAATGTAGCCTCTCCGCTGAAGCAGATTCTACCCCGGCGATGAGCTGCGACTGAGGTGGAGGGATGTTGATCCTTATCAGAAGTAGGGATTTGCCAAACGTTGGACTTGCCGAAGATATGAGTATACTCATGGGTGGCCAGAGAGTTTACCTCATCATTGGAGGTTCCTGCGACGAGATGGTTTATACCCGGGAACTCCAGATTTTCTTCCACGTGCTCGGACAGAATGTTCGCACGAGTTGCGTGAAGGCCTGCCATTCTGGCGGCGGCTATATTGCCGTAGCGTGTGTCGAGAAGCATGACAGGGTGCCCATCTTCGTGAAGAGAGGATGCGATTTCGCGTATCCATGGGTCGGCCCCGGCGAAGAGGACTCCATCAGCTGCTGGAGGGGCTACGCCTAGTGAAAGAGCGAGACGCCTCGCGCTGAGACCGTAGAAGAATACAGTCCCAATGATGATCATGAAAACGGTTGGGACCATCTGGTTTGCCTGTTCTGCGATTTCCGGAGCGAGAGTTCCGTCGTGGGCAGCATGGCCGAATTCAATCGCAAAGACAGAGGTGACCGCAGCGGCCACGATTCCCCTTGGAGCGAGCGCCGCAAGAAAGGAACGCTCACGGAAATCCAGTTTCCCAGAAGCGATGCACGAGAGATACACGGAAGCTGGTCGAACGACGATGATCAGGATTGCGAGAAATATCAGGCTGGGGACGGCGACCGAGGAAAGGTCGGCGGGATCAATACGGCCAGCGAGGACGATGAATAAAACCGAGATGATGAGGACTCGAAGGTTTTCATTAAACTCCAGAATTTTACGAACGGAGACAGACTTCTGGTTGGCGAGAGCAATTCCCAAGACAGTGACAGTGAGAAGGCCGGACTCTTCTTGGAAGGAATTAGAAGCGGCAAAGGCTGCAGCGACTACCGCGAGTAGGAATACGCTTTCGAGAAATTCCGGGATATAGTGCCGCTTCAGAAGGAACTCAATGATCTTGGCGATAAGCAGGGCAAGAACGATGCCAACCAGCATTGTTTTTATCAGCGCGATGAACACCGCGCTCCCGGCAGATTGAAGTCCGCCCGCGATGGCAGCCTGAAACACAAGGACGGCAAGGATTGCTCCTATAGGGTCAACTACGATCCCTTCCCATTTCACGATGGAGGAAATCTTTCGGGAAGGTTTGATGACCCGAAGGAGCGGTCCGACTACGGTCGGTCCGGTAACAACCAGAATCGCTCCAAGCAGAGCTGCGACCCGCCAGTTCCACTGGAAGATCATAGCTGCCCCGACGCTGCCGAGAATAAAGGCAATGGCAACTCCCAGCGTGCAGAGGCGGAGGATGGGAACTCCGGCTTGCTTGAGCTCGGAGAATTTCAGGGTAAGTCCTCCTTCAAAAAGGATGACGGCAACAAAAAGGCTTACGACGGCGAGGAGGGTATCTGTTTCTCCTCCGAGGTAAGCATCTATCTGTGCCCCGGTGGTTATGGAAAGTCCAAATCCGAAGGCGAGTAGAATGAGAATGGAGGGTATTTTCAGACGCCACGCGAGCCATTGAGCGAGAATCCCTAAGGCCAGAACAAGGGCGAGATAGACAACTGGAGTCACAGTTAAAGTGTGGGGAATTCAAGGCTCATAGAGAACCTCTAATTCTCTCAGCCGGGAATTCAGGCCGAAATCAGGTGTTTGCTAAGGAGCGGCAGATGCCCGGTGGGTAGAATTTGAAAAGTTCGTGGTTCCCATGAGTGTCCAGAGAGGGCACGTATTGGTCGTGCGAAACCGCTTCTATCAGGAATTCGATTTCGAGAGGTTGTCGGGTGCTCTCCCTCCAGAGGGCGATTTCCGGAGCCCGTTCCAAGTCGATCGTGACCGAGTACTTCATACCACTGCTTTTCGGCGCCTGCAGAATAAGACTCAGGTTTTCTGGAGTGGGGAGTATGATTTCTATCGAACACGGCTGACTCACTCTCTTGAGGTCGCCCAGATAGGTCGTTCTATTTGCGGATGGCTGCTCGCTTCTACTGACGACTTTTCGCCGGAAAACACGATTGATGCGGATTTGGTTGAGGCTGTATGTCTCTCCCATGACCTCGGGCATCCGCCGTTCGGGCATGCAGGGGAGAGGTCTCTCAACCACTTCATGGCACCTTACGGAGGATTCGAGGGAAACGCTCAGACTCTCAGGCTTCTCACAGAACGTATTTTTTCGCAGCGGCGAACCGGGATGGACCCCTCCCGAGCCTTCGTGGATGGAATTCTCAAATATAAGTCAGGGTGGGGAGAGCTGAAGGAGGTAGAAGGCAAAGAGCCCGCGAATCACTTTATTTACGATGAGCAGTCGGAATACACGGAGTGGACATTAGGAGGGCGGGTATTTCCGGGGGAGCTGGAGGCCGGAAAGGTGCGGGATAGCTTTAAGTCGGTGGAATGCCAGGTCATGGATTGGGCTGATGATACCGCCTATTCGCTGAACGATCTGGCGGATAGCGTTCGCGCAGGCTTCCTCAATGAGGAATCAATTCGTCGGTGGGCGGAAAAAAGGGGGTTGGAGTCGGGACCGGACAGCCCCTTGGGCGATTTAATTCGGGCGATTAGCCGGGGCCGAATAGATTCTTTCGTCGGTCACCGGATTGGCTTGTATGTGAAAGCGGCTAAGGTTCAGGAAACTGAGAACTTTCTTAGTGGGGAAAGTAATCGTTACCGCTTTCGTATTGTGGTCGATCAGACGACGCAGGCAGAAAGTGAAATTTTTAAACGGCTCGCCTTTGAAGTCGTATTCCTCTCGACCCAGCTCAAGCAGCTCGAGCACAAGGGGAGCATGATGTTGCGAAGGCTATGGGAACTCTTTCTCCTTCGTTACGTAGATCAGCAGCCCGTTGACGGTCAGTTTTTTCAATTGCTGCCTCCTGAGCAGGTCGAGGAAATTGAGAGTGTGGAAACCGCTGGGGAACGGGCAAGGCTGGTTTGTGACTTCCTCGCAGGGATGACGGATGGCTATGCGGTGCGGATGTATCAGCGGCTGTTTTCTCCAGGATTCGGATCCATTGGTGATATCGTTGGATAGAGGGCCCAACGGAAAACGCCCCGGCTCGTCAGAGCGCGGGGCGTTCAATAAAGCTTTTGGTTAAAGCTTTCTGGTTAGGAGCCCTTGGCTTCTTTCCAGTCCTTGCAGACGAATCTCTTAGCCGTCTTTCCGAGGGCCTTAACTACGTCTTTCTTGCTGATGCCACCCTTCTCAGCCATCACGACGATGGTCTGGGTCTTGGGTGCCTTACCGGCTTTGATCTCGACAGTCTTAACGCCTGCGAGGCTTTTGAGCGACGAACTGACGCTCCGCTTACATCCGGCTCAAGTGACACCCGTGAAGGTGGCCTCGTATTTGACGTCCGCACCATAGGCGACGCCCAACAGCATAACCGCCAGAAAGGCGATGAGGTGATGTACTTTCATTGTTCTAGAACAGATGGGGTTGACCATCCGCCGACATCATACGTGTGAAATTCCAAACCTCAACCGCATGTTAAGGTCGTTTGCAAAGTAACAAAATTACTGTATATAATTGAAAATAAGTAATTTATGACTTATTAAAGTCCTGAAAGCCCCAAAAAATCTTCACCGGAAGGAGTATATTTAGGTTCAAGGGTATGAAAAAGGGCAAGGCTCCTCGCTCGTGAGACCCAACCGCAACATTTCGAGCCAAGTCTACTGGTAGGTCCGGAGCCAGGCAACAAGATCGGCAATATCCTGATTAGTCAGGCCCAGAGTTCCCGGATCATACATCAGGGAGCGTTTAAATCCCTGTCGCTTTTCGATCCGCTCCCTGGGGATCATCTGAGTCTGGCCACCCGCAGACTGGATGACAACGGGAGGAGAATCATCGCGACCGAGGTCGCTGTTGTTGAATGCGATGCCATGTATTCGTCCCCCGTTCTTCAGGATTACCTCCGTTCCTCCGTAGCCGAGCGCGATCTCGGCTGATGGGTCAGCGATGGCACGAATGATTACCTCTTTTCCCTGATTCCGTGCCCAACCCCGGAGGTTTGGTCCGTAGTCTGTTCCGAGGCCTTCGATCTTGTGACACAAGATACATTTCGCGGTAACCAGTTTCCCGCGGGCAGGATCTCCGGGGAGATTGAGGATCTCGTTCACGTCAGGTATCGGGGTAGATGGAGGCGGAACTGGAGAGGCGGATATTACGAGGGATTCCGGATCGTAAATATTCTGCTCCTTGAGTGCTTCACGAAGGTTGTATTTGGACCACTCGCCCGCGACGTTCCGCATGAGCCATGCAGTGGCCTCGCCTGCGAGGGGTGACCCGGGAGACGCGAGTTCGAGCATGACCCTCGCGGCCTTCTCATCATCAATAAACGCGATGGACTCTACCGCGAACTTTCTCTTCTCGAGGCTCAGGGAGCGGTCGAGCACTCGGCTCCTGAGGGCGTCGATAGAGGCAGAACCCCATAGGCGCCACGTCAGGCGAGCAAAGGACTCGGGCCATTCAGAAGGTGGGCCTGGTTGTAGTCGCTGCCTCAGGGTTTTCCAGATCGCACTCTCCTTGTTCGCAGCACCAAGGCCGATTGCTTCCAGCGAATTCTTGTCTTCAGTGTCACACCGCCGGGCAAGCTCAACAAAAATTTCAGCAGTCTCAGCGGCAGAAAGATCTCTCAGGGAAAGTGCGATTTCCCGGCGGACCTGAGGAGAGGGGTCGGTGGCTAGACGCCTGGCATGAGGAAGCATGGAATGCCCCGCCCGGCGCAATGCCCGATAGGCGACCACACGCTGCTGTGAATCCTTGTTCTCCAGGAGGGAGAGGCACTTTTGTAATCCCTCTTCACCTAGGTAAGGAAGAAGCCAGACAGCACGTGCTGCAATCCATGGGTTCTGGTCGGCAAGGAGCGCCGTTACTGCAGGGAGGGCCTTTCCTCCAGCGGCACGAAGCCCGCGAAAACCAAGGTAGCGGACATTGACTGCAGGGCTTCGCAGGGCCGCGATCTGGCCAGTGAGGGTCGTGGGGTCCACTGCAGGAATCACGGGTTTGAATCCGTGTGGAGCTATTCGGTAGATCGTGCCTGAGAAAGAGCTGTCCATGTGCCCGGATCCTCCCACACGTGGATCAAACCAGTCACAGAAATATATCGCCCCGTCCGGGCCTATAGTTACGTCACTCGGCCGGAAAAAGCTGGGGGCAACCTTCTCGATATCATTGTTTTTGGGTCCTCCACCCACGAAGTCCGCCCCATCATATTGTTTTCGAGGATTGGCCGTGAGAAAGTCGAACCGATTAAGCTCAAAGGTGCCTGCGGTGGGCTTCGGGCGGTATCCCAGAATAGTGTTGAGAGCGGTATCACAGCTCAGGAGAGAGCCATTCCATTTCTTTCCCAAGGCCCCATTTTCATAAAAGGTGATCCCTGTGGGAGCCCCTCCACCATAGACGTCTCCGGCATCCATTGTGCCTGGGTCATCCTGCCGCCAGTGCACCCGGTCGTAGGGCTGCCCGGGCCGACGGACTGCCTTGTTTCTCTGCTTTCCGCTCCGCGTAAAATAGCCCGCGCAGCCGTATTCAAGTGCGAATGAGGTGCGGCATCCCCGGGGGTCGTCATTGTCATTCTGGAACATGTCTCCGAACGAAGTGAGGATTTGCTCGTAGGAGTTGCGGAGTCCATGACTGACGATTTCGGCTTCGGACCCGTCAGGATTCATTCGAACGGCAAAACCAGAGATCCATACATGACCATCGTCGGAGGTTTTTCCGGTCGTGGAGAGATGGTCCGCCGGCCAATTTGGTCCCCGACTGCCATAGGTACCTCCGAGGTAGAAGGATTTGCCAGAGTTATCGGTGAAGACTGCTCCGCAGTTGCCATTGTTAAAATAGAATTTTCCGCCCGGACCAGCTACCAGAGAATGGAGGCCGTGGTCGTGGTTGATGGCGTTGAAGCCTGTGAGAATTACCTCTCTCTTGTCTACCTCTGGATCAAACTTCAGGTCCCGGTTGACATCAGTGTAGGCGAGAAGGTCCGGGGGTTGAGAGACATAGATGATGTTGTCGAAGACCGCTATCCCGAGTGGTGCGATAAAGCCGGGCTCCTGAACGAAGGTGTGAGAATGGTCACACTTTCCGTCTCCGTTTGTATCCTGCAGTACGACGACCCGGTCTCCGGCCGCCCGCTGTCCCTTGTTTCCCCGATAGTTGACTCCTTCGGTAACCCAGATTCGACCCTTGTGATCGATATCCATATTGGTTGGGTTGTAGAGCTGAGGGGTGGTGGCCCAGACCGTCACCTCGAGAGATGGGTCGAGCTGAAACATTCCGGGGGGAATAGACTTAGGCGTGTTATCAGGTTTCCAGACGCTCTCTGCCACAAGGGAGGTCGCAGTAGTGATAGAAAAGATCAGTAGCTGGATTGGCTTCATGCTCGGGAGGGTTTTTGGTTGAATCGGGGAAAGGCCCAAGAAGAATTCAGTCGCTCAGGGATTTTTCTACTTATCTTTTGGTAGCTTCCAGGTGAGTTCCTTCTGGTTCCATGGCCGGGTGCGGTTTTGAAACTTTTCCCGGGTCGCAGCGACATGTGATGGCAGGACCACGCTGCCAGAATTTCCCCACTCGTGGCGCACGAAGGTCAGGATGGAAGCCACCCATTCATCGTCGTTAGTTGCGCCAAAAGGAGCCATCAAGCCCTCGTAGGTCTTGCCGTCGAGTTCGCCTGCCAGGCCGTGTAGCATGATCTGAATGGCGGCCTCCCGGTTTTCCTCCAGGCGAGGCGACTCGGGGAGTGGAGGAGCCAGCAAGTTCTTGCCGTCCGGGCTTATCAGCCCCCGCCCGTCGGGGCCATGGCAGGTGGTGCAGAGCTCTCGATAGATCGCTTGCCCCCGGTCAAATAGAAGTTGGTATTCCTTGCTCAGGGGCGTGGGCTGATGGGCGAATTCCCGCCCAAAAGTTGTCAGGCCCGGCCAGGAGAACATGAAGGAAATTGCCTGAAGCTGCTCACGGATTGCTGGTTCGTTCCGCTGTTCCAACGAGGTCAGGCTCACAGGCTTGGCCGCGAATTTGATCATCTTGGCCCGTGCCGGTTTCCGTCCGGGGGACACGATCGTGCTGGCGATTGTCTGTAGCATGGATAGTGCTCTGGGCGCCTCTGCCTGTGCGATGAGATCCAGAAGCTTTTTGACACTGAGGGGGTCCCCTCCAGAAATTGTTCCGGTAACGCAATAGCGTTGCCACTGTTCCAGTTGGGCTACGGCTTTTTCCTCGATGTGATCACCATGAAAGACAGGGTGATCGAAGAGAAGGGAGAGAAAGTCTACAAGAAATCGGCGTGGCGAGGCCGCCGCCACGGCATTGAGAATTCGCTCGTTCATCGGGTCTCTTGAGATGCACCTAGCGATAAGGTCTTTCCCTTCCTCGTGATTGGTCTTGCCGACGGTGAGGATCACCTGTGCAAGAACTGAGTAATCGGGATCGTCTGACAGGGTTTTTAATCTTTGATAACAGGCAGATGAGTCCTCGGCCCGGAGGAGCCGTTCGATAGCGCGAATCGCTGCGGTGCGAACACGGTGGTCGTGATCTGCCAGGGCGATAAAGTTAGTTTCCTTGTCGAGTTGCTCGAGACCATCGAGGGTCCAGAGGGCATGGAGCCGCCCAAGGGCATCCTGGTGATCGGTTACCATCTTCCGCAGCGCGGAGGTAGCTGAGACCTCTCGTCTGGTCACAAGAAGGCTCTGGGCAGTGTCGCGCCACCAGCCGTTGGGATGAGCCAGACTTTCCACGAGTCTGGCAGGAGTAGCACTCAGAAGTTCAGGTGGGGGCCCCGGGGAAAGTCCTTCTCGAATCACCCGGTATATTCGTCCCCGGCCGACATTTTTTTCGTATCCTGCCTTCAGAATTTCTCCGCGCAGATAGTCTGTAATGTAGACTCTCTCTTGAATGATTCCGTGATACATATCCACGATATAGAGGCAGCCGTCGGGCCCGGTCGAGAGATTGACAGGGCGAAAATTCCCATCCGTGGAGGAAATAAACTCGCCGGAGCTTTTTTCGTACCTGTTGGTCAGCTCGATATGACCTGAATCGGCGTAGCGCACTGCCGAGCGACGAATAAGGCGGCCTACTGGTTCACAGACGAGATAGTCGCCGTTGATTTCATCGCCGAGGCGGTCCCCGCGGAATACGAGCTGCCCGCAGGCGGACGTGAACGTTTTCAAGGTGCCGTCCTCGGATCGAGCCATGCCGGGTCCGCTTTGCAGGTCAGGAGTAACCATTGAGGGCCAGACGCTTTGATAGTTCCCCATTCCACGGATAGCCGCTGCCATCGGTCCGCGCCGTATTTGCCTCCGGGGATCCGGTTGATGATAGCGGGGAGGTACAAACAGCGCGATTGCGGGAGTTCCGTTGGTTGAGAAGAGGAGTCGCCCCTCATCGTTACGAGTCAGGCCCCATTGCCCGACCACAACGACACCTTCGCTTTGTAGTTCACGATTGGTCAGCTGGTAACGTCGACCATGCTGGGAAACATGAATCCAGTTGTCGATTCCCCATAGCAGGCCATTCGCTTTGTGCTCGACATTGCTGGAGCGCATGGAGAATCGGTCAAAGATCTTTTTTTTGGTATCTGCAATCCCATCCCCGTCTAGATCCCTGCAATACCAGAGGTCCGGGGGCTCCCCAACAAGTAGTCCATCATCAACGGGGAGGATGGTTCTGGGTTCCACCAGTCCGTCGAGGTAGACCGAGTGCCGGTCCATCCTGCCGTCGCCATCGGTGTCTTCGTGCAGGGAAATTCTACCAATAGGATCCTGAGCTCCGGTTCCATTAATATCCTGCATGTATCCGCGCATTTCGGCTACGAACATCCGCCCGTTTCCGTCCCACGCTATGGCGACTGGCTCGCGGATCTGAGGTTCCGAGAGAACAAGTTCGAGCCGATAGCCTGCAGGAAGCCTAATGTGCTTCATAGCCTCCTCCGGCGAAAGAGGGTTGAGAGCGGGGTTTTTCTCGACCACTCTGCTGGGAGGCGCCGCTTGTCCCAGCACGGCGGCAAGCACAATGGGTGAGAAGACAATCCAGAAGGCTCTCATGGGTTGCCCAAATGCTGCATGCTGAAGTTCGAAGATCAAGTGAACCTTCCAGGGCTTTGCCGTCCCTGCCTAGAGGAATCACGATGAGCTTGTGGTTGCTAACCGACTAAACGTCTATGACTAAGATCTTTTCGTTGTGATTGAGGATTTCGGGAAAATAAGGCACTAAAAGAATCTGGTTGTAAGTCGCCATGGGGAAGATCCGCACATTTCGCTATTTCCGTCCTCTGGAGAGAGGTCGGATGGATTTTCATCCAGAAGAATCTCTGCGTTGCGATAATATCGAGATCAAGGTGATTGATCGCTTCAAAGAGGGCCTTGAATTACTGGTTGTTCCTGTACGGAGTCTTGAAAGGATTGAGGAGATCCTCGCAGATGTTGGCCTCAACACTTCCCGTGACTTTTTCGAGGAGCAATGCCGGGAGGTGATATCGGTTCCTGAGAAGCACTTTAATGAGCAGACAGGGCAAGGGCTTTTGACCTTCAGGGTCTACTTCAGAAACCTTCCCAGCTCACTTGCTTCAATCAACGGAAGGGCTTTGGTGGTTCTCTGTCTGCACCCACTACAGGAGAGGGATCAGGCGGGAAGGAAAAATTACAGGTTAGCCGGATATGCTCATGTAAACAGTTTCGATTACATGGACCATCCTTCCGGGGCGTTGCTCCCTTCCTATTACTACAATCTTCTCCGAGTAAGCACTTTCAGCACAAACGGAAAGGCGCTTTACCGCCAATGTGGAATGTTCGCGACAATCTTTTCCGTATTCGATGAGCTAACCAAGATTAACGGGGTGAATGTCGGATACGCTAACTTTGGGAAGGATAATCGGGGAATGCAGCGATCGATGGAGACACTCTCCCGCGTATTCAAGAAAGGATACGATCAATTCCGGGTAGATTCCTACATCAAGATCAACCGGCTCTTTCGGAGCAGGAAATGGAGTGAGAGACTGGTGGATATATCCGAGGATGATAACCGAATAAGGAAGTTTCATGAGAAGATTCTTGAGGGAAGGGATAGGTTCCTCCTCCAGCAATATGCCACGTATGATTCTTTCAGGGAGATGTTTGAGAGAGTAAGATCCTACAGCAGGACGAGCAGGATCTATATGCTGCCAGGGAAGAATGGTGAAATTCGTGCTGCTGCTCTGGCCATCAACTGGGGAGATTATTTTGATCTGACTCTTGAGAAGCCGAGAGGGCTTTTCAAGTTGGTGGCCTCAATGAAGATCACGGAGCGAATCTTATGGCCGATTCATTTCATAGGAGAAGTGGGTGACGTCGCGAAGCTCTTGAAGGGAATCGCCTACCTGTATGAGAAAAAGCACAAGGTTCACCTCTCTCTCATGATGTCTCAACCAGGAGACCCCTATGCGCGGCTCAAGCGAAGCGTGCTTCGCGATCCATTTGTGTATTTCACGATGTATAACAGAGCCAAGGAGTATCAGGATCTGGAGTCATCTTGCAGGACGAAAGATGGAAGGGTTTCCATTTTTACAGAGACGCCCCTGACCTGAGGCTGGAATTTCTTATCCTTTAGAGGATTCCGTCTCGTCCCTCAGTTTAGAATGGATTAGATCCACTATGGACTGTGGCGAAGAGCTTATTGTTGCAGCCTTTCAACGCTGATAACATGAAAAGATTACTGTCGATAATTCCTTTTTGGAAGTGTGCGCCGCGAGCCGGGCTGCTTTTTCTGTTTGGTTGTTTCCCGGTTCAAGTCGGGGGAGAGACTATTGGAACTGTGGGCGATGAGCGGATGAAAGGGTTGCGGAGCTACGCAGCCACCGTTCTTAAGCATGGCCGGGATACTTACGGAATGAAACATAGCCCGCTCTTCGTTGATGCTCTCGAGGTCAGTACGATGAAGGCGCCGGAGAAGATGTATATCCATCGCCTTGGGGGCCCGGGTCCTCGCTCAAAGCAGCCTTTTCAGCCGGTTATCTCATCTAATCTCGCCTATCAGGGGAATCTCATGCGTTTCCTCGTAGGGATCAGTAATCTGACGGGTGATGGGCGCTATCGCGATGCTTACAAGGAGAGCCTCCGCTACTGCTTCAAGCACTATGCGGTAGCCAATGGGCTTCTGCAGATGGGGCACCATCGCTGGATCAATTTAAATACCGATGAGCAGGACGGCAATGACTGGCCAGCTGGAAAGAGCGGGCATGAGATGAAGCGGGACTATCCCTACTATCCAATTTTCTGGGACGCTGATCCAGTGGCAGCTCGCCGTATGATGACCGCGCATTGGGACTCCCATATACAGGATTGGGGGTTCATGAACTTCACCCGCCACGGAAGCTACGTGAAGGAGTTGAACGAGGAGACTATCTGGAACCAACCGGTCACCAAGCCGGTGGTAGGTATCGTCAAGGGCAACCTGACCTTCTTTGACTCGGGATCTGACATCATTTACGCGGGAGCTCAGCTGGGTCTTCTAAACGAGGACGACCGACCGTTGTTCTGGGCTCAGAGACTCTATGCCCGCTACTCGGAGAGTGCCCACCCAGACACGGGCCTGCCGCCATGGCATCATACATCCCTGCGGACCTTCGGCTCTGAGGAGAATCCCGTTCCCGAATATGCCCTGATTACCTCGGGTTCTGCGGGGCTGATGAATGGGGGAGGAATTGCCATGCTGAGGCTGGGTGAGGAGCTCGGAGCCAAGGGGCGTTACTACCGTGAAACAATGCTCAAACACCTCAAGGCTTACGCTAAGCATTGCTACAGACCAGAGGTCAACGAGATGCGCAACATGCTTTTTGACGGAACGGACCTTGCCGATCGTGATGCGAAGAATGCGAAGCCGGGAGAGGAGGTCAAAAGCTCGTGGATCCCATGGTCTCCGACTCCCACTAACATTCTCGCATTCGCCATCTGCTACAAGCAAAGCGCCAACAAGAATATCTGGGAGGCTTTGCGGGCGATGTGCCGGGGAAATAATTTCGGAGATATCGGGGATGGGACGAGTAAGGCTCCCCGGCTGAATCTTGAAACTGAGGAGGAAAATTACCTGTTCATCTTCCCGCTGGTGGAGCTTTTCAAGGCGACCCGCGACGAGGCCTATCTGGAACTGGGCCGGGTTATTGCCAACAATGCCTTCGGCAAACATTTCCGGGTTGAGCAGGGGCTCTTTACCCCGAGTCCGCTGCACCGTGTCGCGAATCTGTGTTCTGCTGAGCCACTGGCTCTTCTGACCCTTGAAGCAGCCCTGCAGGGTAGACTGAGCGAAGTGCCGTCTTATTCTGGCAGTAATGAGGGAGAGCAGATGCCTTTTCTCAGGGCCTCCAAATCCCGTGCCTATAAGCCCAGCGTATCTCATCTTCACTATCCTCATATCGAGACCGCCCTGTGTGATGACCTCTTGCCCTCCTCCTCCGGGGACACGAGCGTTCCGGTGATGTCCTGGCAGAACGTCCGGAAGCCAACCGAGGAAGCAGTTGTAATCTTTCCCGACGTGCTCGATGGGCCGGTGACAATTTCTGGAATAATTGACCATGCAGAGAGTCGGAACGCGGTCAGCGCGCTGCAGATTGACTCGCAACACCAATACACTCTTTCTGGTAACTTGGAGGGAAGTGGGGACCTCGCTATTTCGGTCAAGGGTGGGACTCATGCATGGGCCCCGGGCTCTGCCTGGACTACCACGGGCTGGTCTCCCTCAGAAACCTACAATATGGTGATGGATGTAGCGGAGGGAGCACAGTTCAGTTTCCATGGACTAATACAGGAAATAGGGGGTGCCTACACGTGGTGCGATGGCGCAGGGATTGTTAAAAATGGATCAGGGGTTTGTGTGCTCACGGCGGATTACACCCCAATCTACGATCCAGACCAACGAAACAACCGTGGGTATCGAGCTGATACCACGGTGAATGCTGGAGTGCTTATGGTCAACAACACCAGCGGGTCGGGAGTCAGTCCAAAATCGACCGTGGTGGTGAATCACGGCGCGGTCCTTAGTGGCAATGGGGCCATTGGGGCAGGGGGGAGCTCTTCCCTTGTGGTGGTCAACCCCGGGGGAAGAATTGATCCGGGAGACGGCATTGGAACTTTGACACTCCGGGACGGTCTGGAGCTCAGGGAAGGAGCTCGCATGCAATTCGAGATCGGGGGGCAGTCCGACCTCCTGAGAATTACTGGAGGCACGTTCCGCGGAAGTAAGCACCGCAGTGTGGTAATTACAATCAAGGACCGCGGTGGAGTGAAAGCCGGGCGGAGTTACAATCTGATCGACTTTACGGGTGCCAGTTTCGTGGATGTCGATGCTAATGATTTCCGTCTTGATAAGAGCCAGAATTTCCAGGGAACGTTTCATCTGGTGGGCACAAGGCTGCAATTCAGTGTGTTCGCGCCACGGCTCAGCCCCGAAACTCCTCCTGCGATGCCACCGGCTCCAGTCTCAGAGCCTGTGCTGCCCGTTGAGCAACAACGGAAGAGCTCTACTTACACCTGGTCCAGCAAGAACGGGGGAGAGTGGGAGGATTCTGCAAACTGGGAAAAGGGCAAGCGGCCTAACGATAAGAAGTCCGAGTGGGTTCAGTATGAATTCGAGAAGCTACGTAAGATTTCTGGGGTGCAGGTATACTGGTATGCCAATGGGAATGATCGTCAAATTCCTGAGAGCTGGCGTATTCTATATCGCCATCAGGGTCAGTGGAAGCCGGCGGAGCCTTTGGGGTCATACCCGGTCGAACTCGATCAGTTTAATGAGGTCACATTCAAGGCGTTCCAGACAGACTGTATCAGGTTGGAGGCTCGGCTGCGACCGGGTGTGTCTGCAGGCATCCATGAATGGCGGATTCTTCCCGAGGACGGCCGGTAGAGGTCTGGAGAATTGGCGAGTCCCCCGTGTTTCGAGGTGACTCAGGTTTTCCTGTCAAGGCGGCCCCGGGGCAGGAGGGAAAGGGCCTGCCGTAGACAAGCTCCTTTCCGAAAGGTCTTAAGGGTTGGCCTTGTGCTTCGCCTGACCCTTTTTCTGGGCGAGTAGCCACTCGTAAAGTGCGGGATCGTTGTAGGTTCGGGTCCATGAGTCATGCCCGACCCCCGGATATATCGTGAATTTGATATCGGCTCCACCCTCCTTGAGAAGTTTGATTGTCTTCTGCTGTTCGGCAAGGCGGACAACGTTGTCCCTGTCCCCATGGAAGGCCCATACTGGAATTTTGGCGAAGGCTTTCTGTAGAGCCTCCTTGTTCTCAATTCGGTTGCCGTGCCCGCATATGGGAGCGGCGGCAGCAAAGTAGTCCGGATAACGACTTACGATCTGATAAGTTCCAAAGCCGCCCATGCTCAGGCCCGTGATGTAAATTCGGGTGGGATCGATATTTCCCAGCCTCTGTGTCTCAAAATTGAGAATGCTCTTCACCTTGTCGATGGGTCCTTCGGGATGCCACCAGAACGACTTGGCATTGCGCCTGCCCTTATGGCTGTCATTCGGGCATTGCGGGGCGATCATGATAAATGGAAAGTGCTTTCCCTTAGCGATCAATTTTGGAGGTCCGTGAGCTAGGACCTGATCGAGGTTGCTCCCTCTCTGCCCCATCCCGTGAAGAAAGACGACAACGGGAAGCTTCTTATCGTTTTCGGCGGCGTTCTCTGGGAGGTAGAGCCAGTAGGGGATGCGGTCACCCTGATTGGGAGTGACCTTGATCATCTTTCCAGCGGCAGGTTCAGCTGCGAAGGCCCCCAGATAGGATAGAAATAGTCCGGCAAGAGTTACTGCCGCAGAGCGCATTTGCATCATGGCACTCAGAGTTCTGGGCCGGAGACCCACCGTCAAGTCCCGGGTGATCCGAGCCCCAGGTGGGAAGAGATCTTGTCAGGAAAAAACGGGAAGAACCGACCCGTCACATATAGGCAAAGGACGATCTTCGAGATCATGGATTCGTTGCTCCGGAGGAATTCCAAGAGAATGAAATATGCTAGCGTGGAGGTCAGCGGGGGTCGCGGCTGCGCTATCAGGGAAGGCGCCACTCTTATCGGAGGCTCCATAGAGAAGGCCTTCACTTACCCCGGCTCCGGCCAGTCCCACGGTGTAGACCTTGGGGTAATGATCACGCCCACCCGCGCCATTGACCTTGGGCGTGCGGCCAAATTCGGTGAGCAGGACGACGAGAGTGTCATCAATGCGGCCACTTTCGTGTAGATCGTCCAAGAGGGCCGAGAGACCCTGATCCAAGGGTGGAAGCATCTGCTTTTTAAGTCGATTGTATCCATCTGCGTGAGTGTCGAAATGAGCCCCCGCACTACCATTCAGGTCCCCCGCCGCTGCATACACGGTGACGAGAGGGACCCCGGCCCCGGTGAGCCGCCGGGCAGTGAGAAGGCTTTGTCCCAATACATGAGATCCATAGCGGTGATGTTGGCGCTCAGGCTCATCATCAACTTTGAAGGCTCGTCTGGTTTCTTCGTCCAGAAGCATGTCAAAGACCCGCTGCTGATAGTGTTCGAGAGGTTCGGTGGGCTGGGCGCTACCGGAAAGCTGAGTCAGGAGGTTCCTGCGATCTGCGAGACGTTGCTCATTCACGCCCTCGATAAAGTCAAAAGAGAGATGCCCTGAGACCGGAGATTTCCCGTCGTAAGGTTTCCCTTCGTCGGGCTTCATGATAATCGGGTCATACTTCATCCCGAGGAATCCTGCATGCTGGCCGTTGGCCCATCCGCCATCATAGATGGGATAAGGAAGGGCGACGTTGCCCGGGAGCTTGCTCTCGGGATCGTGCCGGGCATGGGCGACCATTGATCCGATGCTGGGCCAGTCCTTGCGGGTCCGCGGCCAGTTCTTGTCCGGTTTGGCGGGGGCATGCCCGGTGAGGTTCCAGTAAGCTGCGGAGCGATGCGAGGGAGCATCGTGATGCATGCTCCGGATCAGGGTCATGCGATGAACCTGTTTGGAGAGTAGAGGCAGGTGCTCGCAAACATGGTAGCCCGGGATGGTTGTAGGAATAGATCCGAAGGCACTCTTGATATTACTGCCAGCATCAGGCTTAAGATCAAAGCTGTCGATATGGCTCAGGCCACCCCAGGCAAAGACGACGATACAGCTTTTAGCCTTACCGAATCCGCTAGTCTCATGGGGCCCGATGGCATTGGCAGTCTTTGAGAGTGAAAGATAGCCCGGCAGGCCCATGCCCAAGGCTCCAGCGCGAAGAAGGTCCCTGCGAGTCAGGGAGGTGGGCTTCTTGAATCGGCGCTTACTCATTGGTGCGGTGACTTCTGGGCTCTTGTAATTTTACCGGTTGTTGAATCAACGATCAGCCGAAGTGTCGCATACTCCTGCCGATCAGATAAGCGGGAAATCCGCTTTCGGAGGGGGGCCGGGTAGTCCGACGATGCGACAGGAGGTCTTCTTTCCCCTCGTCAGGTTCCTGTAATCTCGCCACGGTTCGGAAATGAATCTCAGCAAACAGCTTGTTACCGCTCTTTTTGTGGCAGGGATACTGGGAATTCCTGTGCAGGCCGAGGAGGAGAAACCTTTTCATGAGATCTGGGAGGAACAGGTGCCGGTGATGGGGCACCTGGCGGTGGCAATGAACGGTACGGTGCTGGTGTTCAAGGAGGAGCGGGAGAGGAAACGGGTGGAAGTGAAACGCAGTGAGGATGGAGGTCTGACGTGGAGCGATCCGATCGTAGTGGGTGAGAGAGTCGCGATCGGTGCCGACATGTCCGATGATGGACGTTACAAGGGCGAGCACGTGGGATGGAGCGAGCTCGGGAATGTCACGGTGGACGAAAGCACCGGTGACATCATGGTTTTTGCGATGGGGCTGGCTCCAAGCAACACGCTTTACCGGAGCGTGGATCATGGCAAGACGTGGCGGACCGAGAAAACCCTGATAAAGGCTGACGGTAATGGCTGGCTGGCGACCACTTACTGCTGTGATCCGGGAATTACCCTCAAGCATGGGAAGAAGAAAGGCCGGCTTCTGATGCCGTCCCAAGTCTTTGTAGGATCTGTGAACAAGGACGGGAGCAGGACCTACCTAAATAAGGGGCAAGGGCGTAAGTTCTTCGCAAAGCGTTACAGTAATGCTCTTTACAGTGATGACGGAGGAAGAACGTGGCTTCCGAGTGATCCGTTTCCGCTCCTCGGCAGTTCCGAACCGGGTCTTCTTGAATTGCAGGATGGTCGAATCTATTACAACGCCCGGACCCATTCGCGGCCCGGAAATAAACTGGTGGGGGAGAGCCTCGACGGTGGAGAAAGCTGGGTGGAGGCTCGAGAGGATGATGAGCTGTTCGATGGTCCCCCTGATGTCTATGGATGCAAGGGCGCCCTCGCCAAGCTTCAGTACAAGGGCCGAGAGGTTCTGCTGTTCAGTGCTCCGGGACGTCGAGATAAGCGAGACGATATTACGATTCGGGCGAGCCTCGACGGAGGAGTGACCTGGCCTATTAGGCGGCTCCTGAAGGAGGGGCCGGGGAATTACACGTGGCTGGCGGTGGGTAGAAAAGATACGCCCAGCGAGGGTATGATCTATCTGCTTTCCAACAAGGACTGGATGGCGCGCTTCAACAACGCGTGGGTCTTTTCAGAGGACTAGAAGATTGGAGTTCCTAATATTTGTGGGTCAGAAATAGGAGCTGGGAGGTCAGGCATTCATGAGCCTGCTGTCCCGCTCTGGGGGGCTGCGCGGTTCTGCGTATTGTGCTGATTGTCCAGTTTATGGGGATAAACGAAGGCGGGTTGCCGGGTTTCTGGAAATCGCGCGGATAGGATGCGGTTGGAGGGGCAGATTCAGAAATCTCTATCATGAAAGCAAAGTTCCCATTCAGCCTGCCCCTAGCGATTTTCACCACTAGTGCTCTCCTCGCGGTTGCGCAGGACGACCCCAGTCTCGTCTTGGTCGCTCCCGATGATACCTTTCCAGGTATTGTGGTTCCTGGCATTCCTGATCTTCCGCCAGTCACGCAAAACCTTGATTACGGGGACGCTCCCGAAGATAATCCCCAGTATCCGACTCTCCAATCCAGTAATGGAGCACGCCATTTGGTGATCCCCTCACCGGATGGCTTCTTGCTCACGCTGGGAACAAAGGTTGATACCGAATTGGATGGCCAGCCCTCCGCGGGAGCCTTGGGAGATGATGCCCAAGGCCCTCTCGATGATGAGGACGGGGTCGTCTTCCTCAACTCCCTTGCGCCTGGCGCGATGGCTAAGATCGAAGTCTGGTCCTCCGGAGAGGGTCAGCTCGATGCGTGGGTAGACTTTAACCGGGATGGGATCTGGAGTCCGGGAGAAAAAATCTTCGATGGTGAAGGGCTGGTGACAAACCTTAATGTGCTTGGATTTACCGTGCCGCCCTCGGCTATGGTTGGTGATACCTATGCCCGTTTCCGCATCAGCTCAGGTGGGGTTGTCGAACCTACCGGGCTCGCTCCTGATGGCGAGGTAGAAGATTACCTTGTCGCCATTGGGGAGAATGGAGGGGGAAATCCGGATCCATTAAAAGACTGGGGGGACGCTCCGGAGGGCATCGCCCTGCAGAACGGCACCGCGAGCTATCCTGTAACTGATGGGAATGGCGGGGCATATCATCTCCTCACTAATAGCCTCTATCTTGGCACTTCGGTGGACCCGGAGAGTAATGGAAGCCCAAGCAGTCTTGCTCTGAGAGATGACGTTAATGCTCCTGTTGATGATGAGGATGGGATCACTTTCACCTCGGCGATTTTTCAAGGCGGACTTGCCACTCTGGAGGCCGTCGCAAGCGCTTCTGGGCGTATTGACGCATGGGTTGACTTTAACCAGGATGGGGACTGGCTCGACATCGGAGAGCAGATCTTCGCCAGTCATTCGGTTGTGGCGGGCGTGAATAGTCTGAGCTTTCTAGTTCCCGCCACGGCGGCGACCGGCGGGACATATGCCCGCTTCCGGATCAGTTCGAGTGGAGGGCTTGATCCAGGCGATGGAGCTCCGGACGGAGAAGTAGAGGACTACCATTTTGGTCTCGAAGGCGGGGGCCAGCCCAGTGGTGAGTTTGACTGGGGTGATGCCCCAAACTCTCCCGCGCTCCAGATTGAATATCCGACTCTCGATAACGATTCGGGCGCCTATCACCTGATAGCCAACGGGATCTACCTTGGAGCGATGTGCGATCCAGAATCAGATGGCCAGCCTCACTCTCTTGCATTGGGAGATGATAATGACGGATTTGATGACGAGGACGGGGTGTTCTTTTCGAGCGCCAATCCCTCGGGAATCCCGGTGATGGAGCAGGGTTCTTCTGAGCAGATAGCGGTGGTCGCCTCCGCACCGGGATATATCAACGCGTTTCTCGACTTTAACCGGGATGGAGATTGGGCTGATCAAGGAGAGCACATTGTGGTGGATGGGGTAGCAGTTGCTGGTGCTAATGTTTACAGCTTCCCTGTCCCATCTTCTGCGCAGGAGGCATGGACCTACCTCCGGGTTCGCATCAATTCGGCAGGGGGCTTGGGATCCACGGGAGGCGCTGCCGATGGCGAGGTCGAAGACTATGTTGTTGAAATTCAGAAGAATAGCAATCCGGTGCAGATAGACTGGGGTGATGCTCCAGACCAAATCGCTGACGCCACGGATTATCCCACAATGGATCTAAGCAGTGGGGCCTCCCACCAGATTGATGATCTCTTTCTCGGGGAATGGATCGATCCGGAGCCAGATGGCCAGTCAAGCGCGATGGCACTAGGTGATGACCTCGACGGGAATGATGACGATGATGGAGTCCGGTTTCTGACCCCCATGGTTTCAGGGTCTTATGCCCTGGTCCAAGTGTATCCTACCATGACTGGGATTCTTGATGCGTGGATTGACTGGAACGGAGACAAGGACTGGACTGACGTGGGAGAACAGGTCTTCAACAGCGTGACCGTTAACCCTGGACAGGTCCTCGTTTTCAAGGTTCCCACAATCGAGAAGCCTCTGAAGACCTTCGCCCGGTTCCGTCTGAGTCATGGGGGCTCAAGTTATGATGGGCACCAGATTGGGGGCGAAGTGGAGGACTACCGGGTCAAGGTAGGGAAGAAGTCGGGGTGGGTTCTCGAGCCCAAGCTTCCGAATATGCTCGCGCTGAACTGGGATGCGGAGCTGGGAATGAACTACTTCATACAAAACAGTGCGACTCCCCAGGAGTGGATCCGGGAGAATCTTGGGGAGCACGAAGTGCCGCGGGTTGATGAGCTTTTTCCCACCGGCGTAGCGTGGGATTCTCTGCCGGTAATGAACTTCGGGGCCGATGGCGGACCTTCGCAGGTCCGGCCCTGGTGGGAAGGTTCCCGGGAGCCGGTTCGGATGTCTCGCGAGTTCGGGGTCGACCGCTCTAAAACGATGAGCCTCTTCAGGGTGATTGCGATGCCGAAATAATCCACCGGCATACGTCCCTGGCAAACTGCTCTGCGGTAAGAAGCCCGGTCCTGAAGAGGGCCGGGCTTCGTGGGTTCGAGGGTAAATTCTTCCGTGGGCGGGCGGCAGGCAATTTTTGAACGCATTTTATGGAAATCGAGTGAGGTGACACCGGTTGGAAGGACCAGATCAATAACTATTCCTCATGAAACTTAAATCCTTCTTAGGTCTTCCCCTAACCCTTCTCGTCGCTAGTGCCCAACTGGTATTCTCTCAGGACGGTCCCGATGACGTGACGACAACTCCGGGGCGCATCTCTACTAATATTGCAGGAGCAGATCTTCCAGGTATCCCGGGAGATGTCGATTTTCCGCCTGCTGCACTTCATATTGATCTGGGAGACGCTCCAGACAATGCACTAAGTGCTTTCAGTAACTCTCCGAGTTATCCAACTCACCTTGCTAGTGGCGGTGCATACCATCATGTGGTCACGCAACCGGGGGGGTTTAGGCTCACACTGGGCAACTGGGTTGATGCCGAGATGGATGGACAACCTCATGCCGCGGCGCTGGGCGATGATTCTCTTGGGCCACTTGCTGATGAGGACGGAGTTGTATTCATCGATCCTTTGATATCAGGGTTGAATGTGACGATTCAGGTGTGGGCCTCCGGAACCGGAAAGCTCGACGCATTTTTTGACTATAACAAGAATGGAAGCTGGATGGATCCGGGTGAATACGTGTTCAACAGTGAGCCGCTGGTGGCAGGTTTGAACGTTCTCTCTTTTGTAGTGCCCCCATCAGCTCTTCTTGGAGATACCTTTGCACGCTTCCGGCTGAGTAGCTCAGGAGTGTCTGGTCCCACTGGGATGGCTCCCGACGGGGAGGTGGAGGATTATCTTATCAAGATCGACGATGATACGGGTTCGATCCCGAATGTCGTGAAAGACTGGGGTGATGCACCGGAAGGTAATTCCCATCATCTGATTAATTCTGGGGTGACAGCGAACTACCCCGTTACGGATGCAAATGGTGGAGCGTCTCATATTCTATCCAATGATCTCTGTCTTGGAATGGGAGTCGACTCGGAGCCTGATGGAATGCCGGGCGCTTCCGCCTACCTCGATGATTTTGACTATTCAATTAATGACGAGGACGGAATCCTGTTTCCCTCTGGCATTAATGCCGGTGTGAATGCCCCGATACAGGTCGTAGTCAACATGCCAAGCAAACTGGATGCTTGGATAGACTTCAATGGGGATGGCGATTGGTTGGATAGCGGGGAGCAAATTTTTACTAGTGAGCCGGTTGTTGGAGGGCTGAATACATTGAGCTTTCCAGTGCCCCAGTTGGCCACCTCTGCAACCTATGCGCGCTTTCGAATCAGTATGGCCGGCGGCTTAACTCCAAGCGGAGAGGCTCCAGATGGAGAGGTTGAAGATTACCGGATTGACATAGGATCATCCCAACTCGCCGATGAGGATTGGGGCGATGCGCCGGAGGGGCTGCTCTTGGCGAGCGGGGTGGTAGCGCAATATCCTGTAACTTCTACCAACAATGGGGCCAGGCACATGCTTGGTAGCGATATCTACCTCGGCACGAGAGTTGATTCAGAGCCCAATGGGCAACCCGATCAATGGGCTGAGGGAGATGATCTGGCGGGGATTGATGATGAGGATGGCGTCTTCTTCGGTGTCCTACAACAGGGCACGATAGCGCAAATAGGAGTTGTGGCCTCAAATGCGGGGTTCATCAATGCCTTCCTTGACGCGAATGCAGACGGCGATTGGAACGACCCGGGTGAAGTCGTAGTTCTTAACGGCCTCGCGGTGGCAGGAATGAACGTCTACAACTTCACCGTTCCTTCGTCAGCAGCCACTGGGAATACTTTCTTACGGGTTCGAATCAATTCGACTGGGGGTCTTGGGCCTGCTGGTCCGGCCGCGGATGGAGAAGTCGAAGATTACGTGATCCACATCAAACCGGGCTCGCCGGTGCTGGTAGACTGGGGGGATGCTCCGAATTCCTACTCTACCCTGGCGGGAAGTAGTGGGCCCTCCCATGAAATTGACGCCCTCTTCCTTGGAAAGAAGATCGATCCAGAGCCAGATGGGCAACCTAGTCTTGTGGGTCTAGGCGATGATTTTGACGGCAACGACGACGAGGATGGAGTTCGTTTCCTGACTCCGATGGTCTCGGGGTCCTACGCCCTGGTTCGGATTTACCCGACCTTCACTGGAATTCTCGATGCCTGGATTGACTTCAATGGGGATGGAGTGTTCTCACCAAACAGCCAGTCCACCGAGCGAATCTTCAACAGTGTGACGGTGAACCCTGGACAGGTGCTGGTGTTCAAGGTTCCCAAGATCAAGAAGCCTCTGAAGACCTTTGCCCGGTTCCGCCTGAGTCATGGAGGCTCAAGTTATAATGGTCACCAGATTGGGGGCGAGGTGGAGGACTATCAGGTCAAGGTCGGGAAAAAGTCGGGATGGATTCTCGAGCCTAAGCTTCCGAATATGCTCGCGCTGAACTGGGACGCGGAGCCGGGAATGGACTACATCATCCAGAACAGTGCGACTCCCCAAGAGTGGATTCAGGAGAATCTCGGAGAGCGCGAAGTGCCGCGGGTTGATGAACTTTTTCCTGCCGGCGTGGCATGGGATTCCCTGCCGACCGGTGACGAAGGTGGTGAGGTGCCTGCGGTTGGGGAGGGCAATCACCCAGTTCTGTGGGATCTGTCGATGATGCGCCCCGAGGCTGATGGCGGACCTTCGCAGGTTCGACCCTGGCGGGTGGGTCCTCGGGAGCCGGTCAAGATGTCTCGTGAGTTCGGAATCAACCGCTCTAAAACGTTGAGCCTCTTCAGGGTAATTGCGATGCCGGAATAACCCACCGGCATAAGCCCCCGGCAAATTGCCCTGCGGTAAGAAGCCCGGTCCTGAAGAGGGCCGGGCTTCGTGTGTTCGAGGTAAACAGGTTACTCAGATGGAGAAAGATCGGACGGCCACAGGGAAGAAAGGGCCTTCTTCACAATTTTCTCGGCGCCGACTGCGGGAGGGCCCAGGTGTCTGGTGTAGACTTGGCCGCCCCAGTTGGGGAGCCGGCCCACCTCGTAGCCTCCGCGAGCACCAAGGGCAAGGGCCTCGTCCACCGCGACGTAACCCTCGTAGCCATTGGTGAAGGCAAAAGTCATGGTGTTCCGGAAAGGAGCATGCTTGTCGATCCAGAGTTCATACTGGCAGAACATCTCATGGGGCATGGTAGTGAGGCACCATTCGCGTCCTAGCATCACGGCGTGAGCGTCAAAGCGGCGACCAGGGGGCTGCTTTCCTTGTTTGATGAGATTCTGGATTCGTCGTAGTTGCTTCATCCGGCCCCCGTTGTTCTTTTCAAGGTCCATCATTTCAGCGAGAAGCTCCCGGTCCGGGAGGGGCGCGGAGGGAAGAGTGACTGTGGTGGACTTCACGGAAAGCATACTGGTCGCGATAGGCCTACTATCCTCAATGGCTTTGAGGCTGGCATCCCCGAGGCGACGGCCAGCCTCCTCCGCCTTCTCATGAGTGGAGCGGAGGGGGAAGCCATTGATGTTTCCACCGCAACCCTGACCGAAGACGGTAATGACATTACTACCGAGAACGTCCCGAATCCGTTTCCCCGCGGCTCCCGGGAAGTCGGCGCTGGTGAGTTTGCTGGTGTGGGGAACGATCACTGGATGGGCGGCATGCTCAAAAAGTACGGCGAGAGGTTTGCTGGTCCGGAGACTGTCCGCCACGAGGACGTTAACCCATGGAACGGCCGGGCCCATGCGGTTGACTCCCATAAAGACATGGCCGTTTCCGGTGTTGGTGAGGCGTCGGTTAAAGCCGACCTGAACGGAAGAGCGTCCGGCCCGAAGGGAGACTGGTTCGGCTTGTTTTCGGGCTTCCGCTACCACCGCAATGATGGAGTCAAGGGTGCGATCATTCCACCGGGAGCCTTCATCGTTGGATACGGTGGAGCGGCCGCGGGGGCCGAGGGCGGCGGAGGCATGGGTGTGACTGAAGTTGAGAAGTGTATGTTTGACTTCGCACTTCTCCCGGATTTCAGCTCGCAGTTCGTCACACGTCTCGAAGCTGGCCATGATGAGGTCCAGTCCCACGATGGCGACCGCATTTCCTAGTTGATCCTCGAGATAGAGACAGCGGGCGAAAAGAGGGTCTCGCACGCCGATGCTCTTCCGGAAGTAGTGCTGGATTTCCAGCCTGGCCCTCGGTGTGATTTCCTGCTCTGCGGCCCCAGCTCTGATCCTCGCATGGGAGGAAAGGGTCGACAGGGTGATCAGGCAGGTGAGAAAAATAGGCCTGAAATTCATGATGACTCGGTTTGTGAGCTGTTATATTTTCAGCTTGTTACAAGGTCCACCAGTGGAAAGATGTTGGGGGGCGGAATGGCAGGACGAGGAGGGATTGGGCAGGCGCTTTGGGTTGAACATGGAGTTCTGGCAGTGCACTCTCACCTTGTGCCTGACCTTGCGAAAGAGATGTTGCGTAAGGCCTTCGGGTTTGAGGAGTTTCTCGACGGTCAGGCGGGAATCGTGGAAAACATTCTCGGTTCGCAGGATGGCCTGGTGGTAATGCCCACCGGAGGAGGGAAGTCTCTTTGCTATCAACTCCCAGCTCTCTGTCTTGAGGGTGTCACAGTGGTGGTCAGTCCCCTCATCGCCCTGATGAAGGACCAGGTGGATGCACTGGTAGACAAGGGGCTGGCAGCGACTCTCATTAATTCAACCGTCTCTCATGCAGAGCAGCGACATCGGATCGATCGCATGGTCAGGGGAGACTATAAGCTGGTTTATGTGGCTCCCGAGAGGTTCCGCGCGGAAAGTTTCGTATCGGCTATGCGTGGAGTAAAAGTGGGACTTCTCGCTATCGACGAGGCGCACTGCCTGAGCCAGTGGGGACATGATTTTCGGCCGGATTATCTTCGGTTGGGAGAAGCGCGGGCGGCTTTGGGGGGTCCTCAGTGTGTGGCCTTTACGGCTACGGCCACCCAAGTGGTCCGGGAGGATATAGTGAAGGTGCTCAAATTACGGAAGCCCTTTCAGACTGTCACTGGATTTGCGCGGGCCAATCTGAGTTTTAATATCAACCCGGTCGAGACCAAGGCTGCCAAGTTCCGGCGAACCCGCGAGATTCTCAAGGAGCATCGAACAGGAATTGTCTATTGTGCGACACGTAAGCGGGTGGAGGAAGTAGCGGAAACCCTTCATAGCTGGGGTGTGAATTGTATTGGGTATCATGGTGGGATGACGGAACAGGAACGGGAGAAAACGCAGGATCGCTTTATCTGTGGTGAGGTGGATGTTGCAGTTGCCACTAATGCTTTCGGGATGGGGATCGATCGCGCAGATGTCCGATTCGTTATTCACTTCGAAGTTCCGGGCAGCGTAGAAGCCTACTATCAGGAAGCCGGCCGTGCTGGTCGGGATGGAGAGGCCGCCTATTGTGAGCTTCTCTGGAATTATGCGGATACCCGGACCCAGGAATTTTTTCTCGAGGGGGCAAACCCGGGCTATGGAACAATCTGCCAGGTGTACGAGCACCTTTACCAGGAGGCCGACGAACAGGGGGAGATTCATGCTACCATCGAGGAGATTACCGGGGCAGTGGAGGTAAAGAATGGCATGGCGGTAAGCAGTGCTCTTTCCGTCCTGGCACGCGGTGGCTATCTAGAACGCTTTGATCTGCCGGGGCAGCGAAGGCGAGGAACACGCTTGAAGCGGCCCGAGGTGCAAACCGGTCAGTTGGGAATTGACCGGAATGCGCTTGAAGAGAAGGAGAATCGCGATCGGAAAAAACTGAAGGCGATTGTGGCTCTGTGCTATGGCGCGGTCTGCCGTCAGCAGGCCATTCTTGAATACTTTGGGGAAAGTGAGCCGGGAGAGTGCGGCACTTGTGACGTATGTCGTAGTGATTATGGGACAGATCGGAGAGAGCCGACGGAAAGGGAGGATCTTCTGGTGCGCAAAGCCCTGAGTGGGGTGGCCCGTATGAGTCGACGAACAGATAAGGGGTGGGAGGGAATCTTCGGAAGAGGCCGTATTGTGCAGATGCTCACCGGTAGTAAATCACAGGAAATCCTGCGGGTACGGTTGCACGATCTTTCGACCTACGGGATCCTGAAAGAAAAGGGGACCGCCTATCTCAACGAGCTTTTCCACGCGCTGCACTCTGCGGGACTTCTGGTCACTCAGACCGGTGAATTTCCTCTTGTGACCCTGACGGACAGGGGAGAGCAGGTCATGAAGGGAGAGGGTGGGTATAGTCTGGTGTGGCCTGAACAGAGGAGAGGAAGGGGCAAGGCAGACTCGAAGGCAGGCGAGGAAGATGGAGAGCTTCCTCCCCTCGACACGGGTCTTTACGCTCAGTTGAAGGGTCTTCGTAATGACATTGCCAAGCAATACAGGGTGCCGCCCTATGGGGTTTTCACAAACAAGACGTTGGAGTCTCTGGCCCGGTCGCGGCCAACTTCGGTTGACGCTGCAATGACGATAAAAGGTGTAGGAGCTGTGAAAGCTGAGAGATTTCTCGAGCCTTTTCTCGAGCTTATCAGAGAACAATCCTGATCGAACTCGAGCAGAAGAAACGATGGTTTCTTGCCCCGGGGCTTACTCCTCAACGATAACCGCTCTGGGCGGTGGACTTTCGAGAGAGAATCCCTCGAAGGTCCCCGATGGGGTTGCGTTCGAAGCACTCAGATTCTGGATGTTGGCCCCTTCGCTCGAACTATTGACAGCGACAGGCGGGGAAGTCTCCGGGGAGACAGGGAGAGCTCGGGGAACGTTGGAAAATACAGGATTACTGGGTGTCTGGGTTGATAGCCCCCCAATTGCGCCCAAGGGGGGAGAGGGATTCTGCGCCGAAGACGGGTCTTTCTGACCAAAATCACCGCTCAGTCTCATATACGCAAACAGCGAGCAGGCGATCAGGATTGAGGTTATCGAAAATACGATGAGCGGCTGCCTCTTGATACTGTGCATTTGAGGCTCTCTCGGTTCCTTCTCGGATTGGTTTCGGGATCGCAGCAGTCCCCGGTGGAAATTGCAGGACTCGGGGATGGGCAGCGGACGACTGTCAGCAGCTTCAACCCTTGTAATGCGGCGATTTTTGTTCCTTTCCTTCGAAGAAATTCCGGATCGATTCTCGCTGGTATCGAGAGAATCGAGCTGGTCTATGGCGGAGAGACCCACATGCTCGGAATATTGGGCGAGGAATCCCTCTGCGTATTCAGGGCTTGGAAACTTGGAGAATTGACCTTTTTCGAGATGTCGAATCGCAATCTCGGGAATGTGGGTCCGTCGCGAAATGTCCTCAATGGAAGCACCCAATGCCTGTCGAGCAGCGCTGAGTTTTTTTCCGAGATCAGGATCTAGCGACATTTTTGAGCCCCATCCGGTAATCCCATTGAAAGGAGGGGGCAAGCCGCGACCTCGGAGGCTTTTGCTCGAGGAGCGTAATCGTCTAATTTGTAGCGAATCATTCAGATGCGGGCCGCTGTTTTTTTTTGAGGGCGGGGAAATTAATGGTTAGGTCCTCCTAATCTAACCGGCAGATATAGCGGGGCAGAGGACGCAGGCGAGCATCAGGAGCACGAATACCCGAGATTGCCTGTTTGACGAGGGTAGGGGGGAGAAGCCTAGCATACCGGCATGTCAGATCCATTCGCGCACGTGCTCTTCGTATGCACGGGGAACACATGCCGGAGCCCCATGGCCGAAGGCCTGCTGCGGGCGAAGGGGCAGTCTGATTCTTTGATGGTGAGCTCCGCAGGGATCGCTGCTCATGAGGGTGGCAGTGCCAGCGCGGAGACCCTTGAGATCCTTCAGGACCGGGGAATTGGACTGGAAGGCTTCGTGAGTAGGATGGTAGACGAGCAAATTCTGGCAGAATCCAGTCATGTCTTTTGCATGACGAAGTATCACTTGGAGTCTCTCGAAGACCGCTATCCTGGGGAAAAAGGAAAATTTCATCTCGTTTGCGACTTTGCGGAAATCGACGGGGTCGTGGGGAGGGATGTCCCGGACCCGATAGGCGGTGGTTTCCGAGCCTATGAGGAGGTAGCTTCGTTTCTGGATCGGGCAATGGAGGGAATTCTTGGGTTTCTGCGCTCCGAAAGAGCCCGTTCTGAAGAATAATTTCTCGGATCGGTTTTCTCTATTGCGTTTCCCGGGAAGAGGGCCAAGGAATGTGTGTCCCAAGGAGGGACTGAGTTTAGACCAATGAATAACGCTAGTCTGCGAATTGCGATAGGGGCGGACCATGGGGGAGTAGAAGTCAAAAGTGCCATCGTTGAGGCGCTTGAGCTGACCGGAAACCAAGTGGTCGATTACGGAACTAAAGGTGAAGATTCGGTGGATTACCCGGATTTCGCGAACGTGGTAGCACGAAGCGTTTCCGAGGGGAAAGCCGACTTCGGAGTGCTGGTTTGCAAGTCTGGAATCGGTATGAGTATCGCGGCCAACCGGGTGCAGGGAGTCAGAGCTGCACGCCTGTGTTCTGTAGAAGACGCCAAGATCACTCGAGGTCATAATGATTCCAACATCGCTTGTCTCGGAGCCAGGGACCTGACTGGAGATGAGGCAGTGAGTATTGTGAGAGCTTTCCTTGAAACCCCTTTTGAGGGGGGACGCCATGTAAATCGGGTCGCTAAGGCCTCAGGAAGCTACCTCGCTGTCAGCGATCCTGAGGTTTTTGATGTTGTTGAGGCGGAGGGACGTCGTCAGCGGGATCATGTTGAATTAATCGCTTCAGAAAATTTTGCCAGTAGGGCGATTCTTGAAGTGCAAGGCTCACTTCTCACAAATAAATATGCGGAGGGCTATCCCGGTCGTCGTTGGTATGGTGGGTGTGAGAATGTGGACCGTGCCGAGCAGCTTGCGATCGACAGGGCGAAAGAGCTCTTTGGAGCAGAGCATGTTAACGTGCAGCCACATTCGGGCTCACAGGCTAATGCCGCAGTCTACTTCGCTTTCCTTAAGACTGGAGACAGGATTCTTACCATGGATCTCGCTCACGGCGGGCATTTGACTCACGGGCACAAGGCAAATTTCTCAGGGAAATTCTATGAAGTAACGCACTATGGTGTGAGTGAGGAAGACGAGCGTATCGACTACGACCAGTTGGCCTCAGCCGCCGCTGAGGTGAAGCCTAAACTGATAACCTGTGGAGCAAGCGCCTACTCCCGGGTCGTGGACTACGAGAGGATGGGCCGGATAGCGAAAGAGGTTGGGGCCTATCTTTTTGTTGATATGGCCCATATCGCGGGGCTGGTTGCCTCGGGGGTTCACCCGACACCTATACCGCATGCAGACTTCGTCACTACCACCACCCACAAGTCCTTGAGGGGGCCTCGTGGTGGGTTGATCCTGTGCAGGGAGGAATACGCTAAGAAAATCAATTCGATGGTCTTTCCGGGTGTGCAAGGGGGGCCGCTCATGCATGTCATCGCGGCCAAGGCTGTGTGCTTTGGGGAGGCGCTTCGTCCAGATTTTAAGGTTTATCAGAAGCAAGTCGTTGAAAATGCGAGAGCCCTGGCAGCCAGACTGGGAGATCATGGGTTCAGAATCGTTTCGGGTGGTACTGACAACCATAGTATGCTGGTGGATATGCGCCCGCTTGGTCTTGACGGGACAATGGCGGATGCTGCCCTTGATGCTGCCGGGATTACGGTCAATAAAAATTCCATACCGTTCGATACGGGGTCTCCCATGAAGCCGAGTGGAATTCGCTTGGGAACCCCTGCGGTAACTACCAGGGGGATGAAAGAAACGGATCTCGAGTCTGTGGCGGACTTTATCTTTGATGCGATCCAAAATCGGGAGGACGAGCAGAAGTTAAGAGAGATTCGCGAAAGAGTCTTTGCGTTCAATCAAGATTTCCCCCTACCCGAGTAGCTCCATCCCTTCCGGGCGACTTCCTGAACCTCCTCTTCAGCAGCCATCAGGAGTCTTAGCGCTGTCTATGCAGTATGGCGCTGAGTCTCCTTTTCTCTCTCCGGTTAAAAAAAGGTGACTAAGCTCATTATGACATTGGAGTTTTGCGAGTTGATTGGGGCTCTATCAACCTAGTTGGGCAGGCGATGAAGAGCGTTAAGGTTGAAAGAGTTTTGAAGCCAGGGGGGTTGATTTAGTCTCGTCGTTCTGCTCTTGCGAATTGGGGTATGAGTGAATCCTCAGTTGTTTAATCGGCTTGAAAAAAATTTGCACCGCGATACTATCCGGAAACTCGGGACAAGCCGGGTTGTCAGATTGAGATCATGTCGCACCGGATTCTGATCCCCGAAGATGCGCCATTCACCAGCGAACAGCGAGAGTGGCTCAGTGGATTTCTTAGCAAGACGTTTGGAACTGCTCTAGATGACGCAGCCGAGCAGGATGGACCAGTAATTCCTGTCACGATTCTCGTGGGATCGCAGACCGGAAACGCTGAAAGCTGCGCCAAAAAAATGGCGAAGGATCTCAATGGTGGCCGCTTTGAGACCGAGGTGGTAGATATGGGGCAATATGATCCTGGGCGGCTTGCCGAGGAGAAAAACCTTCTCATCATTACCAGCACATACGGAGATGGGGAGCCTCCTGACAATGCTGCAGATCTCTATGAGTTCATCCTTGGCGACGAGGCTCCGACAATGAAAGGGGTCCAGTTTTCAGTGCTCGCCCTTGGCGACACCGAGTATCCGGACTTCTGCAAGTGCGGGATCGACTTCGATAACAGGTTGGAATCGCTTGGGGCTCAACGCTTTTACCAGCGAGTAGATTGTGATGTGGATTACGACGAAGCGTTTGCGTCATGGCGGAAAGGGGTTGTTGAGAGCCTTGGAGGTGCGGCTTCCATTGACACAGTAGATTCTGCAGAGAGTGAAAGTATCCCCTTTGGCAAAAAAAATCCGTTCCACAGCCCGATCCTGAGGAATGACAATCTGAACGGGCCAGATGCTGAAAAAGAGACTCATCATGTCGAGCTTTCTTTGGAAGGGGCCGGGATGGACTACGTCGTGGGTGATGCATTAGGGGTTTTTCCGGTGAACCAAGAGGACCAAGTAGATGAAATATTGGACAGTCTTCCCTTCAACACCAACGAACAAGTCCCCATTCCCGGTGGTGGTGAAGGTTCGTTGAGGGATGCGCTGATGACGAGTTATGACATACGAGCGCTTACACCGAAGCTTCTGCAAGCGTGGCAGAAGCGGAGCGGTTCGCCCTATCTTCGCTCGGTAGTGGAAAGCGGGGACCGCAAGGTGATGAACGAGTTCTGCTGGGGCCGGGAGTTGATCGATCTTGTTACCGAATACCCCGCTGATTTTTCTGATGGAGAAGAGTTTGTGACGGTCCTCAAAAAGCTCCAGCCGCGACTCTACTCGATTGCCTCAAGTCCGAATGCACATCCAGGTGAAGTCCATCTAACGATCGCAATTGTGAGATATCATTCTCACGGTCGAGAGAGAGGAGGGGTGTGCTCGACATTCTTTGCAGACCGGGCGGAAGGGCTTCAGCCAGGAGTTTTTGTTCACCACAACAAGGCCTTTAGGTTAGTAGACGACGATGATGCACCAGTCATCATGGTTGGGCCAGGTACTGGGGTGGCGCCCTTTCGGGCATTTCTTGAGGAGAGAAGAGTACGAGGTGCAGCGGGAAAGAACTGGCTGTTCTTCGGTAATCCTCACCGCGAAACAGATTTTCTCTATGAGGAAGAGTTTGTTTCCATGCAGAAAGATGGGATTCTGACTCATCTCGACTTGGCATTTTCCCGGGATCAGGAGGAAAAAATTTACGTGCAGCACCAAATGGAGGAGAGAGGGGCTGACCTATGGAAGTGGTTAGAGGCCGGCGCATCGTTTTATGTTTGTGGCGATGCATCAAGGATGGCAAAGGACGTGGATGCATGCCTCCACAGGATCGTGGAAAAACACGGTGGAAAGAGTGAGGACGAGGCTAAAAACTACATCAAGGGGCTGAAGAGGGAGAAACGCTACCAGAGGGACGTCTATTAGCGTACTGGTTCAGGCACTCCGGGCTTTTTGGGCCGAGCCCGGTTAAAATCCAGATTCCTTGGGGTAACTTTCAGAGAATTTGCGGCGGATTGGGGTAAGCGTGGAGAAAAGGTCTGCCCAAGAGGCCCTGTTTTTAAGGTGTCTCCGCTTGCTCAAGCGGGGGTTTGAGGCCACCTTCCAACTGGCCAACATTCGATGAATTTCCTCCGCTCCATTGCGTCAAATCTGATAAAGGGTCCTGTTCCGGGTGATGCTGGAGGAGAGGGAGCCCCTGCAGAAATCTCCGATGCGGAGCTGGTTGATCGATGTAAAGAGGGTGACTACGGCGCCTTTGATCTACTAGTGACCAAGCATCGTGGGCGCGTTTATGCGATGATTCAAAATATGATCAAAAATGAAGCGGACTCATGGGACCTCGCCCAGGAGGTCTTCGTGAAGGTCTGGAAGGCGCTGCCCAGATTCGAATCGCGTGCTCGTTTCTCAACGTGGATGTATCGAATTACTCACAACGTGGTGTACGACTGGATGAGAAAAAGAAAGATGGATGTTGCGGGAGATCTTGATGACAACTTGCTCGACAGGGAGGCAATTGCAGCCGGAGCCCATGCCACGCCCGCTCGGGTATCCCGTCCGGATGAGGCACTTTCGCAGGGAGAAGTAAGAGCCAACATCGAAAATGCCCTTGAGAAACTGTCTCCAGAACATCGTGAGGCGATCCTGCTTCGCGAGGTGCAGGGTTTAGAGTATAAAGAGATTGCGGATGTCATGGATTGCTCCCTCGGCACAGTAATGAGCCGCTTGTTTTATGCCCGGAAAAAACTGCAGACTTTGCTGATCAACATATGAAGAACGACCGGAAAGAAGAACTGCTCACCCGCTGGATGGATAATGGGCTGAGCGAAAACGAGCTGGAGGAACTGGAGCCGATTCTAGCCAGCTCTCCTGAACTGCATGAGGAGCGTGCCAGATTTCTTCTCTTCAGGGAGAAGTTACGCGATTCTGTCCCGCGAGAGGTAGATCCTCCATTTCCTGACTACTTTAATTCGCATCTCGAAAAACTTGTAAATGCAGAGAGTAAATTTCCTGAAAGCGAAGAAGGTCACGGTGCCTTTGCGGCCTTTAATCGTCGATGGCTCTGGTGGATGGCACCCGCGGTCACCTGCGCCGTAGTGTTTGCGTTCCTCTTGGGAATGAAGAGCGCCCAGTCGGGTGATGCCTCATCCAGACTTGTCGATTCCGGGGCGAGTTCAGAGGTCTACTCCCCGCTCACAAATGTATCCACTCAGGTCATCCTCGATAGGGATTCGGATTCGACTCTTCTGGTGGTTGAAGGTCTGGCACCTCTCTCTGACTCCGATCTGGCTTTGGGTGCAGGATTCTTCGATGGCCGTCACGGCTATTACGTTAACGTCAAGGAGACTTACTAACCGAAGGAAGATCGAATGAGAATGCTGGCACTTATTTACTTCGCTTTGATGGCTGTTGCGGGTGCGCAGGATCCAGGTAAGGAGGTGATAGGCAAAGTGAGAACAGCGGTTCTCTTCGGAACAAATGGATCGCCTGAATCCCTCGGAGATGGCGTTGTGCCCCTCCGCGAAGAGGAAGTGGCCAAGCTGAGAAAAGTAGCCAAGTTGGAGCCCTATAAGACCTTCGTGAGGCTTGGTTCAGTGGAGCAGGATATTCTCAAGGGATACAAGAGTTGGGCTCAACCCATCAATGGCTCACAGGCATTGATGCTGACCTTTCAGCCGCAGGCCTCAATCAAGGAATCCCGCAAATTGCGGCTTGATGTTGAATACTGGCAAAAGAGCAAGATGACCCTGAGATGGGATCGGGTATTTGAAGTAGGGAAAAGAGTCTACCTGATTGGCCCTCGATGGCGTGATGGGAACCTCATTGTTACGGTAGAACTGGTCAGCCTTAAGTCGAAGTAATGAAAATCTCGAAGGAGCGAAGATTGATGGGGCTTGGTCTCCTTCTGATGGGGCCATCCTGTTTGTTCGGGGAGCTAGCATTCGAGACGAAGGAGATTTCAATGACCCTGCCTCCGGATAAGGATCGCCTTAGTGTCGAGTTTCCTTTCAAAGTGAAAGGCACAAAGCCCGTTACAATTAAGGAGTATCAGGCTGCTTGCAGTTGCCTGTCTGCTGAAATCAGCGGAAATGGGAAGCTTACCTGGCGCCCAGGAGAGAGTGGAGTAGTTCGTGGCAACTTCAAGCTGGGTACAATAAAGGGCGCGATCGAAAAGAAGATCGTGATCACCCTTGAGGGCGAAACGGTCCCGATCGTCCTAACGGCGAAGCTTGAGATTCCGGACTTGTTCTCAATTGATCCTCCAACCCTCTTCTGGGACCTGGACGGAAGAGGGGATGCTCAGATCTTTAAGATCAGAGTGAACCATGAGACTGATATTATGGTCACTGAGCTCTCCTGTACGAATGAGCAGTTTAAGTACGAACTCAAGGTGATCAAGCCCGGCAGGGAGTATCAAGTGGCAGTCACGCCTGTCCATGTCAAGGAACGAGCCTTTGGATTGCTGCGAATAAAAAATGACTGCGAGTTCAAGAAATACAGCAGCGTGCAGGGATTCATGGTTGTTCGCTTGCCCAAGCCATCCGAATGAGCACTCGTATAGCAGAGGTCTTATACTGATACAGTGAGTACCCCTTATTTGTGGGAGTGAGTGTGATGATTAAGGAGATGGCCGAGAAGAGTTTCCGTCCGGAAGCTCTCAGGGGCCCCATGAGAGCTCATCAATACTCACTAGTTCCACATAGGGTCTCCCGTAATCAGTGTTCCATCTTACGGTAACCGTACAGATCCCAGAGCGGCCCCATGGGAGCGCCCTGGACTGCTCGATCTGCTCGGAGATTTTCGACTCTTTTGCAAAATATGCCTGGAGCCGCGCCGCGACCTGCTCGTGCTGGCGGAGCTTAATATAACTCTTATCTTCTGCCCCTGGAATTTTCTCCTCGAAGCACTGCTTGTAGGCGTCTGCGAGGGTATGGAAGGTCCGCTCTCCCTTGACTGGGACGGCCTGAAAGCGCGCCATTTCATCATTGTAGAGATCCAAGAACGCATCGGTGTGAACTTGTATGCGACCATTACTATTTACAGCCACCTGAACCAAAATTGGGGCTGTAGACTCTCTTTCAAAAGACACCTCAAAAAATCTTTCGTCAGTCTTTTCTGAATGATCCTTTACGTATTTCAGAAGCCTCAGCTTAACAGTGGGAGGGAGCTGTTTTGCCAACGGCCCCCTCTCCAGCTCAGCTTCGGATCGCCGCGAAGCGCTCATATAAGGGCGCCGCTCACTGAGATTGCGGGCTGCGAGAAAGAGCGAGAGCGTTTCGGCAGGAGCGCTTGGACTCCCACTCTGTTCTGGAAGTGCATTTCGCGATGGATTGAGGTCGATAAGTGGCGGGAGGCTGACTTCGCCCCTGACCTTTACATCCTGCGCCTCGATAATAGCACCGCCAAGTGCTGCTTCACCGCCTCCTGCCGGAACAAGCAAAGCGCCCGCTTTCGGGTCCTCGTTGCGGCCAAGGAGGTCTTCAGAGTTGAGGTCCTGCGCTTCGGTGCCTGACAAGGTCTCCGGGTTTGGTTGAGCACTCTGACCGGTCTGTGATGATCCCGGAAAGAGCTGGTTTGGATCAACTTTAAAAACTCCTGCAGTCTGCTCTGAGGCTGAAGGCTCCTGCCCATGGTTAGGTAGTCCGGCAGCCGCTGGTGCCGACGTTTCTCCCGCCGCTGGCGGAGGCTTTGAGGCTTCGCTGGCGGCCGGATCTTGAAGCTGACCTTGCCGTTTGCTGTGCGGCAGCATGTCAGTAAGATCCAGCACGAGATAGATCATTACCGCTGAAAGTGTCAGGAAGAGCAAAAGAACCGAAATGCCTGGCCAGGTGGGATGAGAGCGCCTGCTATTTTCAAGATGCCCAGCGTGCTCGTGGCTCACCAAGGCTCCAACGGTGGAGGCGTTGACATTGAGCTTTACGGTTTCTTCAGATTCTCGATCAGATCGGAATAGTCGCGACTTCCGGGATGTTGGTTCGTCTGGTCTTTCGGTTCCGGAAGAGCGCTCCACGGACGGAGAATCTACGGGCGCCATGGACTCGGAAGAATCCAAGTCCGGAAGGTTTTCTTCAGGAGCAGACAGCTTTTCTGAAGGAGCTGCAAGATCCGCTTGCTTATATGTTCTCGATTTTCGCTCGCTAGGAAGGCTGCTGGTGGGCAGATGATCCCTTTCTTTGTGCCCCTGATCCTTGACGGCAGTTGGCTTGAGCGCCAGGAGCGGATCAAGTTCTGGATCTTTATTAGTGGAAGGATTGTTCTTCGCGGAGTTAGCGGAAATCTTGGTGTCTCCAGGATTAGTTGAGACTGAAGCAGGCTTGAGCGGGTGCTTCTGCTCGGGACGATCTTCCAAGCGAGCAGCATTGTCCGATGAAGGCTCCTCTCCGGCTGGGGTGTGAGCTTGAGGCGCAGGAGTCGTTCGCCGACTGTGTGGATATGATGGAGCGGTTGGATGGGATGAACTCTGAGGGGGGGGCGGGGAAGATGAAGATTGGTCGGATGTGCAGGATGGGATCTGCTCTCTTGGAGAGGATTTGTCCCCGGGGGGGGGTGAGAGGATTTCGTCGCGAGAAGGCCCTGCCTTCTCAGCCTCGGTGTGAGATCTGGGGGGACCTGCGTAGTCAGAGGCCGTGGTTGTGGGGGAGAGCGGGGCCGATGGAGTTTGTAAGGCAGAGCTGGCGGAGCTGGGACCGTGATGAGGGGCGCTAGGAGCCTGAATGATTGCTGCGCAAGAGGGGCAGGGGCCCTCGATACCCGCCATGCTCGCCGGCACACGCAACTGCACCCCACAATTCGGGCAACTGAAGGAAAGAAGGTCTTGGCTTGCGGACATTCCAGGGGCTCAGGTGGAAGAGTGAAATTGTGCTCAAGACATTCAATCGCCGACGATAAATAGCAAGACCCTATGAGCCAAGGCTCCGATTTCTCGAGCAGGACTCTCTGCCGAGATGTGAATGAATGTGAGTAAGTCTCAGCGGGGCGCGACGAACGGTTCTCGCAACGCACTCAGAATCTACTTTCGAGCCCTAGTGCTCCATCGGGTTTTCCCCGGAAGCCTCTCCAAGAGCGGCATGCTCCTCTGGAAGGAACTTCTTGAAGCGCGTTTTGTCGATAGCCTTCATGTAGGCTTCCTGTGAGGTGACATTGCCCGCTCGGAGTTTGTCCCAGATGGACTCATCCATGAACTGCATTCCTTCGGCTTTACCTCCGATAATCACATCATAAAGCTTCTGAGTCTGCCCTTCCCGGATGATCGCCGAAACGGCTGGTGTGGCGAACATGATCTCATTCACAGCACACCGTCCCGGCTTGTCGCTGCGCTTCATGAGCAACTGAGCGACAACCCCACGAAGAGATGCTGCCAGCATGGTGCGGACCTGTGATTGCTGGTCTGCAGGAAAGACGTCCACCAGTCGGTCCACCGTCTTTCGTGCGTTGTTGGTGTGTAGAGTTCCGAATACCAGAAGCCCTGTTTCTGCCGCAGTAAGAGCAAGAGAGATAGTTTCAAGGTCTCGCATTTCCCCGACCAGAACAATGTCCGCATCTTCCCGGAGCGCGGCGCGTAGGCCATCAGCGAAAGAGGGTGTTTGAATGGGGACTTCTCGCTGTGTGATGATGCTGCGTTTGTTCCGGTGCACAAACTCAATTGGTTCCTCTACGGTAATGATGTGTCTAGAGAAGTTTGAATTGATGTAATCGAGCAGGGCCGCCAGCGTGGTAGACTTACCAGACCCGGTTGGCCCAGTCACCAGAACAAGACCAGAACGCATGTGGCCAAACTCCTTCACGACCGTTGGGATATTCAAGTCTTCGAGAGATGCAATCTCAGTGGGGATGAGGCGGAACACAGCCGCGAGCCCATTTTTCTGCTTGAGGTAGTTGCACCGAAACCGCGAATCCTCATTCATCTCGTAGGCGAAGTCGAGGTCGCCAGTTTCGAGGTAGTTCTCGAACGCTTCCTTATCGCAGATTTCGGAAAGCAGATCCTTGAAGTCTTCTCCTGCAAGAGCGGGCTGATCAGGAATAGGTGTTATTGCTCCGTGAATGCGAACCTTGGGAGGGCCGCCCTCCGACAAGTGCAGGTCTGACCCGCCCGATTCAATGAGATACTGAAAATATACGTCAATTCTCGCCATGGGGAGAGTAGGTCAGGACTGGAAAAAGGCTTTCATTTGAACCTTGTCCTCGCAGCGGAAGAGAGCCTCTTCTTGAGAAATCGTTCCTTGGACATAGAGGTTTCGGAGGGATTCATCCATCGTGATCATGCCAACGTTTTTACCCGTCTGCATGATTCCCGGCAGCATGAAGGTCTTGCCGTCTCGGACAGTTGCCGCGACGGCAGGAGTGTTCACCAGAAGTTCGAGGGCCAGAGCGCGGCCGTCTCCGTCGATGTTGGGAACCAGCTGCTGAGAGATGACCCCGCGAAGGGATTCAGAGACCATGACCCTGATCTGCCCTCGCTGATCTACGGGGAAGACATCAAGAATACGGTCGAGGGTTCTGGGCGCGTTGCCGGTGTGCAGAGTCGCAAGAACCAGGTGCCCAGTTTCTGCAGCGGTGAGTGCGAGGGAAATGGTTTCCAGATTTCTCATTTCTCCAACCATGATGACATCGGGGTCTTCCCGCAGTGCTCCCCGCAGTGCCTTCGGAAAAGATTCAGTGTGAGAGTGTACTTCCCGCTGGTTTACATGGCATCTTTCCGAGTCGAAGACATATTCGATCGGATCTTCCAGTGTAAGGATGTGATCCTCGCGGTCCTTATTGATGAAATCCACAAGAGCGGCCAGGGTGGTCGATTTACCCGATCCGACGGATCCGGTCACAAGTAACAGTCCGTTGTGATAGCGCGTGAGAGGAACGAGGTGGTCCACTGGCAACCCGAGGGTTTCCAACGTCCGTAATTCAGTGCTGATAATCCGGAAAACGATATCAAGTCCTAATCGCTGCTTTACAACGGAGGCTCGGAAGCGCCCCTGCTCGTTCTGGTAAGCGAAGTCCACGTCGCCTACTTTCTGAAGACGATCCCATTCTCGCTCCGTAAGGAATGAGCGTGCCAGCCTCTCGGTGTCATCGGAGCTTAGTGGGGGATGGTCATCCCAGATCGGAGCAAGGCTGCCGTAGCGACGCCACGCAGGAGGATATCTCGAGGCGAGGTGGATGTCTGAGCAATCATACTCGATGCCGATGGCAAGGTATTCATCGACATGAGCAAGGACTTGATGTTCGGCCATAGGGTCAGGTGCGGCGCGCCTTACAGCGCGGTGATGGCGTTGTGGAAACCATAGAAAGTGGCGAGGGCCAAGCAAGGAATCCGTTTACGGGCGTTTCGTCAAGAGGTAGTCCCGGGCCTGTCGAAAAATCCAGCTCCGGATTGAGCCTTTCAGGAAGGAGGGAATCCAGCCTAAAAGACTCTGACTCAGTGATTGTGGGGCCTGGGACGCCGGGGTTCTAAGTCTGGGGAAAAGTAGGTAGGTCAGGGCCGCTACCCCAATTGAAGTGGCCCCAAAGGACAAAAGGGGGTGGCTCCTGAGATACGATGAGACCAGATGACCGGGTCTCATTCGTTGATTCAGCCCCATCGATTCCTCCGCGATTCTTTTGCGGGATGAGTCCAGTCTCAGGACGATTTCTCGTTTGAGCTCGAGGTTTTTTTGACTTGATTGAGCCATTCTCCGTCTTTGTTGAATTCTGCACGCGTAAATTCGAATAGGTTGAGGTCACCTTGCTGTTTCAGTTTGCGGAAGAATATAAGCGCCAAGCCGAAATGAACGAGGCCTCCAGCTAAAGCACATATCTGCCAACCCATGCCGGAAAGGCCGGGGGAGAGGGCTTCTAACCACCGACCAAGGAGAGAAATGCCAGAGATCAGGATAAGGCCATAGCCGATTGCCAGGATGATGCCCGCAGTGAAGGCCAGAGAGCTCCGCCTTCCGAGTGAATCACGTGCTTCTTGCGCCTCGATGAGCAGGAGTTGGCCGCGCGCCTTAAGATGCTCGACCAGCCCTTCACGAAACCGATACTTATCGGATGGATTTCCTGATCCCTTCGGAAAGGAATCGGAGGAGGAGTCGGAGCCATCAAACCCGTCAGGCATGAATTTTCGCAAGCTTGCAGGGTAGGAGGGTGAACAGGATAGAAAGAAGCCGAGTGATGATTACCTTCTCACAATCAGGCCCACGAGAAATCCAACCCCCGCTGCAACCAGAAGAGATTTGGACGGGTGCTGGCGTACATATTCTTCGAGGTCAGATTGAATTTCTCGAGCTTTGACCCTTGTTTCGCCCCAGTGCTCGCCCGCCACATCCTTGAATTGAGATGCCTTCTCGCCGGCAACGTCTGCAAACTGGGAGGCCTTTTCGCCTGCAAAATCGCGGAGCTTCTGAGCCTTCTGAGCGGCCGAGTCCTTAAGTAATTGCGCTCGTTCTTCGGCACTCTGGGCGATTTCGCGGCTCTTGATGCCAGCTGCTTGACGCAGATCGTTAGCGGCCTGTTCGGTGGAAGGAATGTCTTTCAGATGTTCCTCTGTAAGGGCAATGGGATCACTCATCGTGGTTCACTTTTCTGATTCTCCCAACCAAGGTGCCGTAGAATAACCCGGGGCGCAAGCCCCGGTGACACAGAGAGGAGTATAGAACTAGGGGCGTTTGTTACCGGTCTCCCGCGGGTCAGCGTTCCGGAACAATCTGAGCGCGAGGTGGATCCTTGAAAATTGGGTGTGACTCGCCCTCGTCGGGTGCCGTGAACGGGGCACTTCGCCAAACTGGCTGTTTGAGAGGGCCCTGCCCGCGGAACTGGAAGAGTCCTCTGAGAGGAACAAGAGGCAAGGTCACCAATCCTAAAAGGCCTCTAGCATTCATTCGCATGGTAAGATCCATCTCATTTTCGCTCAGATCGATAAATCCTTCTCCGACGAAAGTAGTTGAGGGTGTTGAGGTAAGTAAATCCTTGGTGAACACAGCGCCGTCTTTGAGCACAAAGGTAGCAGAAGCATCTCGCGCCTGCTCGTGACTGTATTCCTTGCCAAGAATCGTCCCAAGGGGAAGGGAGAGAGGTCCGAAGATGGGAACGTTGAAAAGTTGACCGTTTTTCAATCCTATCACGCCTTTACCGTTCAGTGACCGAGTGTCATTCGCAAGAGTCGTGAAATCTAGTCGACCAGTGATTGCTCCCAATGCGTCTTTTTCGAACGAGAACTTTTGCCCGATTTTGGAGAGGCTCATATTGTCCCAGCGAATCCCTCCCTCAATAAGCGTGTTGCCTTGTGCGTTCTCTTTTACCGTCAAGGCTCCAGCTCCACTGCCCTCAAAAGTCTGGAACCTTAGGTCTGAGATATCGTGACGGTCGGCCTTACTGGTGATCTTGGTGGAGAAGCCCTTGAGCTGCAGGGTCTTGCCAAGAAATTCGTAGTCGGTGACTCCAGGGTTCTCGATATTGATGTCAATGAGAGTGCCGGCTCCGTCTCCGCCGTGGTCAAAACGACCTGAGGCATTCAGGGTTGGAGGCTCGCGGAAGCCGAGCAACTCCTCGATATATTTAGCGGTTTCGGGGTCTGCAATGCGCAGGAGGGGGCCGGGCCATGCACTACCTTGTAAATTCACGAGCTCGGTTGTCCCGTTTTCGGGATCGTAGTGAAGACGCTCGATACCAAGCTCTGCGCTGAGAGGGCCGCCATGACGCGCCCGCAGAACATAGTCCGAGTAGTCGAAGGTCAGCTTGGTGTTTGTCAGGTGCAATCCCTTTGGGTCGAATCCGAATCGTGTGGCCCCATTCCTGATGTGCACACCATTGTAGACCGACTGGCCCACGTTGCAGGCGCCATTCAGCTCCCATTTTGCCGCGCCTGAGTTGTCCTCGTGTTCAGTTGCCTGCGCTGCGATGGAAAGGGTAAGGGTTCCGGGAACAATTTTGGAGAGACGGTAAGTCTGACCAATTTGAGAAGCCTCCAGGCCCTGACCCTGAATTTGAATGGATAATCGGTTCGGATGGGATTGCTGAGTGATATGCCCGCCGACCGAGCCCCCGAAAAGATTCATATTCAGTGCCGACACTTCGTTCTTTCGATAACTGGTGCGAATTGTGGCTGAGAGCTCGCTGATCTCAATGGGCCGCCCGAGCAAATCGACGTCAGTATCACCATTTGTCCTTATTACAGTCTGGATGTCGGTGCGGTGCCCGGGATTCAGGTGGTCAATCACCCCAGCACAAGCAAGATGCGGAGGTTCACGAAAGCGGTAAGTTTCGCTTACATGCTTGGACATCTTTGGGTTGAACAACTGGAGGATGGGGCCGGGCCATGCTGTGCCCTCCAGTTTTGCTACGCGGGTGAGTTTCTCCTTTGCGTCAAAATGAACCTGCTTAACAAGCACTGTGCCTGTCTCAGGTCTCTTCGCGCTGATCTCCTCCGTATTGCCGCGATAGTCGAACACTGCTTTGAGGTCATCGAAAATGTAGTCGAGGGGCGACATCGAGAATCCTGCGGTAGCAAGTTTGACCGGAACTCCGTTGTGTCGAAAATTCTCAAGGGTGAATTCACCCGTAGCGTCCCAGTCACTGAGGTTTTTCCTCCATACTGAGCCATGGGCATCGATCAGGATTTTGCTGTCGTCATCGAATTCGCTCTCTGTGAGTACTCGCTCCAAGCCTGACTGCTCGCCAATGAAGGGACGGTAGACAGAGAGAGGCAGGCTGGTCTGGGTGCGATATTGAACTAGGTCGTTCTTCACCTTGACCTCGCCAGCCAGTGCTCCGGATTCGTGGTTTACGACCAGGTCACGAAGGTAGATGTCCCCATTTTTCCACGAAAAATCCGTATTGATACTCTCGAAGGGGATTCCAAGAAAGTGGAAGGACTTACAGGAGAGAGAACCAATGGCACTCAGGTCCATCGTTCCTTCCCGGAGGGTAAACTTGCCGCGCGCTCTTATCTGAGGGGCCACTTCGGGGCTGAATTCACTAAGGCTGTCGTCTTCGAGGCCCTCTCGCAATAAGTCTACAATCTGAATTGAAGAAGTTCCTTCATATCCACCAGTTTTATCCTCAAGGTCATAATGCGCCTGCAGGCTGACTTTACCCACGCCGTCTGTGAAGGACAGCTCCTCCACGCTGAGACTTCGATTGCCGAGCTCACCCGAGAGACGAACATCCTGCATCCTGTAACGGCCTCTCATGAAATTGGGGGCACTCAGGGAGATGGAAGTGCGGATCGCAGCAGTGCGATTGAAACTACCCTTCACTTCAAGCTGGAGAGAGGGGGGAGAGTGGTCGGGAAAAGACCATGAATCCAGTTCCCGGAGCAGGTCCTCGGTAAAGTTGACCCTGCGCTTGCTGCTTTCGTCAGGTCCTACTCCTTCCCGCAGCTTGTCGGGGTCGAAATTATCCAGAGCAATATTTGTCTGGATGTTCATGCCTCTGAAGGTTCCTTCGGTGGTCTCGATTATTAGGCGATCGTGTCGGTCAACACTGAGACGACCCGTAAGATTGTCTATCTGCAGGGGGGTCTCGGCTGTTACTGGGATTGTTAGCTCGGCATTCTCCAGGTAGACCCTGCGAATCTGGAGCTGGCCTCTGAATGCCTTGCCGCGATCGACATCCAAGCGTAGATCGGGAATTTTGGCCGTCACCGTGCGACGGGATTCATCAGTGAAAATCTTGAGGTTTGTGGCAATGACACCCTTGGTCGGGGAGAAGCGAACGGATTCAAAATCCGCATGGATTCCCCGGCGAGCGAGCTCGTCGGCAATACGCTGGCTCCAGCGTCCTTCAAAGCCATGGCTGTTGAGCCAGTAGAATATGAGTCCGAGGCTGACCACTGCGAGAGTCAGGGTCAGGGCAGTCGCTGCTTTGAAGTGACGAAGCCAGCGTAAAAGGTAGGCGAATTTCAAGATAGGAAAGGCTGAATAAGGCCGTCGTTCGAGGGTAAGAGGTTACGCAGAAGACTAACATAGGAACTATGCATTTGGGAATCCTCGAAAACGGAGGGGAATTGTGAAATTCAATCTGGTGGTCCAAAGGCAGGATCTTTAGCCTAGTAATCAGATGAAGGTGGCAGTTCTGGGAAGTGGGAGTGGAGGGAATGCTGCCGTGATTAAGGCTCGAGACACAACCATGCTGGTGGATGCAGGGCTAAGTGCCAGGCAGTTAAGCAGAAGATTGGAGCAGGTGGGAGTCGACCCAGATTCCCTAGATGGAATCTTGCTGACCCATGAGCATCGTGATCACACCTGTGGGCTGGAGGTCTTTCTTCGCAAGCGTTCGACTCCGGTTTTTACCACTGCCTTGACGCGTGAGTCCCTTGGCGACCGGATAACTGGTAGCGTGGACTGGCGCATCTTTCAGCACGGGCAGGCATTCAAGATTGGAGAAGTCACTGTGGAAGCTTTTGCCCTGCCTCACGATGCAGTTGATCCTGTAGGATTTGTCTGTCGGGCCGGTAATGCCGGTATCGGAGTAGCGACAGATTTCGGCTTTGTGACGAACCTCGTGCGGGATCGACTCAAGGGTGTCCACGCCTTACTGGTTGAAGCCAATTACGACGATAAAATGCTGGATGCTGATACCAAGAGGCCGTGGTCAATCAAGCAGCGGATTTCCTCCCGCCACGGGCACCTCTCTAATCTGCAGACCGCTGATCTGGTTGAGGGTCTTCTCGACCACGGGTTAAGGACTGTGATTCTTGGTCACCTGAGTGGCGATTGTAATTGTCCCGATCTGGCTATGTCTACGATTCGTGAAATTAGATCGGCGAAGGGGCTGGGGGAGGATCTGGGTATTCACGTTGCGTCTCAGGCCGAGCCCACCTGCTGGGTGGAGATTCGTGGAGAAGAAGTAAAGGCATGCCCTGCTCCCGTGGTGATGGACCAGATGGATCTTGCGATTGGAACGCATTTGTAAGGGTTTTAACCTTTGCGCATGGGGAGTTCCCCGTCATGCTCGCGCGCCTTGAGTTCCCCTGCTGTCAAACCTTCGCTCGAAGAATTTCGCACGCTTGCCGAGCGGGGGAACGTGGTTCCGGTCTACGCGCAGCTGGCAGCTGATTTTGAAACGCCGCTTTCTGCTTATCTCAAGATTCGTGATGGCCGGCATGCTTTCCTTTTCGAAAGCGCGGAAAGCACCGATGCTAGTGGGCGCTGGTCGATAGTGGGGAGCTGTCCGACTCGTGTTTTTGAGGCGCACGGTGGTGAGGTTGTGATTCGTAAGGGCGGGGAAGAAACTACCATCGCAGCGGAGAGAGATCCATTGGCTGAGCTGGAAAAGTTCATGTCCAGCTTCAATCCGGTATGCCACGGCGATGCGCCTCCGTTTTTTGGAGGCGCTGTCGGATACCTCGCTTATGATGGCGTTCGTCAGTTTGAGCCAAGCGTTGGTGAGCCGCCTCCTGACGATCTCAAGTTGCCAGAGGCGGTATTCATGATCACGGACTCTGTCCTTCTGTTTGATCACAAGTTGCGGCGTTTGCTGGTCGTTGCGAATGCCATGTTGGACGATCATGCGACAGAGGAGGAAGCATACTATGAAGCCGTGGGAAGAGTAGCGTCTCTGATTGAGGTTCTCGACCGTCCCTTGCACGTGCCGGCGCTCAACGGGCTTCAGGATACGAATGTCCCAGCGCCTGTAAGCAACACGACTCAGGAGCATTTTGAGTCAATGGTGAAGACCGCAAAGGAGTATATTGCTGCCGGTGATATTTTCCAGGTTGTCCCTAGCCAGCGTTTTGAGGCGCCATTCGAAAAGGCGCCGATCGATCTTTACCGTGCTCTGAGGCATGTCAATCCGTCTCCGTATATGTTCATATTAGAGCTGGGTGATTTTTCTCTAGTGGGAAGTTCCCCGGAAGTTCATGTGCGGTGCGTCGAAGGAAAAATCGACATCCGCCCTATTGCGGGTACCCGATGGCGGGGTAAGACTGCGGAGGAAGATGATGCACTAGCGGAAGATCTGCTTTCTGATGAAAAGGAGCGGGCTGAGCACGTCATGCTTGTGGATCTGGCGAGGAACGATGTAGGTCGGATTGCCGCTCATTCCACAGTGGAGGTGAACGATTTCATGATTGTGGAGCGCTACAGCCACGTGATGCATATCGTGTCCAACGTCACCGGAATACTTTCACCGGAGCATAGTTCCTACGATGTTCTGAGAGCGACCTTTCCAGCAGGCACAGTCAGCGGTGCGCCCAAGGTCAGGGCTATGCAGATCATTAACGAGTTAGAGTGCAACAAGCGTAACGCTTATGCCGGAGCGGTTGGTTACTTTGGATGGGATGGAGCCCATGATTCGTGTATTGCCCTCCGGACGTGCCTTCTCAAGGATGGAAAAGTTTATGTGCAAGCTGGTGCTGGAGTAGTGGCAGATAGTGATCCGGTCTACGAATACCGTGAGACTGTAAACAAGGCGATGGGAATGCTGAGAGCTATTGCACTGGCCGATACTCTGGAAAGTTAGCAGGAATCTGATCTTGGTAGCGTTTATGGTTCACCCGGCCTCGAAAAGAATTTACCTGTATCGCACCCCGATCATTACCGAGGCGTCAACCCAACTAAAGTCTCATGCTACTCGTTATAGATAACTATGATTCCTTTACGTATAATCTCGTCCAGTTTTTTGGTGAGCTGGGCGCGCAAATGGAAGTGCGGCGTAATGACGAGGTGACGATCGAGGATATCAAGGACCTCAAGCCGCAACGCATCTGCATATCTCCGGGACCCTGCAGTCCCAATGAGGCGGGAGTCAGTTGTGAGGTGATCCGCCAGTTCGGGTCAGAGGTTCCCATTCTGGGTGTATGTCTCGGGCATCAATCGATCGGGCAGGTCTATGGGGGGGAGATCGTCCGTGCGGAGCAATTGATGCATGGAAAAACTTCCATGATCGAGCATAACGGAGAGGGTGTTTTTCGAGGGTTAGATACTCCCCTCCAAGCAACCCGGTATCATTCTCTGATCATACGTAAAGATTCTCTCCCAGAATGCCTGGAACAAACCGCGTGGTGTGGAGACCTGATTATGGGAGTGAGGCATCGTGAGTTTCCCGTTCACGGAGTGCAATTTCATCCTGAATCAATTCTCACTGAAGGGGGGAAGCGGCTCCTTTCGAATTTTCTTGAGATGGAACACAAGAGCCCTGGCAAGGGGCCTCAAGATTCTCAGGACTGAGGAGGCTCTAAGGCCTAGTGCTCGATGCTGACCGCGAGGTCGGCCCCGAGGCCCTCGAGGGCCTCGATGAGACCCTGCTCATCGAAGTCTTCTTTGACGGTCACTTTGCCCGTAGCCTTGAAGACCGGATGGCCGGCATGTGGGGCCGACTCAAGATGGCTTGAGAGCTCCTCTACGTTGCCTCCGGTTCTGACGATGGCGGAGGCGAGCTCCTGAATGATTCCGGGCCGGTCGTTTCCTATGACATCGAAGGAGATGATCTTTTGGCTGTGATCGGTCTCGGGGAGCTCCTCTGACACCGAGACAGTTAGATTTTCAAGGGATCGCAGGGAGGAAAGAAGGTTTTCGTAGGTTTCTTCCGGGCACTGGATTCTGAGCATACCCGCAAAATTGCCGGAGAGGTGAGACATGCGGGACTCCTCCCAGTTCCCCTGATGACACGCGACGGTAGCCGACAATTCTTCAACAAGACCAGGGCGGTCCGGACCGATCAGGGTCATCACTATGTTACGCATTTTCAGGAGTGTGAGGTTTCAGATGGCAAGGTTCAAAACAGCTATCCTGTTGCAGTTATTCTACTATAACCGGCGTGCCGATTTCGGCGTTCTCATAGAATTTCTTCGCCAGGTCCGCGGGGAGACGGACACAGCCGTGAGAGGCCGCGTAGCCTGGGAGGTGTCCTGCATGCATGCCAACGCCGTGGTTAAAGCGCAGGAAGTGAGGCATCGGTGAACCGACGAACTTCTGCCCGGGTCCCGGCTTATCCTTACGGGAATCAGCGTCATCATTAACGACAGTTCCGGTCGCGAGGTCTACAATGGTGCCGTAGGTTCGGGAGTAGTAGTCCGCAGATTTCTGGGTCACCGTGAAATTGCCCGGCTTTGTCGTGTATTTCGAGTTTCCCGTTGAAACGGGCGTCACGCCCGCAAGCTGGCCGCCCTTGTAAAAGTAAGCTTTCTGCTCAGCCCTGACGATGTGGATTGCAGTGGGGCCAAGGAGAGAGTCTCCATCCCAGAACTTGGAGGCCTCTGCAGGGTTTATGGGTCCGCTCTGCGGGGCGGCGGCCACGCCAATCCCAGCAAGATAACGTGAGGAGGGTGGGGGCTGGTCATAGATTCGAGAGATCGGTCCGCAGGAGAAGAGACTTCCAATGGCGATAAGCAGAGCCGGTAAAGAGAGGAGCTTCATTACGGGAGGCTTGGCTGTTCAGTTTCTTAATCCCAGAGTCTTCCGAGGAAGTTATGCGAGCCTTGATGAGAAGATCGTTGGGGCGGGTGCAGTAAGGATCACAGCTCGTCCTTGACGCGGAATTGTTTGGTGCGGTGCTTCTGGCGCCAGGCCTCAGGTTTCAAAGGTCCGACGGTGTTGTCATCATATTTGCGCCGCAATCCCTCGAGCTGGTTTTTCATCTGGGAAATCTGAGCTGCGTATTTCTCATCCTTGTAGAGATTTTGTAATTCATCTGGGTCTTCTTTAAGATCGTAAAATTCCCACTCACCGAATTCGTAGAACTGGATGAGCTTATATCTCTCATTTCTAATTCCGTTGTGTCGAGGCACCTGATGGACGCTCGGGTATTCATAATAGTGATAATAAATGCTTTCTCGCCATTCTTTCGGGCTCTGTCCCTTGAGGAGTGGCACAAGGGAGCGGCCCTGCATGTCATCTGGAATTGCTACTCCTGCGGCTTCCAAAAAGGTTTCGGCGTAGTCGAGATTCTGAACCATATGTTCTTTATCGCGCGAACCGGGCTTTGTCACCCCCGGCCATTTGATGATCAGAGGCATCAAAAGAGACTCTTCATACATCCAGCGCTTATCGAACCAGCCATGATCCCCGATGTAGAATCCTTGGTCCGAGGAGTAAACTACGATGGTATTGTCGGAGATTCCCATATCATCCAGCGTCCGCATCAAGGTTCCGACGCTTTCATCGACACCTCGGACAGAACGGAGATAATTCTTGGCGTATCGCTGGTATTTCCAGCGAACAAGGTCTTTACCCTTGAGGTTTGCTTTCTTGAGCTCTGCATCACGCGGTGCGTAATGGTCGCGCCATGCGGTCAGTTGTGTGGGGGTCATCCGTGACATGTTGCGCCATGCAGACTTGTCAAACATGCCCTTCTTATCCGCCCCCTTGTAGGCAGGAGTCAAATTGTAGAAGAGGTCGAACTGAAGGTCCATGTGGCCATCGATCTCAAGTTCCTGCCAGCGTGCCGGGCTGGCGTTGTCCTCCCAGTTGTCAAAGAGCGTTTTAGGCTCTGGCAGATCCTCATCCGCCCACAAGTGCAGATGGCGGAGGGCTGGCATCCAGTTGCGGTGGGGGGCCTTATGCTGACACATCAGGAGAAATGGCTTGTCCTGATTGCGCCCTTTTTTGAGCCAGTCAACGGCGAGATTAGTTACAACGTCTGTGCAATGTCCTTCGATGGTGGTTTTTCCCTCGGGAGTTAGTAGATCAGGATTGTAATAGAGGCCTTGTCCGGGAAGGACCATCCACTTGTCAAATCCCTGAGGCTTCGATTTGAGGTGCCACTTTCCGAACATCGCGGTCTGGTATCCTGCCTTTTGCAGAAGCTTGGGAAATGTTTGCTGGGAACCATCGAAATTATTCCCGTTGTTCATGAAGCCGTTCTTGTGGCTGTGTTTGCCCGTGATAATCACTGCCCGACTCGGACCGCAAATTGAGTTGGTGCAGAAGCTTTTGTCGAAAAGCATTCCCTCTGATGCAAGACGATCAATGTGGGGCGTCGGGTTCGTGCTCTTCAGCCAGCCATCATAGGCGCCGATCGCATGCGGCGCATGATCGTCACTGAAAATGAAGACAATATTAGGCTGCTTTTGAGCAGCGAAAGAAACGAGGCAGGTAGCAAGCCAGAGGGAAATAAGGATTCTCATGATATGTCCAAGGAGGCAGGTATTATTTCTTCAAGTCGACGCAGAGCAAGCGATTCTGTCCTCGCATGTAAAGGCGCCCCTCGCTGAGGGCCATAGGGCTCCAGAATTTGAGGTCAAAGTTCTTTTTAAGATCGCTTCCGAAAACATTTGCAGAGGCAAGCTCGCGAAAGCCTCCTTTGCTGACTTCCCCAAGGCGCAGTATGCCCTTTTCTCCGTCCTGGACTATCAGCATGCCATCGGCGTAAAGGCTTGCGCCTCGTCCCATGAAGGGGTCGTTTCCCGTGTGCCACAGTTCTTCGCCATCAAGGGACCAACAGCTCAATCCCCCGGTTTTACGCTTTGTGGCGACTCGATGATTAGAGTTCTCATTGGCGAGGAAATAGAGATGGTCGGCGATAACGAAGGGAGGGTGAATCTGGGATCCTTTCTGGATGGACCATTTTTCACTCAGCATGTAGC
>DIHT01000106.1:0-6355 GCA_002420305.1 Akkermansiaceae bacterium UBA5689 | reverse complement strand
CTTGGTCACGGGAGGAATCGGAATCCTGTTATAGTAATGGGAGGTCTGCCACAGTGTCTTTCCGTCGTTCGGTCTATAGCTGGTAATAAGGCCCTCCTTACTTCCCTGATTTACTACTGTGGTCAGGACGATGTGCCGTTCTCCTGCAATCTCCAGCAGAGTGGGAGAGGAGTGTGAATTTCCGATGGGACCGCTCCGCCAGACCTCTTTACCGGTGCTGCGGTGCCAGGCAGCAACGCCCGTCTCCGAGCCAAAGGGAGTAACAACAACAATGTCGTCGATCACGAGTGCGCACTGCGCGTAGCCCCATTTTGGGGTTTCCGCATCTGGGTATCTCTCGGACATTTTTATCTGCCAGCGGGCTTTCCTGGTAGCCCGATCCACGCAATGAACTCGTCCGAATGATCCGATAAAATACACAGCGTCTTTCCTGACGGTAGGAACGCTCCGGGATCCAGGGAATGAAGGCTCTCCCTCTGACGGGCTTTCGTAGCGCCACCGTTCCTTGCCCGTAGTGGCGTCCAAGCAGATCAACATATCCTTTGTCTTCGCTACCCGGTCGACAACGAAGAGGTCGTTCCCGTCAACGGCGCATCCGCCGAAGCCCTGCTCCAGAGCTTTCTCCCAGATAATCCTGGGACCCTCTTTCGGGAAGCTGCGGAGCAAGCCCGACTCGCTCGAGGTTCCATCACGATTTGGGCCTTGGAATTGCGGCCAATCCGCGAGTGCAATTGCCGAGCAAAGGGCTGTAATAAGGATGGAGTAGAATTGCTTTTTCATGGTTGGTGATCAGTTTGGCTCTTCGGTGACTCTGCGCTGTCCATATTGGCCCACCCAGTCGAGTGGTCCCTCAGCCTCGATCCCTTTCAGGACTTTGAAGAAGGTCTCCTTCATCTCCTCGAGCTTTTCCGGTTTTTCCGAAGCGAGATTGTGTTCCTCCTTCCAATCGGTCTGAACCTGATAGAGCTGGAATGTATCGAAGCTGACATTGGATATCAGTTTCCAATCTCCAATTCGGAGGGCCGCGTGGCTGGTTGCTGGAGCAATGTGGTTACGCCAGAAGAGAGGGACAGGGCGCTTGACGGGGTTGTCATCGAAAGCGGGTACCATGCTGACCCCGTCAATGGTGCGATCGTCGGGCAGGGGAATGCCTGTCACGTCTAGAACGGTGGAGAATATATCGGAGCCAATCACCGGGACATCGCTTACCGATCCCGGCATGATCTTGTCGGGCCAGCGAACCATCCCAGCGACCCTGATGCCGCCCTCGTGGCTATCCCGCTTGCGACCACGCAGCCCCCCGGTTGAACCCCGGGTGCGGCCCTTGTTGCCTTTTCCCTCTGGGCCGTTGTCGGAGGTGAAGAAAACTATGGTGTTATCCTGCAGCCCGAGTTTATCCAAAGCTTTCATCACTATTCCAAAGGCGTGATCCAGTTGTGTGATGTTGCCGTGGTGCTGTCGGACCCCCTCATCCTTGATGTTGAGGTAGGGCTCCATGAACTCCTCTGCAGATTCGATGGGAAGGTGGGGTTCGTGAGTCCAAACCGAGAGGAGGAATGGCTTGTCTCGGTCGCGCACTTCTTTCAGCCAGCGTACTCCCTCCTTAGCGACGAGCGGCGCGGCGTATCCTTCGAGTAGCCCCATCGGTTTCCCGTTGAGAACAAAGTTTTTGGGGTTTTTGTGGCTGGGCGCTGCGTTATTCTGGGTGGCCATCCAGTGGTTGTATCCATGGTCGTCCGGCTGGGGCTGTTTGGTGCTGTTGAAATGTCCGTTGAGGTGCCATTTGCCAACATGGCAGGTGTCGTAGCCTTTTTCTCGCAGAAGTTCCGGGAAGGTGATTTCACTTTCTCGAAGGTGGCAGGAATGGCCTCCCGGGATCCAGCGCCAGACGCCGTTTCGATAAGGTGTGCGTCCTGTGAGAATTGATGAGCGGGATGGTGAGCAGACTCCACAGGCCGAATAGCACTGGGTGAAACGGATCCCTTCCGTAGCAAACTTGTCGAGGTGTGGAGATTGGATGATTTCGTTGCCGTAGCATCCCAGATCACCCCACCCCATGTCATCCACAAGGAAAATGACAACATTGGGAGGTGGTGCACTGTGCAGCGAGGAGTGTTCGAGCAGGAGGCAGTAGATGGCGAGGCGGATGGCATTCATGAAACGATAAAGGAGTAAGAGAGATTTTTTCTCCGGGGACCTCTCAGTTACTTCGTACGACCAGCGGTCCATCTGATTGCCGCAAGGAGATGAGCGCGACCGAAGGGGGTATCGATCGATTTGATATCGTGTCCGAGCCCGGTATAGAAATACCGTCCATCGCCCATGTTGCGTCGCCAGCAGATTGGGTGGTCATCTCCCATTGGCTTCATCTCCGTGTAGGATGGATGGTCTCGAACCGGGACGTAACTCTTTTCATCAAGGCGGAGGAGAACTTCCACTCCTGGAAGGCCCGTTACAGATTTGTCGAAGTTCAGCCAGTCCGCGGTGTATCTGAACTCCTTACTTTTGCCCGCTAGAATAGGATCTCCTTCCGCCTTAGGATCCACGAGGAATCGTGCCTCCATGAATTCGGAATCACCATGGAAATCGCATCCTGCAATTTCTATAAGTTCTGGCCACGTTCCATTCTGAACGATTCCAGCGTGCATGACCATGATGCCGCCACCATTATTGAACCATTGAATTACAGGCTTCCGCTCTTCGACCGTAAGGCTTTCCCCCAGATTGGTGGCATTGTTGAACAGAATCAGATCGTAGTTCTGCAAATTTTGCGCGCTGAGCTCGTCCGCGCTCTCGGTGATGCTCACGTTGATATCATGTTTTGCACCGAGAGTAGCGAGATAGCCGTTAATCCGTGCAATCTCAGGATGGCGATACCAGGAAGTCTTGGAGTAGACAATGACTTCGATAGGTCGGGCGCAGCCAAGATCGATGGCCAGCCCGAGAAGGCCTAGGAGAAGAATCGCACGGGTCATATGATAATTGGAGGTCTTTCCAATTTCAGCAGGCCTGGGTAGATCAGTCAACCGGCCGACTAGGTGACCGGAAGGTCACTTTGGAGGCCTGATTAGAGGGTGGCGGCCTATTTCCCCTTTCTTTCCGAGAGAAACCGCACGAGATCCCGGAGCTCTTCACGACTCAGTTGGGCCGTCAAGCCAGGCGGCATGATGGTGCCGGCGTTCTGACGGTGCTGGACTTGGGAAGGTGCCAGCATCCTGCTCCTCCGGGTGATGGCGTCCTCAATGATAATTCGCTGGCTGTCCTCATGCTTAAGATGGCCGCTTACCACAAGACCATCCCGTGTTGTGATAGAAGTGGAAAGGTAGCCCTCCTTGATTTGGCGTCGGGGCCAGACTACGGATTCGATGATGATTTCCAAGGGCAGGCCCGCACCCACAGCTGTCAGTTCAGGCCCGAAATCCATTCCCTGTCCGGAAATGACATGGCACTTGGTGCAGGCCAGAGAATCTCGATGGTAGACCTTTGAGCCACGCTCGGAATCTCCGTCTTTCCTGGCCTCCGCGGCAAGGGAGTCAATCCATTGCTGGCTGTAGACGGGCAGGCCAATGGTAGGAGAGGATTCTTCAGAAGGAGGTTCGAGGGCTTTCTCGAGATGAGCGGAATGAAGTCCGGCGGCTCCCAGTGCTCCACGGATTCGAGCTCGGAGACCCAGACTCAGCTCAGTTTTTTGGAGGCTCGAGGACAGGGCGAGGGCTCCGTCACTACGAGTGAGAAAAGGGATCAGGTAGGGCTCAAGGGGATCGCTCGGACCCGCGGCGATGAGGGCTTCAGCTGCGATTTGTGCCGCCCTGCCAACGTTCATTGCGGTCAGTGCATCGAGCGCGGCATGGCGTATCCGGATGTCCCCGGGTAAGGTAGTCAATTTGCTGAGATCATCGATCCGGTCTTCCGCGATCTTCGGGAAATGGCTGGTAGATCTGAGGGCTGCGATGCGAACTTCCGGAGAGGTGCGGGTATTGAAGATGACGGTGATGACCAGTTCCCTGAGGTCGAGAAGTTGCCAATATCCGATCAGATGAAGGGCGTGAATCTGCTGGGCAGCTGTTCCGTTTGTAACAGCAGAGGTCAGGAGTGAATCCAGGTTTGGATTCCGAGGTTTGAGTTCCCTGATGGAGGCGGACTCCTGCATCGCAGACAGGACTGGGGTGGAATTTTGTAGATCACCATGGGCTTTGGCGACCAGCCAGTCGAGGTCTTCCACGGATCCCTGAGTGGCGAGGATCATCGCAAGGACTGGGAATGCAGGGCTCGATGGTTTTAGGCTCGTATCTTCTAGGAGTGTTCGAGCAATGCCGGCGGCGTCCCGACCTGAGGTCTGGTCGAGAAGAAATGCTAGGTGGCGGGTGTCTTTAATTGCCAGTTGCCCCTCCTTCAAGGACGTGAACCACCATCGTTGCAGGGCATGAGCGCATTGACGGAGAGCCGCCTCAATGAAGCGGTCGGTTGGAGCATTGAGGGCGAGGACCGCTGTTTCCATCGCCTCGGTGGACATGAGTTGACTGGCAGCCACTACTGCTTCCAGTCGGACGCGTGGGTGAGCGTCAGCGACTGAGTCTCTCAGATATTTCAGTGGTGCGGGAAGACGATCATGCCAGCGGCCAACTATCCGGGTCGCATAGGATCGCGCCAGTGGGTCCCTGGCGCTGAGTAAACGCTCCAGAAGGTCAGAGTTTATTATTTCAAACCACTCGTGAAGGCAGAGGGCTTCAAAGATCTGACGGTCCAGATGAGGATCCAGAGGGTCGAATGAGGATATCCAGTTTGCGAGTTCGTGGTGTATTTCAGCACGCCTTTCTGAATCAGCATACCGGTCTGAGAGAATGATTCGTAATCTCTCTCGTTCCTTGAGAGTCGCTGCACAAAGGGATTCAAGTAGTTCCCGCGTGGGCATCAGGTGGTAGTTGGGAGCCCGGACGGTGCGTTTTCCCTCTGCGGTCAGACGCCAGATTCGACCGTGGGTCTTATCGCGGTCAGGATGCCGCAGGGAGGCTTGGTAGTGCCCGATGATGGGGTTGTACCAGTCGGCAATATAAAGGGCACCATCCGGTCCTGTCTGAATATCCACAGGGCGAAAACTTTGATGGTCTGTAGTCCATAATGGATCGAGTAGTTCTCCTCGGTGGCCTGCTCCATCAGAGGTGATTCTTAGGCGGTCGATCAGGTGCGCAAAATAGCCCGCGATAACAATGTTCCCTTGAAGGTCGTCTGGAAGAGCGGGAGAGTCAATGATCTCGCAGATCATGCTCTTGATGCGTGTGCCCCCAATATCAAGCGGGGGATGGCGGTTCTCTGTATGAACCATGACGGGAAGCAGCTCGCTTACTGCATTCCCGTTGCTCTTCGCGAAGGGTTGGCCCCAATGTCCGTGAGAGAGTCCCCACGGGTTCTGCCCACTGCATCCCCGGAAGGCGTGTAATTGCATCCTGCGGGGACGGAGGCGCCATACCCCATGCTCATTCATGCGGACAACCCCCCAGGGGGTTTCGACTCGTGAGAAATTGTGCAGGCCCTGGCAGAAAAGCAGCTCTCCACCCGGGCTCCAGGTAAAGGAGTTAATATTCTGATGGGTGTCTCCGGTGCCAAAGCCGCTGAGAACAACTTCCCGGTGATCCGCCCGGTCATCCCCGTTGGTGTCTGCAAGGAAGACGAGGTCCTGTCCCTGGCCAAGGTAGACGCCTCCATTACCCAGGGCGAATCCAGTGGGCATGTCGAGCCTGTCTGCGAACACCAGAGTCGTGTCGACCTGTCCGTCGTGGTCACTGTCCTCCAAAATAAAAAGTTTGTCGTTGGGGATTTCAGATGGAATGGCCTGCGGATAGACAAGAGAGCAGAGAACCCAGAGCCTCCCCTTCGGGCCCCAGCGCATCGCAATCGGATTGGCGATCCCGTCCTGCTCCGAGGCGAAAAGGGAAACAGTATACCCTTTGGCGATTCTGAAGGAAGCGAGCTCGGCCTTACTCGAGTTATCACGAGGGGCGGGTCCGACCGAATAATTCTTTGGTTGGGCAAGCAGCGTTCCGGGGTGTATCCCCAGAAGGAAAATCAGGATGAGCTTCTTCATTGAGATTGGGTTCTCATTTTCCAGATGCTCTCTTCAGCCTGTTCGATGAGGGGGATGATGGCTCTGACCTCTTCCGGGAACCAACGAGGTTGCCCCGGCCGGTGATCCCTGCTGCTGGGGACTTGTTGCCGGTTGCCGTAGAGAAAAGACCAATTGGTAGGTCTCCAGTGCTGACGCCAGAGAAGATTCTTTCGTCGGATATGTTGGCGCAACAGATCAAAGTGCTTGGTCCGAGCCTTGGGCGCCTTACCGGTCAATTGTGAGGCGACGTTT
>DIHT01000125.1 GCA_002420305.1 Akkermansiaceae bacterium UBA5689 | reverse complement strand
TCCAGAAAGGTGCCCGTAGAACTTTCCCTTCTCAAGCGGAACCACCTTCGAGGATCCCACATACTCTCCCTGGTTTTCGGCATACCAGATACGTCCTTCCGGATCGACTCCGATACCTGCTGGACTCCGGAGACCATTGGCGAAAGGCTCAAATTTTCCTTCGGGGGTCACCCGACACGCCCATCCCCGGTAACCACCCATGGAGCCCATAAACGGCCCGCCCGCGCGCCAGGAGGTGCGCTCGTTACCCCCATGGGAAAGGTTCAAGGAGAAATAGTAATTCCCCTCCTTATCCCTCACCGGACCATGCGCGTATTCATGATAGTTCCCGTGGAACCCGTAATCATCACAGACCGTTTCGAAACTGTCACCACGGCCATCACCATTGCTATCCTTCATCCGGGTCAGCTCGGGCTTCTGCATGACAACAAACTGGTCTCCCTTGTCATCCTCAATCCAGACTCCAAGGCACTCGTAAGTCCCCTCTGCGAATTTGGTCCATTTATCATTCCGAATGCGCCAGATCCCAGCAGTCCTCGTAGCAACCACCACGGTCCCATCCTTGGCCACGGCAATCCCAGTAGGCTCAAAAAGCTGGTCTCTTCCATAAATGTCCTTGGGCGCTTCCCAGTTCTCGAAAGAATATCCGGGCGGAAGTTCCATTTCCTTTTTCCCCGCCTTATTCTTGTTGCGCACCACGGGTTGCTCTCCCCAGTTCTCCTCCTTGGCCACGTAAGGACGGCTCATCAATGGCTTCTCCAATTTTGCACTGAACGTGTAAGCCTGCGCCGTTCCCGCCTGCAGAGTCCACTTGCCATCAACCAGCTTCCCACCTCCCACCTTGATATCGCTCAGCCCCTCCTCTGAAACGTCAAACACTTGGTTAGTTTTCAACTCCGCACGCAGGACAATTTCAAGCCGCCCTTCCTGAGAGAAACGAACGCCTTTCAGAAACTCATTCTGACCCACACGGAAGCGAAATACCGGATCGCCGGTCGCCGACTCCACGCTATGTCCATGATAGTTTGCATCCACCGAGGCCAGAAGCTCGGGGAAATCGCGATCCTCCCAGAGCCACTTTTCAATATTCTTGTGGTCCTTTACATCAGGCTCCTTGAACTCAAAGTCCACGGCACTCCCCCCGACAACAGGCCGGAGGATACCCGTATTCTCAATATAAGTTTGAGACCCATCACCACGCCGTGAATTTGGTTGTCCACGCCCCCTGCGCTCCTCGTTAAGATTGAGAAATCCACCTCCCCAGATATTCCGAACCGCAAGAGTGCGCGGATCAAAAGTGTAATTCATGCCATCGGGCAGACCCACGTGGACAGCCCGGCCACTCGATTTGACGATGGGCGCCCGGAAAATTCTCGTCCGCTCTGCCACAACTACTTCACCTCCAATCTTAAGAAGGTCCTTGGAACGGTCCTTCTCCTTTACTTCCTGCTTGGGGGCTCCCGGCGCATCCTTACTGGAGACTTTCATCATACCATTCATCAGGGTGAAGTGCCCGGGGAATGTGCAGACGTAAGGGTAAGCTCCTTCTTCCTTGGGAGCCTTGAACCATATTACTGATTCCTTCTTTGGTTGAACCATCCCGGAACTGTGAAGAATACGAGGATGCCCCTTGGGCTCCCAGTTCATCTCTTCTCCCTTCGCTCCCAGTTCGAGAACCGCCTCTATGAGCTCCCCTCCCTTGTCTTTCCCTTTTGACTTTCCAGGCGTGCAGATGATGAGGTTATGGGGCAGGTCATCCGGGTTCTTGAAGGTGAGCTTCACTCTACTCTCAGGTTTCACATTGAAAGCAGGCACGTCGTATTTCATCTGCGTCCGCACGGCTGTGATCACAATCTCCTGATCAACTTTTTCAAAACCCTTGGGAGGGTTCTGGGCGTGGAGGAATGACAGGGCGCAGAGGAAAAACGCCAGAGTAAGAATGGTTGGTTTCATGATGATGCGTAGTAGGAATGGAAATCCCACAGGACTTGGAAACTAGAATATCGGTCGCCGGTCAATCGGTTTCTTGGCTCCTGCCTGAACCAGAGATCTACGCGGGGCTCAAAGAGCTCATCTCAATATCATGAACCGTCGAAAAATGCGCTGATCAGGAAAGAAAACCACGAAAACCCGTGGCCTCTGGCTGACCGCGGAATCACCCCAAGAGACTAGGAGGAGAATACTCGCTCATCTACCTTGCGCAGAGTCCGGGTCTGACACCAGCTTTCCGGACTTGTCAGGCACTCCGCTTGCTCCAAAGTCTCGATTGACGGGTTTTACTCAAGGTTTTCCGGGCATGACATTCACGAATCCTACCCTCGCTGCGTTCCTAGCCTTGAGTGCCGCTCTTCCACTTTACGGGCAGAATACTCCCGGAAACCGAATCCCCGCTTGCCCGCTCCAGGACAACAGTTTCCACGGCATCCGCATCCCTGGAGACGCCACGGGGGGAGACTCATAAAAGACCATATCGCAGGGCGGAGACGATCTCCAGGAAACCAAAATATATAACATCATGACCAAGACCCTTCTGATTCTTATATCCTTCATCGGGATCACCCCCCTGTTCTCCGCACCAGTATCGGACAAATATGGGCGGTTTTTTGCAGGCCGCTGGGTCGGCGGCTCACACGGAAATATCGTCTACAAGATCTATGCTCCTGCGGGGGTCTCCCCTTCTTCTTCGCTGCCGGTTGTGGTCTATCTCCACGGCTCTGCAAAGTGTGGTACCGATAACGAAAAGCAGACAAAGGTTGCAGTCCCGGCCTCATTCGTCGCTAACATTGCCAAACGCCCGTGCATCCTCATCGCTCCACAGTGCAATCATGGGCAAGCGTGGATGACTCGCTCCGGAGAATCCGTTCTCTCCCTTCTCGACGATTTTCTTGAGAACACCAAAGTTGCTGATCCTAAAAGAGTCTACCTCACTGGATTTTCCCTCGGCGGATATGGCGTCTGGCACCTCATCGACAAGCGCCCTGAGCTCTTTGCCGCTGCCGTACCTCTCGCTGGCGCTGCCAATATCAGTGATGTCTCTCACCTCAAAGACGTCAACATCTGGATTTTCCATGGCCGTCGTGACAAATCTGTGAAGGTGCAGCGAGCTCGCGATATTTCATTGGCCCTCAAGAAAAAGGGAATCTCTCATAAATACAGCGAGCTACCAGCCGGCCACCTCATCACCAGCAAGGTGTTTAATGACGACGAGATCCACGAATGGATTTTCCGCCAGACACGAAAATAACTCGTGATTGTACCCGGAAGCATCTCAAAGAAGGCATCTACCAAGATGGCCTACTGTGCTCCATAGAGATGCTTTCCTTCCTTCGCTGCCTTATGTGCGCGTTGCGTATCCTGTGCCGCTCCAGGGTCTCCCTGCCTCTTCATCCAGCGATCGAGCTCCATGCTTAATTTTTTCTGTATCCCCGAAAACTCAGGAGTCCCGGCAAGATTACTCATCTCATAGGGATCCTCAGCGGTATGATACAACTGCTCAGCCGGGCGGCGCATATAACGGCGGACGACCTTGTAGGTGTGGGGGTTATTCCAGGAATCCCGTACCCAGGTCGCCCAGTAGGGATTATTCAATGCCCCCGTTCCCTTAATCCCCATGAGATGTTTTTCTATGTAGATTTCTTCAGGCAGAAGATTTCTGATATATCGCCACTCCCCATTCGTCACGGTGCGGACCGGGTAACGGGGACCCTCCGGGATGTTGTTGTGCAAGCCGTAGGCATATTGCCGATGACTTGTCTCCTCTCCCTGGAGAACTCCGGCAAAGCTCCTGCCATCGTAGGTCTTTTCGTTGCAGTCACCTCCAGCAAGCGTCAAGAGAGTTGGCAGAATATCCGCATACTGCACGACCGCATCAGTAGTCCTCCCCCCCTCGATTTTCTCCGGCCACCGTGCAATCAGCCCCGTATGTATCCCTGTATCCCAATTCGTCCATTTACACCCAGGAAACTGTGAGCCTTGCTCTGAAGTGAACAGAACCAGCGTATCATTCGCCTTACCGCTCCCTTCTAAAACCTTAAGAATCTCTCCCACCTGCCCGTCCATGTAGGTAATCTCTGCAAGATAAGCGGAAAAATCCTGCCGAGTTCGGGGAGTGTCAGCGATATTCGGAGGCAGCTTGATTGTGGCTGGGGGGTATTGTGAGGCATCTCCCATCACCCATGGAACGTGAGGTTCAACCAGTGCCACCACCAGGCAGAAGGGCTTCTCCTGGTCTCTCCTGATAAACTCTGAGATACCCGCCAGCTGGTGGGGCCGGGTTGGATTTCGAACACAATTCGAGTCAAACCCGTCAATTTCCTCAAACGGAAATACCTTCTTAGGTTTCACATGCACTTTCCCAGCCAATCCCACCCGGTAGCCCAACGGCCGCAGATGATGTGGCATACTGGTAACCGAATTCCTACTGGCAGAGTGATTCCATGCACAACCGTTCCGGGTAGGATACTGCCCACTGAACAATTCCGCCCGGCATGGTTGGCACATCGCCTCAGATAGATAGGCCCGTCTAAACAGGAGTCCCTCGCGAGCAAGCTTGTCGATATGCGGGGTTTTTGCATTCTGCCCCCCATATGCCGGCAAATCGTTGAACGTACAATCATCCGCCATGATGATCAGGACATTGGGGGGGCTCTGGGCGTGCAGCCACCCGGCCGAGACCATGAGGCCAAACAGTAGGAATCTCATGCCGATGTCTTAACTCCTTGGAGGCCGGCTCGAAAGCGGTTAATCCCCTCTTCTATTACGGCGAATGTTCGCTGC
>DIHT01000154.1:45881-46357 GCA_002420305.1 Akkermansiaceae bacterium UBA5689 | reverse complement strand
TTAGGAGGTCCCAGAAGCTCCCCGCTGATTCCGCACCGACCGATAGCCTGAAAATTACCCTTGGGAGGCTCAGCATCGGAGATTACCTCCTCATAGAAATCTCTTCGCCATTCTGCCTGCCAGAAATGTCGGATCGCCTCCTCCCGTGTTAACCACAGTGATCCATCTTTCTTGCACCGGATGAGCCCACAGTCCTCCTTGCCACTCTGAAATGTCACATTGAAGCGCTCCCGGGAACCCAGGACGAGCTTCGAAAGATCAAACACCGAATACGTTCGACCACCGGCCATGATTTCCTTGGCCAATCCATCCAGCCCCTCTTCGACGGGCATAACTCCTGCAGTGAAACCCTCCGGAGGTGCAATCTCCTCCTGAGCACGGTGGCCCCGCCGGTCATCATCACGGCGGCCTCTTCTGTCCCGTTGAAATTTCTGCCTGCCCTCTCCGCGACCATCCCGACGACCTGACTCTTCCCT
>DIHT01000154.1:0-45501 GCA_002420305.1 Akkermansiaceae bacterium UBA5689 | reverse complement strand
CCATCCCCTCTTCTATCCGTTCGCCGCCCCCCCGACTTCCCCTTATGGCGTTTACCCTCGGACTCTCCACCGCCTTTACGCTCGGGCTCTCCCCTGGCCCATGCGGGCCCGAGATCAAGAGAGTCAAGGCTAAGGAGGGGGTCCTTGGACGACTCCGCTGGTTTCGCTTCTTCGCTCATCAGTCGGTGGAGTAATAAGCAAAGACGGGCGCCTCCAAACGCGCAAGAAGCAAAACCGGCTACGAGCACATCACCCTCAGCCCATCGGATAGGGCATCTCGCGGCTCACCTCATCAATGCGGTCGAGTATCTCTTGCTCGAGAATCAATCCAGCAGCATCAAAAATTACGCCGAGCTGATCTTCATTTGTAGCTCCAGCAATCGTGGACGCGACAAAATCATGCTGTTTACTCCATGCAATGGCCATCGTGACCGGATGGAGACCTGCCTCCTCTGCAATCGCAATGAAACGAGCCGTAGAAGCCAGGCAGCGTTCGTTGGCAAAACGCTCTGCCATCGCACGCTGCCTCGGCGCGGTGGATGTCATATATTGGGTGAACCGCGCCCCTTCGGGTAGCTGTTCCGTGTTATATTTTCCACTCAGAACGCCACCGGCAAGGGGGCTGTAAGGAAGAAGACTCACTTGCTCCCTCCGACTCACCTCTGAAAGCTCGTCCTCAAAACGCCGATTGTTCAGCGAAAAGTTATTCTGGATCGTGTCATAGCGTGCCAGCCCATGAGCGTCACTCGTCCAGAGAGACTTCATTAGGCCGTAACTGTCTTCATTACTCACTCCGAGCGCCCGCACCTTGCCCTCCTGAACCAGTTCATCGAGAGCTTCCAAGGTATCCTCTGGTCGCATGCCATGGTCGGGCCAATGCACCTGATAGAGATCGATGTAGTCCGTTCGAAGGCGCCGCAGGCTTCCTTCCACCGCCTTGCGGATATGGTTACGGTCCAGGGCCGCCTTGTCACTTCGGACCGGAGGATTGAACCAGCCATGGGCCGCCCCCGCCACTTTTGTTGCAATAATGACCCCATCGCGTGGCTTGGTCGCCAACCACTCCCCAACCCAAGACTCGCTCAGACCCACCAGCTCAGGAGTTGGGGGAACAGGATAGAGTTCCGCACAATCGTAGAAATCAATCCCCTCTTCAAGGGACCGGTCCATGATCCGGAACGACATCTCCTTCCCGGCCTGAGTCCCGAAGGTCATGGTTCCCATGCAGATCTCGCTTACCACGATCCCACTTGTCCCCAGTCGCCGCTGCTCCATGGCACAATACTCTCAAGGATATGAAGAGGGGCAAGCCTCGACCCGCGAATACGCCCCGGACAGCGCCCGGCATCATCTCCGGAGATCCCCATGCCCGGCAGAAATTCTTCGGGAGATAATGAAGTTTTCCCTGTGGCCCATGACCAGACCTGATTCACTCTCGGAGCAGACCTTCGAACTGGTCTCACCTCACTCCTGCTGTCTCGTCCCACCTGACGATCAAATATGAAATATCCTCAGCTATTGCTTATCTCTCTTGTCCTCATCCTTCTCTCCCTCCCGATCTCGGCCCGGGACACCCCAAATGCGAGTGGATTCGTCTATGACGACCGCAATCGTAACGGAAAACGAGATCCGGGAGAACCGGGCCTGCCCAACGTCCTTGTTTCCAATCAGCGGGAGGTAGTCCCCACTGACCTGATGGGGCGCTGGACACTGCCTGTCCGCGACGACTGCATCTTTTTCGTCATCAAGCCACGAGGCTGGATGCCGCCTGTCAGCGACCAACAACTCCCCCGTTTCTACTACCTGCACAAACCCAAGGGCTCACCACAAAGTAAGTTTCCCGGCGTAAAGCCAACCGGCCCCCTGCCCGCCTCGATTGACTTTCCCCTGACCCGTCAGGACGAACCCTTCAAGTTCAAGGCCCACTTCTTCGGCGATACCCAGTCACGCAATACCAAGGAACTCGACTTCATGGCGCGCGATACCATTCAGGAACTGATCGGAACGGATGCCGAATTCGGGGTGACTCTTGGAGACATTCTCTTTGATGATCTCTCTCTGTTTGAAACACACAACAGCATTGTAGCACTCGTAGGCGTGCCATGGTGGAACGTCATTGGTAACCACGACCTCAATTTTGATGCTCCTGATGACAGGACCTCGGACGAAACCTTTGAGCGAGTCTATGGCCCTCCCTACCACGCCTTTACGTGGGGACCAGTAAATTTCGTCGTCCTGGATAACGTGATGTGGGGTGGTTCAAAGAAATCGGGAGGAACTGGTGGCTACACGGGAGAACTGGGCGAGGAGCAATTGATCTTTCTCGAGAACCTGCTCCCCCATCTTCCAGAAAACGAACTGCTTATGCTGATGATGCACATTCCGCTCAAGACCTCGGAGTCACCCCTCACTCCCAGCCCGGAACGTGACCGCCTGTTCCGTCTGATTGAGAAGCGTCCCTATACCATGTCCATCTCGGGCCACACCCACTGGCACGCCCACATGTTCCTCGACGAGAAGGACGGCTGGAAGGGAAAGAAGCCACACCACCATGTCGTAAATGTTACAGTCTGCGGAAGCTGGTGGCGGGGGGAACCGGACGAACTGGGCATTCCCCACTCGCTGGGAAGGGACGGCGCTCCCCGCGGCTACTCCACCATCACCTTTGACGGAAATCAGGCAGTGGTCGATTTCAAGGCCAGCCGGCGTCCGGCTGATTACCAACTCCGCATCGAAGCCCCCTCAGTGGTCAAGGGAGGAGCCGAAAAGGTCACCGTCTACGCCAATGTCTTCAACGGATCCCGCCACTCCAAGGTTCGGATGCGCCTCGGGAAAAACGGCCAATGGATCACCCTTCTGAAAAGCGTGGAACCCGACCCGGACTTTCTTACTCTGAAGAAGCGGGAGGATAGCCGTCGCGACAAACTGGAAGGTATTACCCTGCCTGGCGCCGTGCCGTCACACCATCTTTGGAAGGCGAGTCTCCCGCTCAAGGATCTTCAGGGTGTTCACCGGCTCTGGGTCCAGACCGAGGACATGTACGGTCGAACTTACGATGCCTCACATATTATCCGGATCGAGTAGATTCCCCCCTTTCACAATCACCCACAGATCATCAGAACCAAGCACCGAGAACCATGTCCAGACCCTCCATCCCTACCCTTCTCTTCGCCTTTCTCCTTCTCTCTCTACCAACTTTATACGGAGAGAGTTCCCCTCCGAATATCATCCTGCTTTATGCCGACGATCTCGGCTATACCGACCTTTCCTGCCAAGGTTCAGATTATTATCGTACACCCAATATCGACCGCCTTGCCAAAGAGGGCGTGACGTTCACAAACGCCTATGCTGCTGCGGCCAATTGCGCGCCCTCCCGAGCCTCGCTCATGACTGGCCTCTACACTCCAAGACATGGAGTTTTCACGGTTGGCAATTCAGACCGCGGAAAAGCCGCTCACCGGCGCCTTATCCCGGCTATCAATAAAACGGTTTTAACGAGAACCTTGCCGACAATGGCACAAGTTCTCAAGAAAGCCGGCTACCGGACCGCAGTAGCCGGAAAGTGGCATCTTTCCGATGATCCCATCCCGTATGGTTTTGATACCAACTTCGGAGGCCTCAAATGGGGAGCCCCAAAATCCTACTTTTCCCCCTATCGTAATCCCAAGCTGAAGGATGGCCCCAAGGGGGAACACCTTCCCGCCCGCCTCGCCACTGACCTCTGCCACTGGATTCGTAATGCCGAAGAGAAGAGCGAACGCTTCTTTGTCTACTTCCCCTTTTACTCCGTGCACACGCCAATCCAGGCCCGTGCAGATCTCACCGCCCGCTACAACGGAAAATCGGGTGCCCACCACAGCAACGCCAAATACGCCGCAATGATTGAAGCGATGGACCTCGCGGTAGGGCAGATCCTCGACCTTCTGGATGAACTCAAACTCGCCAGCAACACCCTTGTGGTCTTTACCTCGGATAACGGTCCACATGGTGGCGTCTCTAATGCCAGACCCCTTCGCGGGTCAAAGGGCATGTTCTATGAGGGCGGCATCCGCGAACCATTTCTCGTGCGCTGGCCGGGTAAGATCAAGGCCTCCACCCGCATCGCAACACCAATTCACCAGATTGACCTCCTACCAACCCTCGCGGCCCTAGGCAAAGCCAAAGCCCCAGAGAAGTTGGATGGAGTTGATCTAAGTCCGCTCTTTCAGGGGAACCCCATTCCCGAACGCTCCCTGTTCTGGCATTTCCCAGCCTACCTCCAGGGATACGGCAAGGATCTTGGCTCGCCCTTTGAACACTTTCGGACCACTCCATGCGGGGTCGTCAGGCACGGGGAATGGAAATTGATTGAATATTTCGAGGACGGTGCCCTGGAGCTCTACAACCTTCGAGAAGATCCCTCTGAAAAACAAAACAGGTCCGCTGAAAAACCACAGGTCCGCGACGAACTTCACCGCTTGATAAAATCGTGGCGCAGAAAGACCCAGGCCGTGGTGCCGCGGAAAAAGAATCCAAAGTTCGAGTACAATAAAGGGGCTAATTAACCCCTTTGAGTCTCGTAGCCATAGGAAGTTAGGCAATTGACCACGCCACCTGGGGACAGGAGCGAAGGTTTCCACCTTGCCCGGATTCACGCAGGACTTAGACTCGAGCCACTAAGTGGTTTTACTTTGTCTGCTCTCGGAAAGGAACGGTTCAGTCGCGCCTCACCAGCACTCTGCATTTTCCCGAGGTGCAACCCGAGTCTCCGCCTTGGCGATGACTTTCATGTGGATTACTCTAACCGCTGTCGTCGCGAGAGCAGCCGAGCAATTTCTCATCACTCCTGTGGCCGTCACTTCTGATTCCTCTGTCACGGATCTTTTCCCTGCAGCCAACCTCATTGACAACAGTGGGCTGTCACCAATCCCTACCCTCGAGACTTACCGGGCCGCCCAACACGACTCAGCCAGCCCCTCCCGGTCATGGGCTACCGCTGCTCCCCGCGGAGTTCGTGATTATTTCACCGGACGCACTCCTGACCCTGTTCTCACCTTTACTCTCCCTGACCTATACCAGATTACCCACCTCGTCGTCTGGGGATTCTATTACACTTCGCCCAACAACTCTGAAGCCAGCGCCTTCACGCTCGAGTTTTCTTCCGACGGCGGCGCAACCTGGTCGGGTCTTGAAGAGATCATTCACCAACAGACTGCTCAGGAAAGTGACGCCATTCCACTCGGCCGTAGATTCCAAGCGAATGCGGTCAGAGTCACAATTACCGACAATCACTACTCCTCTCAGGGAATTGGTGGAGAGCGGGTTGGCCTCGGCGAAATCAAGTTCCTTGCAGAGCCTCCAGCTGGGCCGGACCCAACGATTTTTCTTCGGCCTCTGGTAGACTTTGGAAATACCCCTGCCGGAGAACCGATACCCGAGCGCAGTCTTGAGATCGAGAACACCGGGAGCCAACCCCTGGTTATCGAGAGCCCCCTGTCTGCACCTCCCTTTGAGATTGATGGCCGTGTTCTTGAAATCCCCCCCGGGCAAGTCGGTAGCCTTCCGATCACATTACCCCCGATAGAAGGGTGCCACCTTTCCAACCTTGAACTGTTAACCAACGATCCGCTTCGTCCGACCGTCTCGGTCAGTCTGATCGGCGCCTACAATTGCATTCCCAGCCAGCCATCCCAACCAGATCTGCTTCCCAGAGAAGGCACCTTTGTCGACCCTTTCGAGGTGACCATGAGCAGTGAAGACCCGGGAGTGATTGTCTACACGACCGACGGCTCCCTGCCGACCTCGGAGAACGGAACGCCCTACACTGGACCCGTTCAGGTGAGTTCTTCAACACCGATACGCGCAAGCGTGATCTGGGGTGGAACTGTCTCAAAACCACAAACGAAAAGCTACGTGCGGCTGTCAGGAGGACTGGAAAACTACACTTCTTCCCTTCCAATTGCGATTATTGAGAACTTTGGGGGCGGCGAAATTCCCAATCGGGGATGGTCATTCGACACCCAGACTTCTGCTGGTCTTCAGCAACTACCTCGCCAACCCGCCTGCCTCCATCTGATCGATATTGATCCGGAATCAGGCACGGCAGCGATCACAGGAATTCACGACCTTACCGAGAGAATCGGCATAAGAGTCCGCGGCTCATTTTCCTCAACTTGGAATCCAAAGCCATACTCAGTGGAAACCTGGGACGAATACAATTCAGACAAAAATACGACTCCTCTCGGGCTCCCGGGAGAATCTGACTGGATCATGTATTATCCCCACCCTCTGTATGATCGCCAGCTCATTGCCAACACCTTCTCCTGGGAGCTCTCCCGGCTTACCGGGCGCTACGGAACACGATATCGACTAGTAGACACCTTTATTAACCAAGACGGAGGGGACCTTACTCCCGAAGACCGTATAGGTGTCTACGCCTTCGCCGAAAAGGTCACCCGGGATGCTGATCGAATCGATTTTGAGCCCCTCTCCGAGGATGGAAGCACAGGTGGATGGCTTCTGAGCATCAACCGAATGGACCCTATTCCCATTGGAGGGTTTCCGGCAGAGAACGGAGCGATGAGCCCTCAGTTTTTCCACACTGCTGGACCTGATCGCATCCTGCAGACCGCTCCTAACCAGCTCAACAACGAAAATGACGATGATATCCCAAGCCAATACAATGGATTTCTCAACTTCGAGAACCCCAACGGCTATCGAATCAATGTGGCCCAGCGTACCACTATCGAAACATGGTTCAGGGAATTCGAGGACACGTTATACGACGATACTCGGTGGCTTGATCCGGAGGAAGGCTATCGACGCCACCTCGACACAAGAGATTTCATCGACTACTTTCATCTGAACGTTCTGGCGAAACACGGGGACAGCATGGCCCTGAGCCTTTTTCCATGGGTCTCTTCCCGAGATCGAAAACTCAGGATTGGTCCGATCTGGGATTATAATCTGGGAGCCTACTGGACGGAAGCTACCGGGGATTTGTTCTACCAGGATGACCGCCTCTGGTATTCCCGCCTCTTTGAAGATCCCAGCTTTCTCCGGGAATATATCGACCGATGGTATGAACTACGTCGCGGCCCATTCTCCACCTCGAATCTAATCGAACTCGTCAATGAGCAAGCTCGTGAGTTCACCTCCGAGATGGCTGTTCAGCAGGGAACGACCGCCCAGGAATGGTCAACCGAATTGACAGGAATGCGCAACTACCTTTCCGCCCGGACCAGTTGGATTGATTCGCAGTTTTTCAGACCTCCGACATTCAGTCATCCGGGAGGGCCCGTAAGCGGACGGTTTTACCTTACTATTTCAAATAACACCGGAGAATCCGGCACGATTTTCTACACTCTCGATGGGAGCGACCCTGCTGATGGCAGGGGCCGCCGCTTCTCCCGCCCTCTCTCTTTCCCGGAAACAGCTCATGTCAGATCTCGTGTTCGTTCAACGAATGGGGAGTGGTCTGCCCTAAACGAGGCCTTCTATCTTACTGGCATACCTCCTACCGCCGGAGATCTCGTTGTCTCGGAAATCATGTACAATCCCACGGGAGACCCGGGGGCCGAATTCCTCGAACTTCTAAATACCAGCTCGAACACCGCACTCGATCTGACCCTCCTTCGTTTTACCGCGGGAATTGACTTCACCTTCCCGATTGGCACCGCACTAGCGCCAGGCGAAAGGATTCTCGTAGTCCGCAACCGGGACGCATTCGAGGCCGTCCACGGCCCCGGACTCCCGGTAGCCGGGGAATTCCAAACGGAAAGCGCCCTGAGCAACCGCGGGGAGCGTCTCACCCTGATGGATTCTGAGGGCAGCATCCTTCTCGATTTCAATTATGGAGACGACCCTCCATGGCCAGAGCCTAGCGATGGCGATGGCTATTCGCTCGTCCTCATCGATCCGCTTTCCAACCCTGATCATGCCTCCAACACGAGCTGGCGGAGCAGTAGAAGTATTGATGGCAATCCGGGTGTAGATGATCTGGTCACCTTTGCGGGCACTCCAAGTAATGACCGCGACGGCGATGGCATTCCAGCTATGGTCGAGTTTCTTCTTGGAGCGTCAGACCTCAGGGCGAACCTTCTATCAGATTTCTTTGCCTGCCATCCTACCGTGGATGGGGAAACTGAATTACTTCTGGCCTTCAGTCTCGCGGTCCGGAATCTGAATATCCCGACAATCGAGTTTAGCGATGATCTCGAGTCATGGGAAGACGTCACCGCGGCCTCTTTCTTAGACGAGCACCTCCCCGAAGGGCGCGTCCGCTACCGATGGATCCTTCCTGCGCCCCAGCCTGCAAGCCGCTACTTCCGCATCAAGGCAATACAGACAACTGACTAGGCGGACACTTCGCCTTCCATATAAACGACCCGCTACTTTTTGCTTCACGGGTATTTACTGGCGCAGATACGAAGTAACAGTCAGGCGCCCCCTGAGACGCCCCTTGGTCAACACTTCATAATCATTAAATTCGTCGAGCAGATCACTTACCGCTAGCGATTTGTCTCCCAACGCCGACATGGGTAGGACCAAAAGTGACAAGAAATACAATTGTAAGGTGAAAAGACGAATCACAAGGAAAGGGTGAGCCTTGGACGATCTCTGGAAAGGCAGCATTCCAGACAGGATCGAGACTCAGGCCGCGCTTCACTGAAGAGGGGATGCTGTGCCCCATGCTCTCTGACCCGCACAAGAGGCCTCTCTCCAGATCAGGGAAAAACTTGAGGTTAACTGCTCGCCAAGGCAACCTGTAAGGGCATCGGTTGCTGTCCACCAATTGTGAAGGCGCTCTTCTTATTCCTATTTCTCTGCATTGCGAATTATTCCCCCGGGGAAAAAAAGAAACAGGTTCCCTCTCCTACCTTGGAAGACCAGGGAGCTAAACAACTCTGCCCACTCTGCAAACTGCCTGGCCGGGCCAACCTGTTTGCGGGAACCGTGAGCAGATGTCCTCTGACTTGCTCCAAGCTTTGCTGTAAGGGCAAGTCAATTGTCCTCGTCATTGAGGGAATCATCGATTCAAACGGAGCCAGCCGAATCAATAGCGCGCTCTCGGGTAGGGAAGGTGTGCAACCACAGAATACCAGTCCAGACTCAAGCCATGTGAGAATCAGATATGCTCCTGAGAAAATCACGAAAGAAAAGCTGCGAGACATCATCCGCCGCTGCGGCTTTGGAATAACCGGAGAACAGGAGACCTATGCGATTGAAGGGCTGAACTCCCAGGCATTGGCGGATAGAGTAGAGGCGGCGATACGCAAGGAGCCCGGCATTACCTCGATTGAAACTGTCTGCCCTGTAAACCAAAAGGCGATTGTGGTATTCGACCCCCTCAAAACCAATACCGAGAAGATCGCTGCAGCGATCAATTCTACACCCTGTAGGGTAATGCGCCCCTGAAATTGCCATCGTGGTGCCTCTCAGAAAAAAGTCCACTGCGGGAAAAGCTCGGCGGCACGCCCACTGTTCGCCCTATGAGCCATCTGGGATTCCGTCTGTCAGTGAAAACACGTTTTTTCTAGCCACCGGCGAATCTTCCCTATTCGATTCCCTGCAACCAAAAATCACCACGCGCACGTATGTCTCAGGTAAACATTGCTATTGTCGGACTCGGATTCGGGGCCGAGTTCATTCCTATCTACCAGCGCCATCCTCAGGCAAATATGTATGCGATTTGCCAACGCACTGAGGAAACTCTTAATGAGATTGGTGACAAGTATGGCGTGGAGAAACGCTATCAGAATTACGATGATGTTCTCCGGGATCCAGAGATCACGGCAGTTCATATCAACACCCCGATTCCAAACCATGGCGAACAATCCATTGCTGCGCTTGAAGCAGGGAAGCACGTAGCCTGCACAGTTCCTATGGCTACCAGTCTTAAGGAGTGTGAAGAAATCGTCCGCCTCTCAAAGGCAAACGGTCTCAAGTATATGATGATGGAGACCGTGGTCTACGCACGGGAGTTTCTCTACATGAAGGAGCTCTATGACAGCGGAGAGCTCGGCAAGGTTCAGTTTCTCAAGGCCTCTCACCAACAGGACATGGACGGCTGGCCCGGTTACTGGCCCGGCCTGCCTCCGATGCACTATGCCACACACTGCGTCGGCCCAGTTCTAGGCCTGACCCGCGGAGAAGCCGAATACGTCTCATGCTTTCCTTCGGGTACTATCCGTGAGGAGATGCACGAATGCTACAATTCTCCATTCGCAGTGGAAAGCTGCCATATCAAGTTCCGGAATAGTGACCTGACTGGATTTGTCTATCGGTCCCTCTTTGATGTTGCTCGCCAGTATCGGGAATCTTTCGAGGTCTACGGAGAAAAGAAATCTGTTGAATGGCCTCTCATCGAGGGCAAGCCATTGGTGGTGCACACCGCCAAAAAGCCCGAGCCCGAGATTCCAGAAGAAGTTGAATCGCCCGACTTTGGGCATCTACTTCCGGAGGAAATTGCCCCCTTCACCACCGGGGGAGTCTACGGAGGAGATACCGGAGAAGATCACCTGTCCTTTACCCAAGGAGCAGGGCATGGTGGGTCTCACCCCCACCTCGCCCATCAGTTTGTCAACATGGTGGCCACGGGTGAGGATGCCTATCCCAATGCGGTCGAGTCGGCAAATATCACGTGCACTGGAATCCTCGCTCATGAATCTGCCCTCAAGGGTGGAGAGCTCATGAAGCTTCCAAGCTGGAGCCTCCGAGAGCAGTAGAGGCTAACCGGGCCGCTTCCGCTCCCAATGAGTGTCTTGCCCGGCCCAGCACCACACCCTCTCCCCTGACTCTGAAGTTACTCCCCGTCGAATCCAGTCATGCCTCTTCCTTCCCACTTCTCCAAGCCTGTGATCGTAGGAAGTATGGCCGCAGGACTCCTACTGGCCGGCCTTATCGGGCTCAAACTCCTCTCGTCAGGAGGCGACTCCGGTAACGCTGGGAATTCATCCACAATTAAAATACCGCCTCCGCCCCAAGGCTCCGCCGGCAAGGCTTCATCCGGGAATCCCTCTCGGAAGTCCAGTGCGCAGAGGCCTGCAACAGGAAATCTTGAATCAGAGCAGATGGAAACTGCGCCCTCGCGCAAGGAAGCCATGGTCGCCGTATCCATTCGCGCTCGCAGAGATTTAAAGCTTCTCCGCGAGGGCTCGAGAACTGAACTTGAGTCACCGGAGGCAAGAGAGGAGTTCGCTGAGACGATTCGCAATATCTCGGACTCCGGGGAGCGAAAACGCCTTCTGGAAGAGCGTGCTGAGTCCATGCGCATCGCCCGGAACAAGGCCGATACCAAGAAAGGGTTTCCCGGGCTTGCCCGCGAAAAACGCCTTATCGCCCTGATGCAAGTCCAGAGCCTCTGGAGAATGAATTCCTATCTTGCACAAAACCGCTCGTTAAAAACCGAATCTGCGCAGTTTGACGATCAACTTGCCGATTGGGTGGAGAAGTCTGAAGGGATGAGCGACGAGGAATTCCACCAGTCTTTCAACGACCTCCAGCGTAGCCTGAACGAACTCCGGATTAGAGATCAGGCTGCGTCAACACGGCTGCCCTAGCCAAAGAGCTCAGTGCCTCCTGCCAGCGGAGAACACACGGTCATTAATTTTGAGTAGAGCAGGTCCCCGTGCCGTCTGATCTCACGGATCCTCTTGTGCCCCCGAATGAGCGGAGGCCCCGGTTGAGTCCTCGCTTTAATCTCAGCCGGGATACCCTTCAACGTTCGCGAGTTGATTTCACTAGGCGCAATGCTCAATTTCCCGCACCATTGTAAAAAGGAGTCTCGTAGAAGGCCCCGTGTAAGCCGCACTCCTTTGTTGCTTGCCTAAAAACTGTCTGAATGAATGATCCTGCCCGATCGTAAATATACACGCCGTGAAGACTGCTCTTTCCTGCTTTCTGCTTACCTGCCTCTCCTTCGCTGTAACGGCGGCCACCTCCGTAGCAAAACCGAACATTATTTACATCCTGCTCGATGATGCAGGCTACGGCGATCTCTCCTGCTATGGGCAAAAGAAATTCCTGACCCCGAATATCGACCGCCTTGCTAGTGAAGGCATGAAATTCACGAACCACTACTCGGGTTCAACGGTATGCGCCCCAACTCGAAGCGTCATCATGTCCGGCCTCCATACGGGGCACACTCCCAGTCGGGGAAACCGGGAAATCAGGCCTGTAGGGCAATTCCCGATACCCGCTGGGACCTTCACAATTGCCGAGGCCCTCAAAAACGCTGGCTACGCCACCGGCGCCTTTGGGAAATGGGGCCTTGGGAATCCAGGATCCGAGGGCGACCCGATTCATCAGGGATTCGATCGCTTCTTTGGCTACAACTGCCAGCGAAACGCGCACACCTACTATCCCACCTGGCTTTTTGACGACCTCCATAAAATTGAACTGGACGGAAAAACCTACGCTCACGACCTCATCATGGACAAGACCGTGGAGTGGATCGATCGCCAGCACGATAAACCCTTCTTTTGCTTTCTTCCGGTCACGATCCCGCACGCCGCCATGCATGTTCCGGAAAAATATGCGGCTCCTTTCCGCAAGAAGTTTCCGGAATTTGAAAACAAGGTCGGACGCTACGGCAACAACAAGCCCTTCGCAAAGAATCCAGCAGCCCAATTTGCTGGAATGATGACCGCCCTTGACGAGGGGATCGGGCGGATACTTAAAACGCTGGAGAGACACCAGATCGATACGAACACCATAATCCTTCTTAGTTCCGACAATGGCCCGCACAAGGAAGGCGGGCACATGCCGAAATACTTCAATTCCAGCGGAGGCCTGAGGGGTTTCAAGCGTGACCTTTATGAAGGCGGAATTCGCTGCCCCCTTCTTGTTCGCTGGCCCGGAAAGATAAAAGCTGGAACAACCAGCGACCATATATCAGCTCATTGGGACCTCTTTCCCACCCTCTGTGAGCTGGCAGGAACGGAAACCCCAGAAGGCCTGGATGGAATGAGCTTCCTTCCAGCGCTACTCGGTGCCGAACAGACACAACATGAATATCTCTACTGGGAATTTTTTGAGGGAGGTGGCAAGCGCGCTGTCCGCATCGGAAAGTGGAAAGCCGTTCAGAACCAGGTCAACAGGGAGGGGCAGAATGCGCCCATCGAAATTTATGACCTCGAAAGCGATCGTGCAGAGACCCGCAATCTGGCCGATCAGAATACTGAACTTATTACCCGGGTCCGGAATATCTTCAAGCGAGCCCATACTCCTTCTGCTCTTTGGAAGTTTAATTGGGAAAAATAACAGACCCTCTCCCGTTGATGAAGATCTTGATTGCCCTTACCTCTGCCCTTCTTCTCTCCCTGGCAGCACAGGGAGCTGGTGCAGATATCCAGTTTGCCTGTGAGGTCGAGTCCGTCCAACCCGGAGTTCCCTTTACGGTTGGCCTTCATGTTCTTCCTCAAAAAAACTACCATACCTACTGGAAATATCCCGGTATCGTTGGCCTGCCTACCTCTGTCGAATGGAAGCTGCCAGAGGGTTTTCATGCTGGGGAGATCTCCTGGCCTACTCCCGAGATTGTGGACATGTCGGGCCATCCAGCGCATGGATTCCGCCGCGAATTACTACTGCTGGTAGTCATCACTCCACCAAAAAAAATTCTGACCAGCACAGTAACGATCTCAGGAGAACTGGCATGGATGGCCTGTCACAAGGAATGCCACCCGGGGTTTGCAACTCGCTCTATCGAACTCCCTGTGAATCACACCGCCAACCCGATATATGACCGCAAGTGGGCTGCCGCCATCAAGAGAGAACGCGCGGCTCTGCCTCAGGAGTGTTCCCTATGGAAAGTTTCGGTTGAATCGGAGGCTGACGCGAACCCCGTAGTAATTCGAGTGAAGCCCTCCACAGGAGCCTCAAAGAATCCCGGCCAGGTTTACTTTTTCAGTGAGGACGGGCAGATCACGTCCGAACCTGCTCAGAGGGTACATCGTCAAAACGATGGCAGCTACCTGATCAGGGGTACCCGGTCCGATTTCAGCCCGAAAGGCAGAACAACCCTCTCGGGAACTCTGGTCGCGTCAAAAGGATGGGCCGAAGGAACACCGCTGCCTGCCTTCCGGGTAAATCCGGCCTACCCGTCGAAATAAAGCCGAGATTACTTTCCAATTCGAGCTCGGTCCCGGTCCTGCTTCTTCTTTGGCTCTGGCGTAAAGGCCCCAGCCCCAGGAGCAAAGTCCCAAGGCTGCGTCTTTTCGCCAAGGCCATCGAGAAACGCACCTGCAGAGAATGCGAGATAGAATGGACCATCTCCTTTCCGCATACGGTTCTCATCATAGAGTTTCTTCATGGAAGGAAGGGCAGCCCGGGCATCCTTCCCCAGCAGTTCAATGGCCCTGCAAGCCCTCAGGGCCACCCACCAATCCTCATGAGCGAGTTCCCTTATCAGGCACTCAAGGGCCGCTTTCCGACTACTCCCCTCCCGGGCAAGCCAATCCGCAGCCTCAATTCTGACTGAGGCCGAAATATCTTCCAGATAGTCAACTAGTCGCTCCCTGTTCTCGTAATCTCCAGCCCGCAAGGCAATGATCGCCCAATAACGTTCTATGGGATCATCCGATTGCAGCAGCTTGAGCGCGGTTTCAAAATCTGATCGACCGACAAGGTCTGCGGCACTCCACGCCTTTGCCAGATCTGGCTGGTGATCACTTTTCCCACGAAGAATGTCATACAAGGGCTTCCCCTCGTCCCTTACCCAGCTCCACATCTCGTCTTCCGGAATTGCACCCGGGTCCCTCAACCTCAGGCGTTCGGACTCATGGGCCCGGCGATGCGCTCGGAGAGCATCCTGCTGCTCCACGGTCATCACGCCCTTCAGTAGATTAACCAGGTTATGTGGATCCGAATCACAATCATAAAAAGCCTCGGCCGGCTTTCCAGGCCCCGCATAATCCATCTGCGCCTTGTTCAACGTCTGGGGGGCCTCCTCAGCAAGACGGGTGATCTCCTGCCGAGTTACGCCGAGATCGGAAAATACACTGGGCTGATTATGGCTTAAATGTGGATGATAATTCCGAACATAAAGATACTTTCTGCTCCGCAGCGAGCGGGCGCATTCGAAAACCTCATCAACCCGGTCCCTGCACCCATAAACGTAATCAGGCTCTGGATCACAGTTCCGGCCCAGAAACCTCCGCCCCTGCATATAATCCTTTTTGCCGAGTTCTGCCAGATTCAGCACCGTCGTAGGGAAGTCCACAAAACTCACGAGCTCCTCATTCACTGTCCCGGGAGGAGAGGGCGCGAGGTGCTGGTAGCATCGGGGGAAGCGCACCATGAGCGCTACTCGCATTCCGGAGTCATACAGCATCCTTTTCCCCCTCGGCATCCCAGTGCCGTGATCCGAGTAGAAGAACACAATTGTATTCTCCGCATGCCCATCCTCTTTAAGCTCTTTCAGTAGTCGCCCCGTGTTTTTGTCCATCACGGTCACGCAGTCATACATCCGCGCCCATTCCTTCCTAATCAATGGCGTGTCCGGGTAGTAGGGAGGCAGGGGAACTTTCCCCGGGTCATGAATCTCTTCCTCGGAAAGATGAGACTGCACCTCTCTTTTAAATACTTCGTGGGGCCACACCGTCGTCCGGGACTGATGAGTAGTCATGTCATTGAACACAGAAAAAAAGGCCTGACCTTTTCTGCGCTGACCGCTCCGCCAGTGAGCCTCACCACTGGACTCATTCCACGCCTCGGCAATCAACCGCTGAGTCGCGCCATTATTATAATCCGTCTTCACGTTGTTACTTGTGAAGTAGCCCGCCCCCCGCAGGTAGCTGGGAAAGGCCTTCACCCCGTCCGGAATTGGGAAGGCCGATCGCATCTGGTGCGCACCCAGACTGACCGTCGTCACTCCCGTGATCAGGCAGGCCCGTGAAGGTGAGCAGACTGGTGCTGCCGCGAAAGCGCGGGTGTAACGCACGCTCTCCTTCGCAAACCGGTCCAAGTGTGGAGTAGTAGAGAACTCATCACCATAACATCCAAGATAAGGACTCATATCCTCCGCTGTGATCCATAGAATATTTGGATCCAGTTTGCGGGCCCGGATATTGCGAAAGCGAACGGTCCCTCCCTTGCCGTGATGCTGTATCCCGAAGTAGCCTCCCAGCTGCCGCTCTTCGTAGAGTTCTGCAATCAAAGTTCCGTTAAGGTATGTTCGCACCAGAGACCCCCGGGCCACGACCCGGAAATGATTCCAATCTCTTTCTTTCAACAAACCTTTGATCTTTTTTTGGTAATCCAGATTCTGGTCCTTCGTCGGGTAAAGCCATCCTCCCAGACCAATACCATAGATACTCGCTGGCCTTTGAAGATCGATCTCACACTGATACCCCTTTGGCTTGCCTGAATTACCCGAGCAACGATAGGCAAAGCCGGAGTTGAAATTCACCTCCCGGGCATCCACCGGCAAGAGAACCTCAAGCTCTGCCTCGAAATCGCGCATGGCGATGTCCGTAGTAACCCAGCAGTTGGTTTTCGATAGCAGCTCCAAGGCCCCATCCTTCACTTCGAAGCGGATAACCTTGCTTCGGGGGGTCCACCCCTCGGTGGTCTTCCCATCAAAGAGGTCAACCCACTCTGCTGCGAGAGCAGATGACAATACGGAAAGAATGCAAATGCACAAAATTGCCGCTCCTGAACGAGTTAGCTTACTCACTCCTCTCGTGTATGCCTTCCGTGGCATCGAGAAAAGGCAATCTCCTAAAATTCGACTCGCCATTCAATATAGAGCTTTGTCAGCCTCATAAGATCCCTGCTCATCATGCGATTGTCCACTTTTCTGCTATTAAGCCTCTCTCTCCTTTTACCAGTCTCGGCGCAAAAGAAAAAAGAGAGACCGGCCAGCAGCTCCAGCAAATCCCCCGACCTATCACAGTATTACATCAATCAGAAAACCTCCCCCCGGGCACAACAGACCCAACCCGTTGTGACCTCCCTACCCCTCAACTTGGTAAAGGGGGATCGGATCGCACTCATCGGAAGTGGAGTTCTTGATAACGCTCGGCATCACGGTTTCTTTGAAACCCTGCTTCACCAGCGTCATCCCCGACATGAACTCGGCGTAAGGAATTTATCTTGGCCTGCAGACGAGGTCGATCTCCAGCCAAGACCTGCAAACTTTGGAGACCTCGACCAGCACCTTACCTACTACAGGACCGATGTCATTTTTGCTGCCTTTGGTTACAACGAGTCGTTTGCAGGCCGCGAGGGGCTACCGGCCTTCAAGGCTCGGTTCAACGCATTTTTATCCCAGATCAAATCCCGGGCATACAACGGAACAAGTGGAGCTCGAATCATTGTCCTGTCTCCCATCGCTAATGAGGACGTCAACGGCGTAGCAGCAGGTGAGCGTAATAATGAAAACCTGAAACTCTATACTGCGGCCATGTCTGAAATCGCTGCAAAGAATGCAGTGGCGTTCGTCGACGTTTTTGGTGCCACTGCCTCAGCCATGGCAGAAAGGGAAACCGACCTGACTACCAACGGAAACCAATTGAACCAAAACGGACAGCTCCTGCTTGCAAGAACACTCTACCGCCAACTGTTTGGGGAAACCGCTCCAGAGGAAAATGAGGCCATTCGAGAGCTGGTGGTGGACAAGTCCGACCAGTTTTTCCACCGCTACCGCCCACTGAACACATTCTATTATACCGGTGGACGCAACAAGAGGTATGGTTACATCGACTTCTTGCCAGCCATGAGAAACTTCGACCTCATGGTGGCAAATCGCAACGAGGCCATCTGGAGAATGGCTCAGGGTCAGAACGGCACCGTAAATGATTCCAACCTCCCCGCATTAGAACAAGCCGCCGAGGGTCGTGGAGCGAACAAATGGCTTTCACCCAAGGATGAGCTTGCCGCTTTCCAGATCGACAAACGGTTTGAAGTGAACTGCTTTGCCTCCGAAGACCAATTTCCGGACCTAGCTTGCCCAATTCAAATGCGCTGGGATTCCCGTGGCAGGCTATGGGTTTCCTGTTCAACAACCTATCCGCACCTCTATCCCGGCAAAAAACCCAATGATAAAATTATTATCCTCGAAGATCTAGATGGAGACGGGAAGGCGGACAAGTCGACAGTTTTTGCAGACAACCTAGAAATTCCTCTCTCCTTCGTTCTCGGGAGAAATGGCGTCTACGTCTCCGAGGAGCCTCATTTGATCTACCTTGCCGATACCAATGGAGATGATAAAGCGGACCACCGCGAAATCGTACTGACCGGATTCGGCTGTGAAGACTCTCACCACGCTCTGCATGACTTCGTATGGACTCCAGATGGAGATCTCATGTTCCGGGAGTCTATTTTTCATAATTCGCAGGTAGAGACCGCATACGGCCCTGTCCGAGCGAAAAACAGCTCGTGGTTTCGATTCCGGCCGGAGTCACATAGGCTCACTGCATTTGGTGGGTATCCTAACACCAATCCGTGGGGTGTTACCTTTGATGATTGGGGGCAGCACGTGGCAAGTCATCCGATATTCGCCACCGCCTTTCATTCCACCAACGCTCCTTACCCCTCACAGCACCCCAGAGCCAATGGCATCCCTGCCTACTCCGGAGTCTGTGGCCAGGAATTTGTCGATTTTCCCTTCTGGCCAGAGGACATGCAGGGAGGATTTGTAAAGGTCCGATATAAACCCACCAACAGAGTTGAGTTTCACCGATGGACTGAGAGTGGAGACCATTTCCGTGAACAGTTTCAGTTCAACCTGATTTTTTCTACAAACCTTTCGTTTATTCCGGTGGACATTCGTTTCGGCCCCCGAGGGGCCTTGTACATCTGTGACTGGTATAACCCCATAAAGGGGCACGCTCAATATTCACTGAGGGATCCAAGGCGTGATCGTAAATCAGGCCGCATCTGGCGCATCGTTCCCAAAGGGGCAAAACTACAGGAGCCCCCCCGGATCGCAGGTGCTCCAACCCTCTCTCTTCTCGAGCTTCTGAAACGCCAGGAATACCGCTACCGCTACTGGGCCAAGCGGGAACTGCGCGACAGGCCTCAGCAGGAGGTCGAAGACAAGCTGACTTCGTGGGTAAACAAACTGGACCGCAAAGAGCACCGGTTCCGCCACCATCAGATCGAAGCCCTCTGGACCTACAGAGGGATTGGATCCTCGAATCCCAAGCTGCTCTTGGAGCTTCTGGACTGTGACCTTCATCATGCGCGCGCTGCTGCAACGCGCCAATTACGCTATGCCGATTGTGGATTAAGCAGCAAGGAGAGAGACCACCAGCTCCTTCTTAGATCGAAAGATGAAAATGAGCTCGTCCGTCTGGAAGCAGTGACTGCCGCCACCTACATCGCTACCCCGCAGGCATTCCAAGCAGTATTGGCTGCAATACAACGGCCCCGGGAAGCGCATCTTAATTACGCGATCAGGACCGCCCTGGGCTCGGAATCTCTCCTTCCTTTCTGGCGTGAGACCACACCTCTGACGATAGAACAGTTCATGGCAGCTTTTAATCTCAGCTCTCAAAAAAAGGCTGGAAGTTCTACCCTCAACGCAAGAGACGCCGCCTTCGACTCTCAGGCAAACCTTGCAGAGATCAAGATCAGCTGCGTCACCGGCAGACTTCTCTTCAGCAAGAAAAGGTTTGAGGTGGAGGCAGGGCAAGCCGTCAAGCTGGTCTTCACGAATCCAGACGCAACGCCCCATAATCTTCTGATTCTCCAGTCCGGAACTCCCGTCGAGAGTGTGGGGCTGGCTGCGAATGAGATGGCAAAAAGCCCGGAAGGGGCAAAAAACAACTTTATTCCTGACGATGAACGGATTCTGCACGCCACAAAGATGCTCGGACCAAACTCCTCCGAGACACTGCGCTTCCTTGCACCTGAGCAGCCCGGCACCTACCCCTTTCTCTGCACCTTCCCGGGGCACTGGGTCCTGATGAAAGGTGTGATGATCGTCAAATAGCTTTAATGCTCCTCTGAAAAAACATGAAAATTTTGATTCTTCTTACCACGATCTCCTTTCTCCTGGCCGCTGCCAACGTTCAGGCAGTCCCAAATTTTGTTTTCATTCTCGCTGATGATATGGGCTACGGCGATGTGTCCCACGCCGGAGGGAAGATCTCCACTCCCAATCTTGACAAGCTTCGTGCGCAGGGAATGCGCTTCACAGATGCTCACACTACCTCTTCTGTGTGCACACCAACCCGATACGGAATCCTGACCGGCCGATACAACTGGCGCTCCCGACTGAAGAAAAGCGTCCTCTTCCCCCCAGATCGCTCGATCATGGACCCGGCACGAAAAACAATTGCGGGCTTTCTCAAAGACCGGGGATATCGCACATGCGTCGTTGGAAAATGGCATCTGGGTTTGAATTGGCATATGCTGCCAAAGCCTGCAAAAGCGGCCACTGGGCCAACCAAAGGCACCTGCTGGAATATCGACTTTTCCAAGCCTCCGCAACAAGGACCTCTGAAGCTCGGATTCACCGAAGACTTCCTTTTTCCCGCCTCGCTCGATATGGCCCCCTACCTTTACCTGCGCAATGACAGAGTCACTGCAATCCCGACGGTCAGTAAGGGGTGGAATCGACAAGGGCCTGCCACACCCGACTTTGAAGCAAAGAACTGCCTTATTGATTTTGCGCGAGAATCGCGAGGCTTCATCAAGTCGGCGGTGGCGAGCGACTCTCCTTTCTTTCTCTATTTACCACTGACCAGCCCCCACACCCCGATCGTGCCTTCAAAAAAATGGCAGGGCAAATCTCCACTCGGACCTTACGGGGACTTCGTGATGGAAACGGACTGGGTCGTCGGACAGGTCATGCAGGAACTCGCGGAGCAAAAGGTCACTGAGGATACAGTCCTCGTCTTTACCACCGACAACGGATGCTCTCCTGCGGCGGGCATTCCGAAACTTATCTCCCAGGGGCACAAGCCCAATGGAGACTGGCGCGGTCACAAGGCTGACATCTACGAAGGCGGTCACCGGGTTCCTTTTCTTGTCCAGTGGCCTGCCCGGGTACACGCAGGAAGCTCCTGCGATCTGACAGTGTGCACCACGGACTATTTCGCAACGGTAGCCGATATTCTTGGGGTTCGGGGACGCCAGTTCCCTCAAAATGCAGCAGAGGATTCTTTCTCTTTCCTGGCAGCTCTGGGCAACCCCGACCTGCAAACCCCAACTCGACCCTATACCATTCACCACTCCATTAATGGCTCCTTTGCCATTCGTAAGGGTCCATGGAAGCTCTGCCTCTGCCCCGGCTCAGGAGGTTGGTCCTCTCCCAGGCCGGCCAAGGCCCTTAAGGACAAGTCACTTCCTCCCATTCAATTATTTAACCTTGCTAACGATCCCGCAGAAACCACGAACCTGCAAGCAGGGCATCCAGATATTGTACAAGATCTTGTGGAGGACCTCCACCACACCATTCAAGCAGGGCGATCAAATTCGGGCACTCCTCGCTCCAACGAGGGCTGGCCCAAAACCTTTCCGCAGGCAGTCCTCAACCTCTTCCCACAATTGGCAGGAAAGTAATACAGCTCAGGAGATCCGCTTTTCTACAAATCGAAAGCGCTCATCATAAGCTCCACCATTATGCTTCAAGCAGCAGGTATAGCAGGCTGACGTTCCCGTCATCCTCCGAACTCGATCAAATACTGCCCAGCACCCAGGGCAGAAATAGCGCCATTTCCGCCGTATGGTTCGCGTGGGAAGAGGAAGGTTGTGGCCTGCTTTCTCTCCGGGAATTCCCAGATCACAACACGCCCTGCGCCATTCCGGACCATGGGGCTTTATTCGCCTCCGGCCTGCTCGCTCATAAGCTACCAGATGCGCTAATTCATGTAGAAATGTACGCTCTGTTTCATCCTGCGATATAGCCTGCAGGGCGGGATTTAATTCCACCACAGCATCGGGCCATGTCGCCCGTCCCGCTGTCGACCTCATCCGAGCGTTCCACCTGACGGCAACCTTATGCGCGAGCGAGTTGAGCCCCAATTCGAGACAAATTCTCCCAGCCCTATTCGTGAGCTCAAGATCTTTCCCAAGTGGCCGTAGTTGCTTCCGCCCCTCCTGCCTCTCTCCCCCTTTGAAGGAAAGCTGCAACTGCAGAGTGGCCTCTTCCACCCTCGTAGTATCGGTGAACCATGCAGAGAATTCAAGGGTAGACCCCGGATGTTCTCCGTAATTTACGAACGTAACCCCTTACCGCATGAGCGCTGAGGAGCAGCCTGAATCTCCGGGTAAATCGTAGGAACTGGTCAGGATGAGGCCGCTATCGCCTTGCGGGTGCTTTCCAGTCGGCCGCCTTAACGGGCTGGGCCAACTTGGGGAACTTCTTTCCCTTTTCTGGGAGACGAACTGAAATCGGCCCTCCCTCACAGACTGCTACCACGAGTAGCCCTGTCCGCTTCAGAGATGAAAGATACTCCTCCGTCAACGGAACACGCCCCGTCGCCTGATCAAGAGTGACGGGAAGCAGGCGAATCCATGATGCATTCCTGGCGTAGAAGTCCCGCCATGAGACCAGCTTTCCCCTTCGCTCACTGTCAACCCGGGATTTGAAGCGGGAAGGCGTAAGCACCACCGATCCCCGAGGCAAAATAGTCCAGCTCGAGGAACTACTGACAATTGTTGACCGGGCCACCAGACTTTCCCGGCGTTTTTCCAACTGTGAAGACACCTCCGGATTCACTTCTTCAGTTCTGGGCTTCTCGATGTCTGCAAGCCTGACCTTTCGTGCCTTCAGACCTGGATCACGGGGCCTCTGTAGCTTGGAAAGTTGTTCATGCGTCATGCGAGGACGCACCTTGACTCTCTCCTCTCCCCTCACGGCTCCGTCGGAAAGGCGGACCGGCTCCACCGCGCCCACGACACCAAGTCCTAGGCCGGCCAACAAAACCACGGTTCCTATCGTTTTCATCTCACACATCTTACTTCGCGGGGCTGACGCTCAAACGGCTTACTCCTGGTCAACGACTCCACCATTGATTTCAATGGTTCGGTCAACGTTGACCTCAGCAGAATCGAGAAGGTCCGTGCCAAAAGGGGTTCTGTGCAGCAGCTCTATGGTGTGGAGGCCCTCCTCCGTGAAATACTGGTCGATACCTTTGACGGTCAGATTACGATCTCGTGGAATTGAATCCTCGATGATCACGTAGCTTGAATTTACCGGTTTTGTTTTGCCTGGATACTCTCTTCTCGGCCCTTCATAGACCCTGAGATACGTGGTGCTGTCAGGATACAGGTTCTCGAGGTTGACCAAGACAGGAGGAACCTCTTCATAATATCTGGATGGGTTGAGTCCGCTGATCTCGCCTGTGGCGATTGGCCAGATTTGAACTTTTTCAGAGTCCAGAATCGTCGCAGATACTCCAAAATCAGCTTGTGCGGTAATCGTGAACACTTCTTCGCCGCTAACCCGAGTCAGATCAGGTCCAGTAAGATTCGTTGCAGAGAATGTCACGGTAGTGTCGGCCGTTTGCTCCATATAACCTTCCGTCACAACTGTTCCCACCGGGTTTTTTTCGCCTTCAAAACTGTAAACGCCCTCGGGGTAAGCAAAGGCGTAGTTGGTATAGTCTACCCACTTTGCCGCATCTGGTGCGGTCGCATAGTTTGGGTCGCTCTCATCAATGAGGCCCCTGACCGAGATACGAACCTGAAACGGCTGGTCCACTCGCGTCCGCGGAACCGCCCTGTAGGGATCTCCTGTAATAATACTGATCGACGCGTTCGGCGTGTAAGCCGTCACATACTGCTCGTCCAAGCGGTATTCCGTAACACTCTGGTCGTGAATGGACCACAACTCAAAGAAAGAACCCGCAGCACTGACTCCCGTGGGAGAAATTTTCACCCCACTAGAGCGAATACCCATATCCCATTCAAGGCCGCTATCCTGCTGTATCTGGCGGACGAAGTTGACATATTCCTCAGGAGAGGCGTGCAGAAAAGAGGGACAAAGTGCGAGAAGAGAAGCTAAATAATGTCTCATGATAGAATCGGGTGAACGTCAGAAAAATAAGTAGATTTAGAATGCTCTTGTTTTGCTATTTCCTGCCCAGCTTGATCACCCCTCGGTCATCAACAGCTCCTGCAATCACTTGAACGTTTCCCGCTTGAGCAAAGTCTGTATTCAACCGGCTACGATCTACACCACTCTGCTCCTCCTCAACCTGGCTGAGGGTTGTCATACACACGATGTCCTGCATATCGAACCACCACGCTCCCGGGCTACTGGTTCCAAGTTCAAAGGTATGGATGATATCCCGGGGGCCAAGCACTACGTGATTTTCCTCATCAAGAAACTGCGTCATGAAACTCTCTATCCGTCCCTGCTCATAGGCCGGAACAAAGTCAGGAACTCTGTCCCCATTCACCATTCCAATGACCGACAAACTAGACCCGGAGGTCGATTGTGTTTCATACCATGTGCCAGAGGCTGTCTGGCTCCGTGCAGAAAAGTCAATCTGGGTGTTGGCTGGAACATCGCTCTTCTGAAACACGATCTCGTCCGGTCGCACATCACCCTCCCTACCGTAAAAAATTAATTCCCATGGTGCTGAGGCACCGACCCTGACCCACAGAGCAGCAGGCAGCTGAGTCGAGCCCGCTTGGAGTGCTACTCCCATAACCCGGACCTTGAGGTCTACCCTCTGTTGCAGGCTGATGGTCCCATTGGGGTCGAGCTCGCTTATATCCGCGACCGCCTGAGGATATTCGATACCCCAAACCATTCTGGGCCGAACACCTGGCTGAACGACGGTCGGGGTCACTGAGATGGAGCCGATCGGCGTGTAGGGATCCTTGTGGCCGTTACTAACGTCGTTAGAGAGAATGCGAGGCGCGTCGCCGAGAAGGGAGGATCCCAAGGCGAAGAAGAGTGCCAATTGAGCTGCTTTTTTGATCATGCGTGCGGGGGGTGAACGGGGGTAATTCTTTCGAATTTCCAATAAAATTACAAACAGTGACCTCTTGGGCAACAAAAATATTAAAATTACTTGATAATATAGCCTAAGGCACCTTAAAAACAGCATTTGCTCTCAAAAATTGGCTTCACGTTTGGCTCCGTTGACTGCCCCTCACTAGAGTGGTTTCATACAATCCACGCTCTTCCCCCTACTCCCACCCTCGCCGAGAAATTTTCTTTTGAGGATCCTGATTGCCCGTAAAACCCCATAAATTATTGGGGAAATAGAACCAGCCCTAATTCGGAGGTCCCGAGGATCACTTGCCTCATAGGCCCAGGCCTCCTTGGTTAGCGCCCCTCTTGCTTGAGCCCGAGCGCCAAATTTACGGTCCTTTCGTGTTTTTGCGGTTCTGGGGGGCCATATGGTTGACTCTCCTAAAAAATTTTATAATACTTACTATTAGTTCCCCCTTACAAGATGACTCTTTCTGGAATCCATTATGCGATTTCGGCCCTCCCTTGCGTGGCCGTGATTCTGAGTGGAATTCTGGGCCTCTTGAGCCCTCCGGCATCAGCGAACGTCCTGACAACGAGCGAACGAGCGGCCCAGACTCATGAAGAGTTTCTGAAGGATCGCAGAGTGTCGCTCTCTGCACGGAAAAACCCCTACCTGGGACCGCGCATCGCCCAAGTCGTCGACGAAGCCCCTCCCCCATGGAAGGTTAGGAACAACCCTTGGCGCTACCAGATTAGAGCTACGGTCTTCTGGGTCGGGGAGCGCTCTACGCCCGGCAACCCAACTCCCAACACCGCAAGTTCGTGGGATCCTAACTGGGAACAGAACTTCGGAGGCTACGACCATCCTTTCAAGCGGAAAGCATTTCGCCCCGCTGGTTTTGAACCAAAGCTCAATCCCTTTTACGTAGCTCTCCCCTACAATGACCTCGTCGCAGGGCACGGTCATCGACCCGAAGCCTCTTCAATTATCCCATGGTTCTGGCAAATTTACCGAGGCCCCGGAATCTCCGTTTGTCACAATCGGTGGATCGCGATTCATCACGAAGGAAAAATTGCCTATGCGCAATGGAAGGACGTTGGTCCATTCACAGTCGATGACTGGCCTTATGTGTTTCAGGGCAAACAGCCTCGCCCGAACCGTAATCAGAATGCGGGCATCGATGTAAGTCCTGCAGTCCGCGACTTCCTTGTGATGCGAGGTAATGCTGAGGTCGACTGGAAATTTGTAGAAGAATCCGAGGTCCCTGCCGGGCCATGGGAAAAATGGATTCACCCATCCATCACACCCTCTGAACAGCCGGGAGCGCTTTCTGATCTCTGATTCCTCTAAACACCTATTCGAACCACCACCTTTCAACCCGCCCGCGGAAGTTAAGGCTTCTGCGGAGAATCCACTCCGCTTCTCCGGATAATTACCGGGGGGGTATCATCCTCGACAATTCCGCCGTTATGATAAACTACAGAGAATCTCGACGACCGATCCCCACGCTTTGTGTCTACAACCTCTGTCAGAACCAGCATGAGACTCCGCCCCGCTGCAGGCTCAAGCTGGTAGGCTATCGAGCTGGAAGACACCCCTGCGAGAGGCTCCTTGCGACTTTTCGCACCCAGCGCCAATGGTCCATGCCGCTGGGCAAGAATTCGTTTCAATTCAGCGAACTGTCCGCGAACGAAACTGCTCTTTCTTCCAGGATAGGTGTAATGAAGAGCTACCTCAAAAAGCATTCCGTCAATAAATCGAGCCTCGAGTGTAGTCGCGTCATGACCCGGCAAGTTGCCTTTGGGAGAGGATACCAGAAGAACCTTCAAACGGGGATCGGAAGCCGGCGCTTTAATAGTCTGGTCGAGGCTACTCCGCGACGCCCAGTCCACGAGACCATTAGGGGGCTCTCCCCACTTCAGCCCAAAGGGCGGAAGCAAGGGCTCAGCAGCCTGCGAAAAGCAAATGCCGTGAATGAGGACAGTGCAAATAAGAAACCGGCTCACAAGCAAGGTCAGGTTACATCAAATCATTCTCAATTCAAGTTCATCAGCACCCGTTCCCGCTCAGTCAGGTCAAGGCGTGGGAGTGTTCTCATTGAGGCCATCATCGCCCTCTCGCTCCTACTTGTTGTCAGCCTAGTGATCCTGAAAGGAACTATGAATATCCTCGCTCCACGCCAGTGGACAATGGTGCAAAATGTGTCTGATGCCTATCTTTCCTATGAGAAGGCCTTCGCACAGAGGATTCCCTTCGAAAGCCTGACAGACTCGTCCTCTCCCTGGCCAGTCTATCCCGCAAAATCGGAGGGTCCCGTAACTCTCGGCACTCTTCCAGGCGGACGAACCCTCACCGGAAATGTCATCCGAACCAGAATGCCTGACGATAACAACCTTCCTGCTTTCGGGGGTAATGCAACAACTGCAACCAACCCGGCCGAAATGCAGACCTGGATCCTCCAGAGTCATGTCACTTACAAGATAAGTGGAAGAGACTACGTCAAATCGAGAACAATAGTCCGCACCCAATGAAAACCTCTGTCCCCCACCCCGGAAACTCCGGTGTAATCCGCCGTGGTTTCACCCTGCCCGAGCTCGCTACCGCAATCGGTCTGGCCCTTGCCATTGCGGCCATCATGATGACCCTACTGCAGCAACAGGTGACCTTCCACCGGATCATCCGAGCTCAGAAATTCCTCGTTGATGATGCCCCCCAGATCAACAATACCATCACCCAGATTCTCTCACGTGCTGATGCCTACCGTATCCACGCCAACCTTGGTGACGCGATCGCAGGAGCCAATGCCATCACGGATGATGGAAAGGTCCTAGTGCTCGGGTTCATGAATCCCGATGGCTCCAGAAACCTTGGTATGATTTCGTTCGAATCCGAGGGAGAGCAGGATGTTCTTGCCTATTACAACATGGATTCCAATGCCTCTATGGCGGAAGCAGGAAATCCAGACTGGCTCATCTCCCGGCAGGTGGATGACGCCCGTTTTTTTGTCGAAAACGGGGTATTCCGGATGCGCCTCACTGGACCAGCAGGCGAAATCATCACCTATTCCGGCACCCCGAGACTTTAAACCCGACATCACTCTTAAATCCCCATGAAAAGAAATCTTCGGTCCGGCTACATATCGATCCTGTCTGTCATAACGCTGGCATCAATCATGCTGCTCATGCTAACAGCGTCGTTCCGCCATACTATTCGGAACCAAGAGGCTCAAAAGAAGGCTCAGATCAGGGTCGACTACACCAATCGTGAGCAAGCATTTCTCCGCGCAGTTCTCACCGAGGTCCCCAACAGTGCGATCCGCAACATGATGGCAAATTCCAATTCCGCGAGCAACGAGGTCCCCTCACGCTGGCAGTGGATCTTTGAGCGGGCGCTGGCAAAAGCCAATAGCGAACAGGCTCTACCGGGAGAACAGGCAAGGGTTCTTGGAATCAGCGGGCAATCGATTTCAGGAAATACCGGCAATGGCAGCAGAGGAGACCTCCAAAATACCATCAACAGTATCAAGAACCAACCCTCCTTGAATTCGTTCTACGTGAATGCTGGCACAAATAATACTAGCGACCTTCTGGGAAGGAACTACCCCGAATCTCTTAGAGTATTAGATGGCGCTGTAGAAAAGATGGATCGTGACCGTCCGATAATCAGCATGGCAAAAACATATCCCGATGGAACTCAGTTCAGGGTCGTGCCCTACCCTGACGTTCATTTCGGCTATGTTGCCCAATCGGACAATTTCGTGGCGAAGCGTAATTGGTGGGCTTTCTCGCTCGGCTCCGGTGAGGCTTCAAAAGCATCTACCGGCGTCACCACCGTAAGAAAGAATTTTATTCTCTCCATTTATGAAGTTCCCTCTCAGCTCGCTGTTGGAAGTGCGGGGAGTACTATTTTCGGAAAACATGGAGACGGCTCCGATTGGGGTGACATTCGGATTTCAGGCGGAGTTTTCGCCTCCCGGGCCTTGACTCAGGGGAACGTACGGCTGGACCGGCTGGCCGCACGGCGGGGAATTTCCCTAGCTGATGAATCATCGGTGGGAGGGGTCGCTCTGGACGCCCTCACAGGCGGCCTTCTCTCCCGGGAGCAGTATGAGTCTGAGAATGCTACCTTTTACCCTATCTCCAGCTCTTCAGATTCCGGCCTCGTCGCCTTTCTCCCGATTGCTCGCGGCCGAGACGCCTTCGACGACCTTGAAAACGTCACCGACAAAAATTCCGGCTCGCCGACTGGCTGGAACCACTACAGCCGCCCCGCAATGCAAACCGTCATGAAGCTGAGGGTTGAGGATGTCCTTTCCCCTCAGGATCAAACCCCAACCTCCATTTCGTTTACTTTTCTCGCGGGTGGAATTGAGCGCAAAATCGTTTACGTGCGTGGCAACAATTGGCCGACCTCAGGCTCACCAAAGGGGAGGCTGTTCCCCTTTCATCTTGAAAATGATGGCATCCAACGTCAGGCCCTTTCCGTCTACGTGGGGAGATTGCCTGACTTTCTTCGATCAATCGGAGCCGATCCCACCTCCGTGAATAATTCCCTGATGGTGAATGCGAATTATCGAGGCAACATCCGAATTCGTAAGCCTAATATTCCGTCTCTTTCGACTGATGTTGCCCTGGTCCTCCGAGACACAAGGGATTTCACCTCTTTCTCCACTGGCTTTTCGCTGGTGACACCGTTCAGAACTTATCTGGTCAATGATGTCAATATCGTCCCCCGCGGTATTGATGCACAAGGACAGGAAGTGTTTCCTCCCATTTCCCTTTTCACCCCCGAAAAACGCTTTGGAATTCGTGACCAACCCATGAACATTACCCTGAAGGGGCAAGTGAACCACGTTGGAAAAGATAGTGATCAAAACGCACGTCCCCTCGACCTGCGTTCCGGCGCAAATGACGAAGTCCTCGCCGGTAAGATTAAAGCTGAGCTTTACTCAATCACTGAACCCGAACAGCTTCCTCCAATTAGCCAGATGAATTGGCTTGTGGTTATCGAGCAGCTTGACTGATCGGGGGGCAATCAATACGGGGCGCCATCAACCCTCAGCCGAAGAGATGCCTTCGGGCTATCCCTGACGTTCTCACTACTCCTTTGGAGGAAGAAGAGGGTGGAGGTTTCCTCCGGAGCTGATCGAATTCCACAGCAGCGGCGCCTCGCTAGAGGATACCCTGAGGGGGCGAAAGGACTCGCTATGTGTATCCACGCGAAACTGGAGTTCATTCAAATCGCGGTTGGTTTCCCTTAACTGCTCCCGGAGCGACACATTGACAGCACGTAATTCCAGATTCGCTGAATTGATTTTCTGTAACTGGCTCACAATTTCCTCAAGAGCTTTGAGAGTCGTCGTGTTTCCCTCAGCAGAAGATGGCGATACCGCCAACCCATCTCGCTCATGCTTCCCCGTGGTTGATATGCTCTTATGATTTTCCGGATTCGCTTTCTGAGTCACTGCTCCCCTTTCCCCGATCCAATCATTCTCGACGAACTGGAGGGCATGAATCAGTGCCGCGCCGGACATCACTCCCAAGAGAGCCGCAGAAGTCGCTATCTGAAAAAAGCAAATTCTCATCGCTCAACCGCATGATTTGTTCCCTCCAGCCTCTTTGAGGCCAGAAATTCACCCATGATGGATGCGTGGACGTGAAGGTCTCTCGAGTCCGAACGCCCGGTTGTTTCATCCTCACTATCTAAGCTCCTGCCTTTACGAGGGCTTCCATCTACCCTCTCCGCTTCCTTATCGCTCACTGCAGCGCTTTCTCGAATACCGGGATCAGCCTCCCCGGCTGCACGATCGGGAGATGCCGCTGGTGTAAATGGACGAAACAGTGAGGGCCCGTTCCGTTTGATAATCAGGGGCCTTAGCTTATCTCCAGAAATTTGCTCCTGATCCAGGAGCACAGGCTGGTCCTCAGATTCCCCCGGAAGCGCGGAGGCCCCTGGATCCAGGGTGTTCCGAGAGGAAATATAGAGCTCTTTTTCGGCCTCCAATACCGGCTCCTGCCCTCGAATGACGGGATCAGGACCGAGAGGAGGAATAGGCGCCACCGGAAACGAAACCGGCTTGGTTATATACATCCAGAAAAACACTGCTGTTAGGGCAGTGCTTGCAAGCATCATGAGAGGATACCATTGAGAAATACTACAGCGCTGGCATTTGCAGGGAGCCGAAGACTCGCAGGGCAAACGATTTGCAATCTCATCTCCCCTTGCTTCGCCCTCATTCCGGACGGTCATATCACTTGGAGTTTCCTCGTTCATTTCAGCTTCATTGATGATGGTTATCTTCCGCCATTAAGAGAAATTCTCCTATTGGCATAAGTGACCTCTACCACATCCGAAAAGGCGGGGAATTTGGTCACTACCAGCCTATCCTCGGTCAAGGTAAGTTGCCGGAGAACATTCCCTACCAAGGAATAGGCCTGCACTCCGGGCAGAGTTTCCATTTTCCCCGAACCAGCACCCGCTAGGATCCCATCATTACGGTGAATCGTGAAGGAGGTATAACTTTCCTTCGAGCTCTCTCCATAAACCCTGACCGAAATTCCATCCGTGTAGACACGGCAATAAAAGGGTTTGCTGGGAATGCTGAGTGAGTCCCCATCCCGGATCTTTACGCGCTTATCAAATCTGTAATTCCCGGCGAATCGAAAACCGTCTGGAAGAATATCCTGTTCCGCCAGCACCTCAGCCGGTTTCAGAAAGACCGTCACCAACAGTGCGAACAGCCAGTATGTATGTAATCTCTTCATTCGCCTACATCCCACAGAGAATCTGTCGGGGACCCCGATGGGTCATAAACCGACCCGCCTAACTCTGTCAGGACAGGGGGTGACTTGGTAACATCATAGGAAAGGCTGTTCCCGTTTAGGTCTTCCACGCCGGGAAGAAGGGATCCTCCACTTGGAAGGTATTGGATTAAATCTCTTCCGGTAATTGAGGCCACCTCCTGCCTTGGGTTATCCGCTAGGTAGGACCGCTGTGCCACAAAGACCTCGCGGAGAGCTGCCGAAGCCTTCTTTCCCTTGTTCCATTCTCCAATATTTCCCGCAAAGTACATCGTTGCCCCCATGATACTGAGGATCACGAAGATCACGACGGTTAGCTCCACCAGAGTCACTCCTCGTGGCGAAAACTCGTAGGGCGTATTTATTCTCATGGCATTATTTTTACGTTCGGATTGTCCGGGACTACTTGCCTAGAAGGGTATCAACCGACTGCATGATCTCGGTCTTAAGCTCTTCATCGGAGTTAATCCGGTAGCCCAGCCCCAGTACGATTACGACAAACCCTGCAATCACGGTCCACCAGAAGGTCCGGAAGAAGAAACTCTTTCCCCGTGGCGCGATGATCGGTCGATACCATGGATCTGTTTCAACGATTCTCGTCACAAACATCTGGTTTCCAGATCGCAAAGCTGTCAGCAGGCATTCGAGATCCCTTTTCGCGTTTACTATCAGACGATAGCGGTAGCGCCGGCTGGGGGACTCCTCAAGCTCTTCAACAGTTACCTGTCCTGAGAGCCCAGATTCCGGAAGCCGCATCGTATAGACATGTGTCTGATAGATGAACCTTTCGCGCAGCCAGCGGTCAATTTGAGTCAGTTGCATGAATCTTCTATTTTAAATACCGCTCTGCATCATCTTCGGACCCATTAGAAAGATCGGAAGAAAGGTCCCAATAAATACCGCCGCGATCAGTGAAACCGCCATCAGGAGTACCACAAAATTCAATACCTGAGTAAAGTCGTTCATATAGTTTTCCGACTCCTCCTCATACATGTCCGCCAGCATCTTCAGCTGGTTATCAATCGAAGCGGACCTCTCCCCGATCGACATCATGTGCACCACCTGCTCATCCACTGAAGTAAATTTGCTGAAAGCAACAGAGAGAGGCACCCCGGAATGCTCATACTGTTCGGCCGCATTACGAATCTCTGGAAATAGTGGTGTCGATTTGACCGAATTCGCTGCCACTCGCATCGACTTAGAGAGATTAATCCCGTTGGAGTAGAGAAGCTCCATGGTGGAAAGAAATGTCATTTGCCTGAGGCTCATGATCAGCTGGCTGAGTAGGCGCCACTTGGACATTGCTACCGAGGTAATAGCATTACGGGTCCCTTCGGACCGCCAGATCAGAACTCCTATCACCAGAGCGCTGAGCACCGCAAAGGGCCATAGAATACGCGTTGCATGACTGACCTTGAAAGCAAGTGCTGTCAGCCCATCTGGCGCTTGGCGAACCTGCTCCAGCATTCCCTCGACCTGAGGGACAATCTTAACCTGTGAGACTATGAAGGCACCAATCAGTACTGAAATCACGATTCCTGGAAGAAGCACTGCCTTGCGGATCTGTTTCTTAAAGTAGAGCTCTGCTTTCAAACGATCGGCTAGCTCGCGGAAGGCACGATTCAACTGACCAGAATCACCCCCTGCTTGGATTAATCCGATCGTCATGTCGTCAAACCGGTTTGTCTTACGGAACGCTTCGTGGATCGACATCCCCGACTCCGTATCAAGCCGGATCTGCTCAAGCGTAGCAGCCATGACCTTGTTGGGCAGTCCCTGCCCATAATATTTCAGCGCATCCGAAGTGTTAATCTGAGCTTTCAACATCGAAGAAAGCCCTCTGAACAGGTGAATGAGATCCTTCTTTTTGAATCTCTGGACTTTCCTCTCCTTCTTCGCACTTACAGCGGGCCGGGATGCAGCAGGAGAAAAAGCCCCTGCGTTTGTTGTGACAGTTCCGTTATTCATCTGAGTAGGTCATATCGATTGTTTTACTGATAGCCCTGAGATCAGTCTGCCCGTCAGCAAGAAGGCGAAGCCCGCTCCGCCGGAGATTAGGAAGACCTCCATCCTTCAACACCATCATCTCGAGGTCGTATGGGCTGATTTCCCCCTTCGAAAGCAGATCGGAAACTCTCGGCGTGATCGGGATAATTTCGACAATTGCGGTCCGCCCACTGTAGCCGGTTTCACGGCACTCGGAGCACCCTCCCGATCTCCCAACAAAGAGCGACCGCTCCGCCCACTCCTCTCCCAGGTTGAAAAGTCGCCGTTCCTTCTCACCAATGCCCTCGATGGGGATCTTACACTCCGGACAAAGGACTTTGATCAAGCGCTGCGCACATGCCGCCTTGAGAGTCTGGGCGATTTTCCAGCGCTCGATCTTCAGTTGTTCAAAACGCTCAATGATCTGGGAGGCACGAGGTGTATGAATTGTCGTCAAAACCTTATGCCCGGTGACCGCGGCCTCAATGGCTAGCTCGGCAGATTCTGTATCGCGAACCTCACCCATAAGAATGATATCCGGATCACTCCGCATGAAGCTTGTAATCATCGGTTTAAATTCCGATGAATTTTTCAGGTCACAATGGGTTACTCCCGGGATTTCATCCTCCACCGGATTCTCCAGCGTCAGGATATTCACTTCGGGGCGATTGAGCTCACGCAACATTGCATTCAAAGTCGTCGACTTGCCCGATCCCGTCGGTCCACTCATCACAATAATCCCAGCCGGAATCTCCATTACCCGGTTGAGCTCAAAGAGAGTCTCATCGTCAAAAGCCAGAGACCCCTTTCCCAGTTTGACATTAATGTGGCTCTTATCGAGAAGCCTCATCGTGACATGGTATCCCCGGTAGGTCCGATGGCGTTCATACCGGATATCGATCGGACGGTGGTAATAAGCGATCGTAAAGCGCCCTGATATTCCCGGTGTGGTGTTGCGCGTTTCTGCAGGCAACTTCATCAAATTCAGGAAAAATGCATCGATCCGATCCTTGAGCTTCATCGGCATTTCCACTTTGTCTCCCAGATCCCCATCAATACGGTAACAGTAGTAGAACGACTCTTTCTCAACCTTGAAATGAATGTCAGAAGCCCTCAGCTTGGTAGCTGTGGCAAGAATGGTAGCCGCGAGTTGTGCAATCGGCTCATCATATTCAACCGTGACATCAAAGTCCTGCAAACCCTCATCGATATCCTCAACATCGATCGACTCAAGCTGGGAACGATTTGGGCCCTGGGTCGTGGTGACACGTTCAATCGCACGGCTGATTTCACTACTCAGCGTTACAACCTTTTCAATCTGGAGTGAGGGGAATCGTGGAGAGAGATATTCATCCGGCGCGGAGCTCCAGGGGTTCGATACCGCAACCAGAAGTCGATCCGCATGAATACAGAGAGGGGTGAACCCTCCCCGGGTCATCAGGGCGGGATCGCAGGCGTCGAGTAGCGATGCATCGCAAAATTCAGCAACCTTCGGGAGGAAGGGAAGGCTGTTAACCTGAGCTATCGCCGACATGAAGAGAGGCCGGGAAACTCGATTGGGGACCTGATCATGACCAAGTTCGGCCAGCGAGGCATCGTGCTCAATCAGCGCGGCCATGATACGGCCACTGATAAAATCATTAAATTGGATGCCATCAAACTCGATCATATTCCGAACTGCTGCTGGCAGAGTGAGATCCATCCCTCATGATGGAGGAGGACGCTTGAAACCATGGGAGTGGTTCCGGTCTTATCTGCGATGAACTGCATTATTGTTGGGGCAGAAATCCGCAAGGCCGCCGGGTTAATGGATCCTATACCAATAACTTCTGACTCCTCCGCAAAGAGCACGGGGGTCATCAACTTCCGACATTCGAGGAGGAGGCTCTCGTTCATGTCGTAAAACACCGACGGCGTGGGCATCTTGCTGGCAAAGGGAACCAGCGTCAAAGGCTGTCCCAGTGACTGGGACAGGGATCTTCCGAGGCGTTCAACTTCCAGTGGCCGGGCGTCAGGCTCACGAATTCTCAGAGCAGCGAGAAACTCAAGAGGATCCCATGGCCTCGGACCCCGCAGTGGGCCCTGCCCATGATGCTGTAGCTCTTTCAGCTCCGCTGGGGTTGCCAGACCATGATCATCAAGAAGTCTGCAGGTCTGACTGAGGCATTCCGGGTCGGTTGCAAGTGAAACAGTTGCAACCGACGGCACACTGTTCACTTCAGTTTGATTTTCAGCTTGGGCCTGCATGCGTTCTAGCGCTTACGGAGAAATTTCAAACGTCCATGTTGAAGTCCGCTCTTCGACTTCTTCTCGAGAGATCCACCGAGGTCCGCCTTAAGCTCGTCAGCCGAAGGCCGGTGATCCCTCTGGCCGGGATGGAGATCGTCGAGTGCTCTCTGCCAGTTAGGCTCATGGGCCGGGCCCGGAAGAGCAGGCTCGATCCAGTCGTGGCCAGGCTTGAGGCTCACATGATCTCGAATCGCCCTGCTCGTGATGCCATTCTCTATAGCACTCCCCGGATTGTAGGAGGTAGGTGTTACCACAAAGACAAGACTAGAGGTTTCCTTCGCAGCTTCCTTGCTCTTGAAGAAAAAATTGATGCCTGGAATATCACCAAGGATCGGAACCTTATTCCTATCCTTGGTTTTGACCTGTCCGTAAAACCCTCCCACAACGAGAGAGTGTCCATCGGGAATACGGGCGATACTCTCAATCATCGATTCTGACACTCGGGGATATCTGTTCCCGCTCTGGCCGACGATTTCATCGACAACCTGCGCAGAACGGGGGCGCATCTGCATACGGATTGTGCCATCAGGAAGGAGCGTCGGGGTAACCGCGACCGTCACTCCTATTTCTCTTGTGCTAGAAGGATCTCCAGTCGGGTCTTTCGAGTCGATCGAATACCTGACCTCCTCGGTCACCTGATTACTGACTTCTGTTTCACTGATTGTGGTTGTAATGATGGGAACACGGTCAATGAGTGAGATTGTCGCCTTCTCATTATCCTCTGTGATAAGCGTAGGATTGGAGGTCTGGGTAACAAGCCCCCCCCGCTGCAGGGCACGAAGAACGCCACCCATCTGAATAGGAGAGAGGACAATCGTATTATTGTTTGGTGTATCAGTACCACGAAGAACAGAACCTGACCCCAGAGTGCCCGACGCAGAAAGCGCATTGTCGATGCCGAACAGAGAATTCAGGCTCGTAATAGTCTCAAGAGGAATTCCATTAGCACCCAGACTGGATGACCAGTTCACACCCTGCTTCTCACCCGCGCTACTATTGACACTGAGGATTTTAACTTCAATAACGACCTGCCCTTTTGCCTTATCCACCGAAGTGAGAAGGTTCCTCGCACGCTCTACCTGGTGAGCCGTGTCCACGACAATGATTGTATTGGTCTTGGGTTCGTAGTTTGCGATGCCAGTAGGAGAAAGCATCGGCTGAATCAGACCCTTGATCTGCTCGATATCAGTCGGTCGCAGGTAGCGAAGTTGATAATGCCACTCCTCTGCAGGCAACCGATTTAGCTGCTCATTGTTCAAGGCATAAACCGTGTTCCCCTTGGTGTAGAGGGTCAGCCCATATTGGAAGGCCAACTCCTCCATCTGCTCAAGTGGATTCCCGCTGTTGAGATGACCACTCACGTTGAAATCCGGTCCGGAGATACTGACGTTATGAAAGTATTGTTTCTTGGCACGCTTGGCCAGCATCTGAAAGATGTCGTTGATCGCAGCATCACGAATCAGGTATTCCCCATTACTTTCATCGATCTGCCCGGCGCTGTCACCCGGAACACCGACCTCCCCGTCGCTCTCCTCAGGAGGAGGAGGAGGAGGGAGTTCCGAAAGATCCTTTCCAACCGGAGATACAGGTGCTGGCGAAGCGGCAACTGCAATAGGCACCACCTCAGGAACTGGCTCCACCGGGTCAAGAGGAGGGCCAGCCAACCCCGGAGCAGTAGGATCGAACGCAGGTGGCCCGACAACCGGAAGGGGCTGAATTGGCTCATCGGGGAACACTTGCTCGGGCACCTGTTGACCAAAAGCAACAGCGGCACTGAGCAGCAGAAGGTAAAACAAAAAAATGTGATTTTTCATGGAGTATTCTTGATGGATCTGGAGCTCCCTACGGCAACGGAGGAGGAGAATTTGATTCAATTCGCAGAGGCTCAGCCTCGCTCTTCTTTCGGAGTGTGACTCCCTGCAATCGCAGGGGTTGCCCGGCTGCGGTGACTCCGTCAGGAAGCGTATCAAGACGACGGACCGCTATCTCACCACTTTGCAGATTCCTGAATGTCACCCTTGAGGGACCAACGGCTTCAACCCTGACGGATATTTTCTCTCTATCTCGAACGATGGGGAAGACCTGCCCTAGACGGAAAAGGCGTGCACCAACAAGAAACTCCCTTTCACGCGAGTTTATGAGAGAAATTTTGATGTCTTTGATGAAATCTCGGAATGAGGTTTTCGGAATTTCCCGTGAGGAACGACTTATCACCGGAGCCTTCCCAGGATCCTGATACAATCCGAAAGGACCTCGCTCCCGCCCAGCGATGGAAAGCCGTCTCTTTAACTCCGCAATTCGATCATCAACTGTATCCGACAGAAACCTTGCGGGAGTTGTACTGGCGGAATACGAGTTGGCCCCGGAAGCAGGCTCGCTGGCTACCGCCACTGCAGAGGAGAGAAGAAGTATAAGGAAGATCGTCTTCATTATTTTTGCCACGTAGTGTAAACAACGGCCGCATTCAGAACATTCTGGTTTGCCGCTCTGGAGAGCTTGATACTGTCCAGCTGGAGCTGGGGCATTTTTGTTTCTAGCTCAAGAAAAGCCGTTTGAAGGGCCCTGTAAGTGCCACGGAACGCGAAGTGAAGTTGGATCGATGGCTGCTGACTCGCACCTCCAATGCCGCCCGCTACGGTGGTGGGCCGAAAGGCGGTCTGCTGGAAATGGGTCGCGTCGTAGTCTTTCTGGAAGTCACGGAAAAAGGTGTTGACGGAGGTAGCTGCTGGTTGCTCGAACAGGGACATCCACCGGTGCATGTGCGGCGCCTGTGACTGCACCTTACGCTCGAGCATTCGCCGCTCCTTTTCCACGGTCTTAAAGGCCTGATGATGCTTCTTCCTGGCCTCATAGGTAGTTTCCAGTTTCCCGCGGAAATGCACTCCCAGCCCCAAAGCAGCGACCACAAGAAAGACCGGCACTACCAGCCCAAAAACGATAATAGGATCTTTGTAATGAGGATTCATTGCGCGGCAGTGATCGGGATGGCGATAGGGTCCTCAGCAGTAATCCGCTGAGTGATCGTCAATCTAAAATTATGAGCGAACCGCTCTTCTGGTTTCTTTCCAATAAGCGGCTTGAATCGCTTGTTCTCAGAGGTCAGCAGATTCACCAGGAGCGTTCGGGATCCCAAATCGGTGCGAAAGGACTCATTCCCGGTTTGTTCACGAATGCTCTCAAACACCTTTCCCATTCCCTCTGTCGTGCTGATCACCGTAAGGTGATTCAGAGCATCCGTGTTAGAGAATCCGCTAATCGTCCAATCTTTGACCACTCCTGCACTGGGATCCTTATTTTGAGCTAATTCAGGCCTCACCCGGTGACTGGCTTCTGACAAGATCACACTCTCTTGATCCGGAAAAAGCTGATTAATCAGCTCCATCGAAACCCACGCCTTAGATCGGTCAGCGAGCAAGGAACTCCATTGTTCATAACGATGGATTTCTGAGGAAAGAATCTTGTTTCCTTCCCGGGAAACTTCGCCGGTCTGATGCCAGGATTCGTCGTTAATAATCTTAATGCCGCGGACCGCGGTCCATCCAACAAAGAGGAGAATAGCTGCCGCTCCAAGGCGCAGAGCCGCAGAACCAAGCCTCAGGATTCTCATTTCCGTACGGGACGGAAACAAGTCCACTTCATCCCTTGATTCCGGAAGAAAATCCTGAGTCGCCCACCCGGATTCGATCATGCCTTGAAAGGTCTGAGCACCTCTCACAACCACTTCTTCATTCCGAGATCTCAAGCTGGAAGGCCCTTGGAACTCGAGCGGAACCGCGGAGTCAAACCAGGGATTCTTACGCCAGTCAACCACCACTGCCCCGGAAAGCTGTGGGACAACTGGACCCCGCCCGGAGCAAGCCAGCGGAAGAGTGTAAATGGGCGGATCGGGCAATTCGAGAGCTGCCGCCATAGTCTGCACTATCCGCCCTACGTGAGACGGAGTGACTCCCTCATGGTGTCTTACTGACCTGAGCATGACGAGCTCTCGCCCCTCGGAAAAAAAGGCAATGACAGAAAAAGATGAATAGGAAAAAAAGATAGCGAAGGCTTGAGCCGGCAGTTCCTCAGTCAGTCGTGACAGAGCCGCAAGGTTGACCAACGGCGCACTCAATGCGCAGGTCCGAATGGGAAAGTTCAGAACCTGACCAACATTTCTGATCTGTCTTAGATAGGCCTGACATCTTCTCGAAATTGTTATCGCTGACCCAAACTGCTGCCCGGGCTTAGCCCCGGGATAGGGAAACAGGCGGAACGAGAGGTCCTCCACAGAATCGCTATGATCCTCAAGGACGGTCTTGGGTTCATGCACAAGCTTCTCACTTAGAACACCAAGGTCCTCGGGGCGTTCATTGGCCCCTCTGAGCTCAGATATGGCAAACTCGTCGGCAACATGAAGAATCACTGCCAGTGACTTCATTCGGCCATCAAAATGGGAGCGAATTCCTGCAAGATATTCCATTACCTCCTGCTCTCCAGCCTGTAAGGAGGGCAGAGCTACACGGGCCCAGGTCTTTCTGTCCTCCTTCCCATAACAAATGTGTGCCTCCGAGATATCTTCTCCCTCCAGGAAAAGGTGCAATTGGCACTCAAGGTCGAGAGCCTCACGATACCAGTCAAGATTCCTCGACCGAGTAGTCTCACGGTGAAGACGACGCGCCTGCAGAAACCGTTGCCAGGTTGTTAACTGGGCTGGATGCACCAATACTTCCATTGAGGAAACGAGGGGAAGATGTCGCTCTATGATAAGCCGCCATGGGATACTCCCCGGCAGCAAATGGTGAAGCGGAAAACCGCACCGGAGTCGGCGCCAGAAAATTCTGGCGCCGACCTCCGGAGCGAAAAGTGTTTACCAGTCTCCGAAATCACTTGGCACGTGCTTCTCAGCAGATGCAAGTGAACAGGTCATATAAAGCACTCCTTGTTGCGGGAGAGTGTCGCCTTTGTTGGAGTATGTTCCTGTGCCGGGGCAGTCAGGGCTACTTTCAACGAATTTGCCAGGTCCCACAATCTCTCGATAAGCACCGGAGACTACTTCTCCGGCATTATGGCCATTCATGTTCTGGTAGGAGCGCATACCTTGTTGAACGTTACGAATGTTCATGATGCATCCTGCGCGATCCGAGCCTCTTTTCCAGGCGCGCGCGCCAACGAAAAGAATGCTGATCAATGATAGAAGGACGAGAATTACGACCGTCAACTCAATGAGGGTCATCCCGGACTTCACTGTCTTCTGGGTGTTTGTCAGTGTCATGGTTTTGTCTGTTTTGGTTGATGACGCGCACAGGGCACGTGCTTTTGGCACTTGGATTTACCGGTCAGATTTCATCTTCATCGTTCCGATTCATCCGGGCGCTTTCAAAAGTTTGTTGGTCGATAGCACCGCGCTGCAGTAGTTTACGCAGGCTGTCGTCCCATGAAATATTGCCAGCTCGACGAATAACGTCCTCGAGTGCATTCGATCCGGAGGAGTAGTTCGCGATCGCGCTGGAGACTGCATCGTTGCTGTTCTGGAGAAACTCGTAGGTCAGCACTCTCTTGCCAAGCAGTCCCTTCAAGAGGCCCTGCGAATGAATAAAGATGAGCATTTCGCTGAGCCGACTAAGTACTGACCCGAACTTCTCGTGGGGGTACATCTCCAGAATCCGCCCCATCGTCTTGACCGCCCCGGTAGTGTGGAGCGTCGAGAGAACGAGATGCCCTGTCTGAGCTGCCTCCAAGCAGGTATCCATCGCGTCACGATCACGAATCTCTCCAAGAAGTATGATATGGGGCGCTTTTCTTAGAACATCCTTCAGTCCCTGTCGGTAGCTCGCTACGTCACGCCCAACCTCCTGCTGAGTAATGATACTGGGAGACATGGCTCGGTGATCGGGATAATTGGGATGCTCCATGTCTGCCTGGTAGCGGTATTCAACAGGGTCCTCGATCGTAACTATATGCTTGGAAGAAGACTGCCTCAGCCAGTCCATCAGAGAAGCCAGAGTCGTGGACTTCCCCGACCCGGTAGGACCTGTCACCAGACAGAGCCCTGCTCTCCGACGCACTGCATCCTGGAGTGCGGTTGAGGTATCGGGATCGATTCCCAGGACATCGAGAGCTGGTATCGTATCGCTAAGGATCCGGCATGTGATTCCCAATCCGGAAGCCGAGAGATGAGCTTGAATACGCAGACGCCCGGACGTTTTTGTCCCTCCCGCGTAGACGACACCGTCTGCTGAAAAATCGTCAACATGCGTCTCTTGAAACCGCTGAAGTGATCGCTCTACTTTCTCATCAGGAGTGACTCCCACACTACTCCCCCCAAACCCATGGCCAGACTCTTCCTGCCGAAGAACGAGAGCCTTGTAAACTTCCAGCAGGTCTCGATCGGAGAGAAAGCCCAGAAAGTCCAGACACTCCATCCCATGGTTGGTCTCAACGTAGATTGGCCGCTTTGCCCGGAACTGAATGTCCGACACACCGCGTCCCTCGCAGGCCTCCAGCGAAACTGCGAGCAGTTCTTCCCCAGACATGCCCGGCTGAAAGACCCGTGTCTGCGGGGCCTCGAGATGGGCAGGAGGTTGCTCAATCGCACTCATCGTTGTCAGAGCGTGAGCGTTAACGCGCGGAAACGAGAACTCTGATAAATTGTCAGGGTCTGCGCTCCGCCGTCTGGGTAAGGGTGAAACCAGAGGGGCTGCATCAGCTAGTTGTCAGTTCTGTTGAGTATCGCTATGTCACGTGTTTAAGGGCGCCGCCGCTTCGAGAAGATGAGACCCATTTACTGAGCTGGGCGCTTCCCATCTTCCGGTTTTAAATGTCTTCTGATCCTTCTGGGATCCTGTGGTAGTGCGAACCCGGTTGAACCGACCTGTATTCCCCGAAATCAAAGGGCTGCGGTAACGAGGCCTCCAAGGAGGGGCCGAATAGGCAACAGCACGATGGTTCGGGGTGACAAGAACTCATCCGTTGTTTTCTTCTAATAGACCTTAACTAAACTTTCAACCTTTTTTATCTTTTACGTGTAAATAAATCCCGAATCCTCAAATTTCAGCCCATATTTTCCCGTAAAGTCCTCATGTTGAGAATATTACAAAAATATATTGCCGCCCCGAAAACCCAAGTTCTACCGGATGATATCCCCTGCGAGAGGTGGCCATCTACCTCAAATACGATAATCCGCTCCCGCAAAAATCGAGAAACCGGTAAATAGTTCAGCACATAATCGCGAAGGCATCCTGCCTCGCGCCAAACCCTGCCCCAAAAAGAACGGCCTCCGCTAGAGCTCCCTTTGGCAATCGGGCATGGAAGGAGGAGCAGGAGAGGAAGTCACGTCCACCCCGTTGGGAGGACTCTCCAGCGCAGGCTCTCGGCCGCAGATGCCGCAGACCTCGATCTTAAGCTTCTTCGCGCAAGAACGCCTACCTTCAGCATATCCTCCAACCATTTTACCCACACCTTTCTGCTCAAGATCAGCGTATGGGGTGTTGTTGAGAACTTCTGCAACCTGATAAGTTGAGGGGGAAGCTGAAGGAAGTCATCGCGGGATCATACGGGGCCAGTTTGGGAAAGGTCGTCGGTTCCAAAGGAGAACGACTCAACTTGCTTGGCCATTATTTCCAACACTCGACATTTCTAACTGCTCCGCTACCCCTCCACCCCCAGCCTATGACTCTTTTCTCCGCAAACGAACTCCGTCTCGCTTACGGCCACCAGACCCTCCTCGATGGCGTCACAGTCGCCATTTCAGCCGGTGAAAAAGTCGGCCTTGTCGGTCGGAACGGATGCGGAAAAACTTCTCTCCTTAAAATTCTCGCAAATGAGAACCAAGCTGACTCCGGAGAACTCTCGGCCCGCCGCGGCCTCCGCATCGGCTATCTGCCCCAGGAGTTCGAACTCGATCCTGATCTCTCCGTTCACGAGAACATCGCCGCCGGTGCCGCCGATGTGGCCTCTGCCGTAACGCGCTATGAAACCGGCGACGGCAGTGAGTCTGAACTCGCCGACCTCCTCACTCTTATTGAGCACACTGACGGCTGGAACCTCGACGCTCGCATCAAATCCCTCTCCAACGCCCTCTTTACTCCGCCACTTGAATCCGAGACCGGTCTCCTTTCCGGCGGAGAAAAACGCCGTGTCGCCCTTTGTAGCGCGCTCGCTTCACAGCCTGACCTTCTTCTCCTCGACGAACCCACCAACCACCTCGATTCCGAATCCATCCGCTGGTTGGAAGACTTCCTCAAAACCTACACCGGAGCCGTCATCTTCGTCACCCACGACAGATATTTCCTCAACGTCATCGCGACTCGCATCATCGAAATTTCAGAGGGCAAAGCCTACTCCCATCCCGGAAACTACACCGCCTTTCTCGAGTCCAAGGCAGCGCGACAGGAAATCGCAGAAAACACCGAAAAGAAGCGTCAAAAATTCCTTAGCGACGAACTGAAGTGGGTCAAGGCAGGCGTTAAAGCCCGCACTACCAAATCCCGATCCCGCCTTAATGCATTCTACGAAGTCAAAGATCAGGGAGCTCACGTTCCTGAGGGTGAAATTGATCTCCTCATCCCCCCTCCACCAAGACTCGGCAATACCATTGTAGATCTCGAAGACGTTTCTATTACCTTGGGGGACCGCACCCTGTTCCGGCACATGAACCTCTCTCTTGAAGAGGGCCAATGTACAGGCGTCGTAGGTAAAAACGGAGTTGGTAAATCGACCCTCCTCAAAATTTGCCTCCAACAACTCGAGCCCACCTCTGGCAAGGCCATCCTCGGTAAAAAAGTCAAAATCAACTACATCGACCAGTCCCGCATGCAGCTGGATGGCACCGGTTCACTTCTCGATGAAATCTCGGACGGAAACGAAAAAATCGAATTTGGCGACGAAACTCTCGGTGCTCGCGCCTACCTGCGCCGCTTTCTTTTTTCTGATGAACGTATCAACGAGCGCGTCGACCTCCTCTCAGGAGGTGAACGTGCCCGTCTTATGCTCGCCAAGGTCCTCAAGACCGGAGGCAACCTCATCGTTCTTGACGAACCCACCAACGATCTCGACTTACAATCGCTCCGGATGCTCGAAGAGGCCCTTGCTGCCTTTCCCGGAACCATCCTTGTCGTCTCCCACGACCGCTACTTCCTCGACCGTATTTGCGATCAAATCGTCGCCTTCGAGGACGATGGGGTAAAAGTCACCCCCGGCAACTTCTCTTACTATCTTGAGAAACGACAAGCGCGGGAAAACGCTGCGCGGGCCCAGGCCACCGCCGCTAACCGTGCGGCTAAAAAGCGAGCCTCTAACAAAAAAGAGAAACCGAGAAAGCTCACCATGGCTGAAGCCAAAGAGCTCGAAACACTCGAAGACAAGGCCATGGAAGCCGACGATGTGGTCACCACTCTGCAAGAAAAACTCTCTTCGCCCGATGTCCAAACCGACTTTGAACAAATCCCCGTGATCATGGCTGAACTTGAGGCCGCTAAAAAAGTGGCTGACGAGCTCATTAACCGCTGGGAGTTTCTCGAAGAAGTGAAAGCGAATTCACCCATGAAATAGAAACCTTCCCAAAATTACCCGAAGTGCCCTTCAAA
>DIHT01000173.1 GCA_002420305.1 Akkermansiaceae bacterium UBA5689 | reverse complement strand
TCTCTTCGCTCAAATTGATTTCCCTGTCCATCGCGGACCCCAATTCGGGCCATTGCAGTATCCAGTGATAGTTCAAGAAGCAGAAGGAGGTCAGGGCGTGGCGCGAACTCCTCATTGGTCCGGCGGATTTCCTGAGGGTCGAAGCCTCGAATTCCCTGATAGGCCATGGTTGAGAAGTAGTAGCGATCAAGAACGACGATGTCTCCAGCCTTGAGAGCGGGCGAAATGAGGCGTTCAACATGTTCCCGGCGGTCTTTATGGAACAGGTCCAGTTCTTCCTCCGCAGATAGGCGGCCGGCGGTGGCCGACTCCCGAAGCTTACGTCCATAGATGCCGTCCGTAGGCTCGCGAGACTGGGTGACATTAAAGCCCTGTTCCCGCAACGCTTCGGCGAGGAGGCGCGTCTGAGTGGATTTGCCGGTGCCATCAATCCCTTCGAGGACGATGAGTAAGCCAGGGTGATTTACTGGGAGGTTCAGGGGAGTCGAAGGTTGGGTGAAATCCTCTCTGGTATATCGCGGGTCGGCTATAGGCTCCAGAGTTGTAGAATGCGCTCCCGGCAGGATTCGAACCTGCGACCTACGGATTAGAAATCCGTTGCTCTATCCAGCTGAGCTACGGGAGCGTGGGCGGGAGTTTACGCTATCAGCCGTGCTTGGCAAGGCAGCCCGAAGGGGAAGAGAGAAGATTTCTGAGGTGGAGTGCGGTCTCGAGGTGGATAGCTGCCTCTTTGGCGAGGTCCAGGGGATCACACGCCTTCTCCCGCTTTATCTGCCGCAGCGATCGCCTCCAAGTCGCCCTCCTCGCAGCAGCGCACAAAACCTTCGGTGTAGCGTTTCAGCTTTTCCCAGCTTTCGCGGATACTATCTGCCTCATCCGGGGTGATAGAGTGGTCGAGAGCGGACTCGGAAATACGGCGCAGCAGTTTTGAGAACTGGTCGATGATTTCGCTGGTGGCAGGTAAAACCTCATAGCCGTCCGCGGAACTTTGTGTGGGGTTTTTGACATAATAGCCTCCGCATTCCTGGCAAAGCCATTCTACGATATGATTCTCGCCCGTGAGTCGAATAATTTCGAGGATCCGATCAAGTGGGTTTCGGCTCCCGCTTCCGTTGTCCGATTGTTCCTGAGCCCATTTATAGACCAGAGAGAGCGAGACTCCGAGTTCTCCAGCGATCGCCTTGGGGCTCGTCTTCTCGAAGGATTGCTTGAAAACCTCGTGCGACTCCATGATCTCACACTAGCCAAATCTCAGGGCTAATAGCAAGAAAACGGGTGAGGCACGATAGGAGCAGTCTGAACCTCACGCGCTCGAGGGAATGGCCTGCTCGTCTGGATTCTCTTCGAGATGAACAAGATGTTCGTTTGCTAGCTCCTCTATCTCGAGCAGGGAGGCCACGGTGGAAAGGCGCCGGCGGAGGGGCTTCGCCCCGGGGAAGCCTTTGCAGTAGGCCATCAGGCGGGAGCGCATTGCCATCATAGATTGTTTTTCATTACCGTACCGATTGCTTTCGATTGCGAGCCGGCAGTGACGGGTGATGAGCTGCCAGCGCTCGTCGAGAGGAATGGGTGAGGGAGTATTCCCGGTCTCCAGATAGCTCTTCGCCTGTCGAAAGATCCAAGGGTTTTGCATAGCGGCACGTCCAATCATCACTCCCGAGACTCCAGTCGTTTCTCGTCTTTTTTGAATATCCTCACCTGAGCCCAAGTCTCCATTCCCGATCACGGGCACGGAGACATGATGAGAGCACTCGTTGATGACGTCCCAGTTGGCCTCTCCCCGGTATCCCTGAGAGCGGGTTCGTCCATGAATTGAGATCGCTTGCATTCCTGAATCCTCAAGGACAGAGCAGACTTCCGGTGCGTTAATCGAATTCTCGTCCCACCCAATACGAATCTTTGCAGTGACGGGAACTTGGTTTCCGACTGCCTCAGCGACCCCATGGGCGACTGAGGCGAGGACCGGGCAATCCCTTAGAAGAGAGGAGCCTCCATTCTTGGAGACAACCTTGTTTACCGGACAACCGAAATTGATATCGATAAAATCAGGCTGCTGCCAATCGATGATTTTTCGGGCGGCTTCTCCCATTCTCTTGCCGTCCGCACCGAAAAGCTGCACGCCTACTGGCCGCTGTTCATCAGTAAATTCGGTGTATTTCCGGGTGCGGGTATCTTGTTGGATGATGCCCTCGCTTGAGACGAACTCGGTGACCATTACGTCGGCACCTAGTTCTTTGCAGATACTCCGGAAGACCACGTCCGTCACTCCCGCCATTGGTGCGAGGTAGAGAGGAAAAGCGCCGCTCTGGAACCAAGGAAGCACAGGGGGAGTTTAGCCGTTTCCGGACGCGCTGAAACGAATGTTTTTAAGAGTAACAGCGAAAGAGCGGAAATCTTGAAGCTACTGGGACGGTTTAGACTCCCAGCCAATCTCCTCCATGAGGTCCTGCACCCTCTTCCCGTATTCCACGTAGCTCTTATAGCACTGGTCCCAATCCGGCTTCTGGCCATCCTCTACATGGAACACCGTGGCAACATGTGGTTCGATGGCGAATCCTCCATCATAGCGTCGGGCCTTGAGGTCGCGCATGATGTGCTGAAGGTGGCAGTCTCCCTCTCCTGGCATGGTGTAATCGGGCTCGTTCTGCCCCACTTTTGGATAGCGGCAGTCCTTGATGTGGACATGGACAACGTGCTCCTTGATGTCATTGTAGAATCCTAAGGCATCCTGGAACGGATGAGGCTCTGATTTAGAGCGGTCGCGCTGGAAGACTGGGTTGCCGGTATCGAATACCAGTTTCAGCCCGGGAACTTCTTCGACCAGACGCAGACTGTGCTTTGCAGAGAATCCACCCCAATTGGAGCAGTTCTCATGAGCCGCCGTAATTCCCTCATCCGCAAACCTCTGCTGAATGATGCGGAGTCTCTTAAACCGCTCTTCCTCGTGCTGGTCTTCGCCCCAGGGTTCCTGAGCGTATGACATGACACGGATGATCTTTGTCCCAAGTTTATTCATTCGGGGTATGGCTCGCTCAATTTCCCCAAGTGTGACATCGAAGTCGTCGGTGATCTTCTTGGCCCAATTCCCAATGAGAGATCCAATCTCTGGGATTTTAATTTCCTCTTTTTCGAGGAGCTTCAGAGCTTTGTTGAAATCCTTGTCACTAAGGTCATGAATGCTTTTGCCATCAATGGAACGCGCTGATATTGCATTCCAACCAATTTCCTTGGTGGCTTTGATCTGGGTGGCAAGGTCTTTTGCTGCCTCGTCGGCGAAACCGGAGAGATACATGTGGGGAGAGGAAAGAGCAATTGTTGCGAGCTGGCAAGAGTGAGATGCAACCTAGTTTCTCTTTGCAGGGAGGAGCTCTGACCGAGCCAGCCTGATTTTTAAAACCTCGAGGCTGGTGATTTCGCGGCGGCAAGGCCATATAGGGGGTGTGAAAACACCCATCGCCGGGGCTCTGGCCCTCGTTTTTTCCGTCCTCTCTGTGGGGGCGGTAGAATTTGACAAGGACGTCTTGCCGATCCTGAAAAGTCACTGTTTCAAGTGCCATAGGGACGGAAAAGCGAAGGGGGACTTCAATCTTGAACCCCACCAGATCAAGGAGCATATCGGGGCCGGATTGCAAATTGTGCCGGGCAGGCCCAATAGCGGTCTCTTTATGAAGGTCATCCAGTCCGATGATCCTGACAACCGGATGCCTCCGAAGGGGGCGGGACTGGGTGAAAAGGATGTGAATATCCTCAAGCTCTGGATTACTCAGGGTGCGGAGTTGGGCCCCGGGGAGAGTGTAACACCGGGGAAAGGGCCTTTGGAGGGGGTTTGGACAAACAAGAGTGGAAAAAAGATCAAAGCCGCTTTGCTCGGGGTGGAGGAGGATAAGGCAATTCTGAGATTGGCCAACGGCAAGACTTACAAGTATCCCATTGCCAGCCTCGATGCCGAGAGTCAGAGAAGGGTGAAGGAGTTTGCAGAAAAAGAGGGATGAGGAAGAGGTCTGTCCTTCCTCAGGATAGATCGATTTTTCTGCCGTTGTCCCGGGCGCTTTCGTAGATGGCGCATATTAAGGCAACCGCTTTACGGGCCTCAGCGGCATTTACACTGGCTTCCCGTTTCTCAGCGATCGCGCTGATCACTTCCTCAAAGTTTTTCTGGTGCCCCTCGAAGTTGATGGCCTTAGGGTCGTTAGCTCCGAGGCCCGCCTCCGATCCTTTCATCATCGTCTGGTGCACTTGTGTATCCTCTGGGGTCTCATCCATAAAATCCCAAATCTCGAAGGCTTCATCGGCGAGGAAGGCGCTTCCGCGATCTCCGGAGAGCTGCACGCGGGCAGGGTGACCGTCTTTTGACCAGTTGGAGGTGGCTCCTTCGATCACGCCCCGGGCCCCATTGGCGAATTCCACGAGGGCCACGGCAGTATCCTCAACCTCGATATCGCAATGAGTGAGGCAGGCGATGTTAGCCTGTACGCTGACCACTGGGCCAGCAAGGTAAAGCAGGGCGTCGATTGTATGGATCGACTGGTTCATGAGGGCTCCTCCGCCGTCGAGAGCCCACGTGCCTCGCCACGCTGCGGAGTCGTAGTAGGCCTGGTCCCGATACCACTTTACGTAGGCGGACGCAGAGGTCAGAGTGCCAAATCGTCCCGCGTCAGCAGCAGCCTTAAAGGCATCCATGGCGGGGTGAAACCGGCGGTTGAGAACGGCTGCGAGGGAGACTCCGTTTTCTTCAGCAGCGCTCATCATGAGATCGATCCGCTCCGGAGTGATCTCGAGGGGCTTTTCACAGATGACGTGCTTGCCGGCGTTCAGAGCGGCGAGGGAGGGATCGAGATGAGCGCCAGAAGGAGTGCCCACGGTGACAAGTTGAAGTTCGTCGTCGGCCAGAAACTGCTCGAGGTCGCTGAAGGGTTTTGCGTCGAACTGCCCCGCGAGTTGCTGCGCCGCTTCCGCCCGGAGGTCAAAGACGGAATGCAGTTCTCCGCCCGTCATGGCTTCGATGGCCTTGCCGTGGAACTGGCCAATCATGCCGGCCCCGATTATTCCGAATTTCATGAGGGGGAGGTTTTCCGTTTCTCTGTAAGAGGGACGCCCTAGCTGTGCGTTTTTGATTTCCTAGGCAGGAAGAAACCTATCACAACGAGGATAGCAAAGACGATGATAAACCATTTGCCCATCGCCAGATCGGTCGTGATTTCGCCGGCATCGTTCTTGATAGTGAGCTTCTTATTCCATCCGGTCCATCCTGCGGCGAGGCCCGTAATGACACAGGAGATGACAAGAGGGATATTCCAGGCGAGGCGAGCCTTTCCTCTTGGGACTTGATCTCCGAGGACCTTTCGGGAGTTGATCATGACGATAAAAGCAAGGAAAGCGATCGGGAAGAGGACGTAACCAAAGGTCGAGGTTGTCACTGCCAGATAAGCCTTGGATTCGCCACCCCAGAGTAAAGGCCAGAGGACGCCTGTGGAGGCTAGTGCGGTTCCAACTTTGAAGGCCATGCTATCCCTCGGTTTGCCTGTGACTTCACAGGCCACGAAGCCGGAAATCAGCATGAGGATGGATATCGTAGATAGCCCCATGGCGAGGACCCCGATTCCAAAGACTTTTTTCGCCCAGAAAGAACTCCCAAACAGTGACTCAAGTGCTCCTGCAAGCTGGTTGGTGTCCCGTTTGATCAACATGGCGGCAAGTTTCTTTTCGCCATCCGAGATGGCTACCGTCTCGCCGACTTTCACATTACGGGAATTAATCGCTTTGCTATAATCAGCATATTTTCCACTGTTTTCATGGATAATTACCTGGCCGTTTTCCTCACTGAGAAGGCCCTTGAACGGCTTGCCGTGAAATTGAGAGCCGGCAGCGATGACGACGCATCCAGTAGCAAGGACAAAGGGAATCATCATTCCCGTGACAAGGTCGAATCGTGAAAGGCTGCGGTGCGTTCTGGTCCATTTGCGAGCGCGAAGGGCCCAGGGCATGAGGAACGTCATGTTGATCCCAACTGCAGCAGCAGCCGAGGCAACCATGGGATCCCTTTGAGCCTTGAGGACGATAGCCGTCCAGTATTCCCGTGCAGCTTCTGAAGGGAGCGCTGCCAAGATTGCATTATAGGCTTCCGTGGGCTTCCAGATGAGAGAGGGGTTTGGAATGAGGCCGGCAAAAATGGAGCCCCAGTCGAGAGTGCCAGCGAGGCGAATGACAACACCCACGAAGGAAAGGACGACGATTCCTACAAGGACTTTCAGGGTGTTCTCATAGATACGGTATCCTCTGCCTTTGCCTGATCCCAGGAAGTTGATGGAGAGCATCACTCCCAGAATCACGAAAGAGACGATATACTTCGTGCTGTCGAGGTCCTTGGATGTTTCAAAGAATGAGGGGAAAAGATTGTCTGTGAGCGCGGCATAGGAGAGAGAATACTGAGGCAATACCCAGATCATATTTGCTAGTTGCGAGGCGGCGAGCCAACCCCACGCGAGGACGGGGTTAATTTCCTGCCGGAGACTTTGGAAAGGGGTTCGCTTTGTACTCAGCGTTACGTAGGAAATAGCGGCAAGGAGGATGACTCCCATAAGCATGGCAAAGGGTTGCACCCAAAGCATGGCGAAGCCGCCCATGACCGCGAGGAACATCGCTCCGCCGAGGGATCCTCCGCCCAGGGTGATAGCGCTCTGTAGCCAACCCGGCCCGGAGAGCTTCGTGTAGGCTTTGGCCTTTGCGAGGGCGCCTTTGTCGGCCACCGACTCGAGGATTTCGATCTCGCGGTTAGGGTGCTCGTCGTTGCTACTCATGTGTCTCGGGTTACCCTAACCGGTAATCGGCAGCAGCGGCAAAGAGGAAATTTAGCTCAAAGAAGGGACGGGCGAGAGGTGGTTTTCAGCGGTTGTCAGGAATCGCTCAGTATCCGCCAAGATAGACCTTTTGGAGGTATTCCATGCTCTGTCGGGCAATTTCGTCTGGGCTGGGCTCGTATTTGAAGACTTCGACTGAAATCCAGCCCTGATATCCTATTTCGTGGAGAGCCTGGGCGGCTGGGGTATGATCCACTTCGCCCATGCCGGGGCCGAGCAGGTTGGGGTCGTTGGCGTGATAATGTGCGATTCGGGAGGCATTGTCGCGGACGAGATCCCCTAGCCCCTTTCGCTCAGAACTCATGGCCTTGACGTCGAGATGGAGCTGGAGGTGGGAGTGATCCACAATATCGAGAAGGGCGGTGGTTTCCTCCGCGGTGTTCAGAAAATTGGTCTCTGATCTGGCAAGGGGTTCCATGGCGATGGTGATCCCGAGGTCGGCACAGTGTTCGGCGGCCGGCCTGAGGACTTCGACAGCTCGCTCCACGGATTCCCCGTAATCCCATCCCGACTCCAGTGAACGCTGCTGGGGGCTTCCCCAGACCATGACAGTCCCGCCAAGGCTGGAGCAAAGATCAGCCAGTCGGCGGGCGTAGTCGGCGGTGGCTGCCCGAATTGAGGCATCAGGGCTGGTGAGATGATATCCCTCAGTCTTGGCCAGCAACCAGTGGAGTCCCACGATTTGAAGGTTATGATCAGCTGCCGCCTTCCGGCAGCTGGCAATCTCCGAGGCAGAAATGAGGGAGATGTCGTCGGCGAGGGTGAATGGGGCAATTTCGATTCCAGTGTAGCCCGCAGCCTCAGCGGCTTGGCATTGCTCCGAAAAGCTGCGGTCTTGGAAGGTCTCGTTGCAAATCGCAAAATTCATGGCACCGGTGTAGGGCCTGAAGGAGAAAATTGGCAGAAATTTCGTGGGGATCTTGCACTTGCTGAGATTGCGGTAAGGCAGAGTCCGTAGCACACTGCATGAGCGTGAAGGACGAAGGAGACAAACAAGGAGGTGAGGGTGCTTCTGGGCCAAGCCTCAGAGGAGACTTGGCCGCCCTGATCAAGCTGCGGCTCAACATCTTTGTTCTGCTGACGACCTTTTTTGGTTTTCTGATCGCCGTCCTCTCTCAGTCCGGGGCTTGGGAATGGGGGCAGCTCTGGGATTTAATACACACCTTGGTCGGCACGGCAGCGGCCGCCTTCGGGTCCGCGGTCTTCAATCAGTTGATGGAGATCAAAGAGGATGCCAGAATGCTTCGGACAGCTGACCGTCCGCTACCGGCCGAGCGTGTTCTTCCAACTTGGGCGTTCATGCTCGGCTGGATACTTTGTGGGTTTGGGATCATCCACGTCGCTGCGATGGTGGACAAGGGAGCGGCTACCCTGATCGCGATCACCATCGCAACCTATGTGTTCGTTTACACTCCACTCAAAAGGAGAAGTTCTATTAATACGCTGGTAGGCGCAATTCCCGGTGCTCTGCCACCGGTGATCGGCTGGGTTGGAGGCGGAGGTGGGATGGAAGATCCACGCGGATGGTTTCTTTTCGCCCTCCTGTTTCTCTGGCAGCTACCACACTTTGTTTCAATCAACTGGCTATGCCGGGAGCAGTACGAAACAGCGGGATTTAGAATGTGGTCTGATGGAGATGAATCAGGCAGGCGCTCTGGACTTCTAGCTGCGATATTTTCTCTGGGGCTCTCAGGGCTGGCGCTTTACGCATTTCTGATGGGATATGCAGGGTTGATGTTTGGCCTAATAGGTGGTGCGGCAGGGCTTTACCTGTGTTTGATGGCGGCTAGATTTGCGCTAGCAGGGGATCGTCAGTCGTGTCGGCGGTTTTTCCTGCTCACGCTTCTCTACCTTCCTGTAGTGCTGACAGCGCTTGCCTTGGACTGGAATTGAGCAGTCTGAGACGCGCGCTGGATGTGGTTATCGTGGAAAGGTTGTGCGAATTTCCATTTCCAATCTGCCTTTGCCGTCCTAGGTTCCCCCCGTTGTGGCCAGACAAACAATCCATCTTGAGCCTGCAGAGAGGGATCCTGCGAAGCTGAAGAAGACAGGGCTGTCGATCGCGGTCTTAATGATCATCGGAGGGGTCCTCGTTACTTTTGCATACCGCCTCAAACATCAAAGCGATGAGCAGGATGCCCGGCCTCATGTCGTCCAGCGTCTCACTGAGGTATTTTTTGGTCGAGACCAGAACAATAAGGCATTCACCACCGAACAATTGAAGGGGAAGACGACCCTTTTCACGCCTCTTTCTCTCCAAGAGGGGGAGAGAATGAAGGAGTCGTTGGGTGCGATGAGGGACCTGTCTCAAAGATTTCCTGATGACGAAAATCTTCTTTTTCTGGGCATCACAGTAAATCCCGAAGCCGATGGCCCGGACGAACTGCGGCATTTGCTGATGGAACTTGGAGTGGCGGATGATTCTCGCTGGTTTTTCGTGCAGGCCGAGGAAGAAGCCGCCAGAGGCTATATCCGCCACAAGATTCGAGCAGAGTTCAAGGAATCGGTTTCATCGCTGGAAGGCCCGCGCGAGCGCTTTAGATCAACTCTCGTTTTTATTGACGAGAACCTGCATGTGCTGGCTCCGATGTTTGACCTCAACCTCGCCCGAGAGGTCGCTGATGACGCAGGAAGATTACTTGCGGAGGATCCCGAGGAAGCCAGAAGACTTAATGCCCGAGAGCGGGTCGATGATGTGGAGAAAGCTCGTGCCCGTCTGGATGCGGTCCTGCAGTACATCCGCGAGGGAGATCTGAAAGAAGGATAAGAGAATTATGACTGACAGAAACAAGATCATTCTAATCTATACCGTTGTCGCGGTCCTGAGTATCGCGGTGCTTGGAACTTCCTTCTGGCTGAGGGAATCACGGAAGCGCAGGTTCATACCCATTGTGGCTGACGCCGGTGGCGAAGTGGCCGAGGATTTTGGGAGTCTTGCCAAGGATCTTGTGCTGACAAATCAGGAAGGGAAGGAGGTCAGCCTTGCGGACCTCCAAGACAAAGTATGGGTAGCGACAAATTTTTTTGCGACCTGCCCCTACTGTCTGGAAACTGCTGCGGAAGATCTGAAAAGTCTCTACAAGGAATTTTCAGGCGAGGACAACTTCCACGTAGTATCGATCTCCATAGATCCGGAAACGGACCAGCTAGAGCAGTTACAGGATTATGCCAGTGCGGTGGACGCCGACAGCAGTAACTGGTGGTTTGTTCGTGGTGAGGAGAAGGTGATTCATGAGTATCTCGAAAAAGAAATGGGATTCATGAAGGTCGTAAAGAACAAGGTGCCTCCTGCGAATACTCGTTACTCTCACGACCGTTCTCTGATGGTGTTTGATGGATGGCAGTGTGTGAAGAAGCGGGATCTTCAGTTTGCCCGTTCACAGGGGGAGAACGTCAGGGAGAGCTTCTATCAGGATGTCAGACAATCTATTATGAAGGGGCTTGCCGGTAGAAGGACTGTCTCAGGTGCGCAGCCATGAGTGAGTTGGAAGCCTACCGCAATCGCGGGGCGAACCTGGCGCTTGCCCGGAAGCTGAAGATCGCAGTCTGGATCGTCACGGCTCTGGTCCTTTTTCTCGTGGGATTGATGCGACGGGTCAAATTTGACCTGCCGGAAGGAGTGAGTCTGCACTTGCTTCCCCCCTTACATGCCTTGCTGAATAGCGGTGCTGCTGCGGCCCTGGTCCTTGCTCTTCTTTGCATCAGGAAAGGTCGGGTTCTCCTGCACCAGCGTTGGATCTACGTTGCGATGGGATGTTCGCTCCTTTTCCTCCTGTCGTATGTGACCTACCATTTCACCACCCGCGAGACGATTTATGGGGACCTTGACGGGAACAAAGAGCTCAGTGAAGAGGAAAGGGTAGAAGCGGGACCCATGAGAGTAGTGTATCTCAGTATACTGCTGTCGCATATTGCCTTAGCTGCCGTGAGCTTGCCCTTCATCCTCCTTAGTTTCGTCTACGGATTTACCAATCAGACTGCCAAGCATCGCAGGATTGCGACGCGGGTTTTTCCAGTCTGGCTTTACGTGGCGGTGACTGGGCCGGTGGTCTATCTCATGCTGCGACCGTATTATTAGGTGAAGCGATCTTCAGAACTGGAGAGCTCTCGGCTGTAATTCAGCCTCCGCAGGCGTTATTTTTCGAGATAGGGGTCTGGAACCGTGTAGCCCTGAGGAGGGATGATCCCGGGGGGGAGCGGGGTAATCGTTTTGCGCGACATCCGAATACCCCAGAAGGCGAGAGCGAGGGGAGGGATCCATCCCCAGAGAAGATTAACGTTCATCATGAAAGTGATCACGTGCGAGAGAAACCCCAGGACAGGTGCTATACAGGCTATCACTATCCCCAGGTTCTTCATGCTTCTGCCGTGCTTGTGCCAAGCTTCAATTCTCGCGATAACTTGTTTTTCGTCCGGTGAAAAGAAGGGGGTCTGTGATGCAGGAGTAGCAGCCGTAGCTGATGGTGTGGAATGAGCGACCTGGCTTGTCGTGGGTATCAAACCCTGCACGCTCAAAGTAGAACGATAGGTTTGAATCAGGTTGCTGATAGCGGCATTGTCCGGATTCAGCTGGGAAGCGTATTCAGCGATTCTTACAGCGTGTTCGTGCTGCTCTTGCCAGCGGCAGAGAGAGAAAACCTTGCCGAGGATCTCCATGTCCTCCGGTCTTCTCTCGAGCTCGGCCGACAGTGAATGGATCCTAATCGAGACTTTCTGCTGTAATTTTGATTTAAGGATAGCTGCGAGAGCAAAAATCAATCCCAGAACGCAGAAGAATCCCAGTGGCGCCTGAAGTTCCATCGCCGGAGAAAGTGCGGTTTCTGGGAAGAAGAGGAGAAGTAAGGCTAAGGCGCCGAAATAAGCCACAATGCTGATCATCGCCCAGAGTAGGAGCGCGTTCGTGTTTTTGCCGCAGGAGGTACAGGGGATCGGTTGAAGCGGTCGGAGGATTTTGGATGCGTCGAATACAAAGACGTCTCCGCATCGCGAACAGGGAGAGCCGGAACTCCAGAAGATGAAGGGATCAGATGGGTTGGCAGGTGTTCCCTGTGAAGGGTAAGATTGAATCCCCAGAGGAAGGTGTTTCGCCTTTCTTCGGGATAATCTGGAGTTGCTCATTGGGGTCACCGGGTTTTCCTGCTCGCTCATTGTTGCCGGATCTCACTGTGTGCCTTTGGGAGGTGTTCCAATCGGAGTGGGGTATGCTCGGGAGAACGTCAGATCAGAGTATGATGGCCCCATGATGCCGTGCCACCTCATTATGGAGTGATTTTTAAGGCTTCTGCCCCCTCCGGGGCTCTGTAAGGAACGCAATCAAGGCTTGGCACTTGAAAAGAAGCAGAAGAGAGGTAAGTGAAGGTCCATGCGCGTCATCACATATAAGGATCGAGGCTACCAGAAGTTCGTGGGCTCCCTTGACCGACGTGCCGAGCCTTCCCGAGAATTAGAAGAGGCCGTGGCAGGGATTGTGGGTGAAGTGCGCAGGAGGGGAGACCGGGCCCTGATTGACTTCACCAAGAAATTTGACAAGGCGAAGCTGAGCGTGGGGAGCTTGTTTGTCTCTGAACAGGAATTCGCCGAGGCCGAGGCGGTGGTTGCGCCGGCAACCAAGCGGGCGATCCGGTCCTCTCGTCGGAATATTCATGCTTTTGCGAAGGAGAGTCTGCGCAAAGATTGGAAGCGAAAGAATGCAGAAGGAGCGGTAGTGGGGGAGCGGTTTACTTCCTTTGACCGGGTGGGAATCTATGTTCCAGGAGGGAAGGCCCCCCTGGTTTCGACAGCTCTGATGACCGGGGCCTTCGCGCAAGCAGCCAAGGTGCCTGAAATTATCGCAGCAACTCCCGTTGGACCAGCGGGTAAGGTTAATCCGGATCTTCTGTATGCACTCCGTCAGTCAGGAGCGACCGAGGTTCTCAAGGTTGGCGGAGCCCAGGCTATTGCAGCCCTTGCAATGGGAACGAAAAGTGTACGACGAGTCGACAAGATCTTTGGTCCGGGCAATGCCTTTGTCGTGGAGGCGAAGAGGCAGATGGTTGGAGCGGTATCAATCGACCTCCTTCCAGGGCCGAGCGAGGTGCTGGTAATAAGTGATTCAAGCGGAGATCCGGTATGTATTGCGGCGGATCTTCTCGCGCAGGCTGAACATGGTGGGGATAGCGTGGTGGGGTTTGTGACAAATTCCTCCCGTCTCCTGAAGCAGGTGGAGAAGGAGGTAGCTCGCCAGCTGAAACGTCTTTCGCGTTCAGAATATATAGGGGAGTCCCTGCGCAAAGCAGGCTTTGCAGTGCTGGTGCGATCGATCGATGATGCCATTAAGATTTGTAATGAGTTTGCTCCAGAGCACCTTTCCCTTGTGGTGAAAGACGAGAGAAGACGTCTTGGTGAGATCAGAACTGCGGGCGCGATCTACCTTGGGAATATCTCCGCTATCGCCGTAGGTGATTTCCTTGCGGGGCCTAGTCACACCCTGCCCACCGGGGGAGCAGGAAAGTCCTTCTCGGGTCTCCGGGCGGACCAGTTTCAGCGTCGCACGAGTATCGTCAAGATGGACAAAGCTTCCGTCAAAAAATCACTCCCAGTGGTGCAGGAGTTTGCACGAATGGAGGGGCTAGATGCTCACGGGGAGTCGGTGCGTTTGAGAGTAGAGCAGTAAAATGGAAGGCCTGGGAGAAGTGCAGTGCCCGAGTTGCTTTGAGTATTTCGCGGTTTCCATACCTCCTCTCGTGGAGTGTCCGGCTCATCTCGATTATGACTGTGAGGTGTGTTGCCGGCCCATGGTGATCGTGGTTGATGAACAGGGAATCGTGCAGGCCCGGGGTATAGACGAAACTTTTCCAGGATGAATACTCCCGCGATTTCGATCGTGATGCCGGTGTTTAATGCCGGGGATACCATAACAGAGGCAATTGAAAGCTGTCTTCATCAGACACGTTCCTCTTTTGAGCTGATCGTGGTGCTGGATGGATGCACGGATGCATCCAGCGAGATTGTGCGTAGCTTTAAGGATTCTCGCATTCGAATTTTTACTCGGGTACACAGGGGGGTCACGGAGGCCTCTATTGAGGCGATTAGAGCAGCAAGAGCACCTCTGATCGCGAGGATGGATGCTGATGACATATCCCATCCCAACCGGTTGGCTTTACAGGAGGACTTCCTATCCTCTCATTCCCAGTTTTCGGCAGTCAGCGGGCAGGTAAGATTGCTCACTCCCGTCGGTGAAGGAATGCAACGATATGTCGATTGGGTGAATAGTTTGAAGAATGCAGAGGATATCGCGAGGGGGCGTTTTGTAGAATGTCCAGTGATTCAGCCCTCCATGATGGTGAGGAGGTCCGCCTTGGATGATGTCTCGGGATATCGACGGTGCGAATGGGCAGAGGATCACGATCTTTTTCTGCGAATGCTGAGGAGGAAGATGCTAATAGGTAAGGTTGATGATCTCGTTCTTTCATGGCGAGATGGGCTTGGCCGGTTGACCCGGAGGCACCCATCCTATGCAGAGGAGCAGGTATGGAAGATGAAGGCTCATCACCTTTCTCTTGAGGAGAGAGTTACTGAGCGAGGGGTTGCCATTTGTGGCGCAGGACCAATTGGGAAGAGGCTCGCGCGCCTGCTCCAAGTCGAAGGAGTTCAAGTGAATGGATTCTTTGAGGTGAACCCTCGCAGGGTGGGAGAGCGGATCTCTGGTGCAGAGGTGGCAGGGCCTGCAGAATTCGGAAGGCTCTGGCGGGACTCTACCCTTATCGGAGCGGTAGGTATTCCCGGGGGGCGGGAGACGGTGAGAAAGTTGGCCGTGGATCGGGGGTATCAGGAGGGAGAGGATTTCTGGTGCTGCTGCTAGAATGTCAGGATTCCAATGCCTGGTGAACCAACGTGGAATCTAGTCTGTCAGTCCGCCTCTAAAGTCTCGAGAACCCTCTGATTCGCTGACGGCCCTTCCATGAAGGTGTTCCCCTTCAATCCAAAGCAGCACAGGACTTCAAAGTGCCCTGACTCGAGCGCTTGGCGAGCAAGATCCTCCGCAGACAGAACCAGTTTCCCTGCTCGTTTTACCAGCTCAAAAGAGATAGGCCCCACGCCATGATACGCGCGATAAATCACTTCTGAGCAAACCAACCGGTCAGCCTTTCGGAAGTCGAAGACAAAATCATAGAGCTTCCCTTCATGGCTGATGGCTCGCTTCAAAGCCTCTTGAATGGGTGCGTTTGCGAGAATCGGGCGAAGCACAAAGAAGGCATCCACACCTAATGCTTCGGGAAGGTGACGGAAAAGAACGCCGTCTTTTTTTGCCTCAAGAACCTCTGTTTCAGGAGAGGATATGGGAGGAAGGCGAAGGATGTCACGCTGTTTCAAGTTGCCCAGGTAAAGGGAGGCATGGGGCCAGAACCCGGGCAGGAACAAGTTGCTCATGGCATCATCGTGACGGGTTACTATGACGTCGCCGGGAGAAAGTTTGGTTGCAGTGGTGAGGCATATTTCGCTGCTGACCCTGTGATCCGCCTGGGTTCTTCGGATGAAGGGTTGCTTCATGTCTGCGATAGCGCTGCCACTCAAACGGAAAAGATGAAACATGACCCGCCTGTAACTGGCTACCTGTCTGAGTTTGAAGGCGTGTATTCGGTAGCGGATCTTTCTTTTGATAAACTCTCGGCGGCTACGCTCAAAAAAAGGCTCCTCGGCATGCAGCCAATCTGCCAGCACTCCCATGCCGGAGGATTGTAGGGCGTCGGTAATTTCCTCGCGGTGTGCTTCGTAAAAGCGCCACGCCTCATGGTATCTCCACATCCAGCGAGCTGACGAGAAATTGCGATAGATCCCTGTCAGGCTCTTCTCCTTGATGCCGAAGCGTGCTTCGGCCTCGTCAAGTTTCTTCCAGACCACCGGACGGTCCTTTGCGAGGTCTACAATAAATCCTGCACTGCGCATCAGCATGGCGGTTGCGCAGAATGCCAGACCGAAGACGCGCAGTCTCAGGCTCCAGTCTGGGTTGCGGCGCTCATCGAGCAAAGGCCGCAGGGTGAGGACGGTTCCCCATAGCGAGGTGCGTAAGCCGAGATAGAGAGAGTAGGTGTCTCTCAATCGCTCATCCTCATCCGGGAGGTAATAGCCCCGCTCTTGGGCTGCCGAGGCATCCGCAATTTCCTGTGTCAGGGTCTGTTCCCGAGGTAGTGCTGGCGCTACTGCTGACAGGGTTCGCCATGCTGACGCCGCAAGAGACTCAGGAGTCGTTCGATCACGCATTAAAAGGAAAGGGATATGGCTAACATTGCTGCAGTCAGACCAGAGCGGAGGCCAAGGCGCTTCATGGTGGCAAACTTCATGTCAAAAGGTTATTCGGAAACGGTAGGGACCCATAATCGATAAGTTAAATACGATCATCGACCTGAGTGATCAACAGTGGAGGCTTTGTAGCCAATCCGAACACTTAGAAGACTACCATAATTTTCAAGTGGGTAAGCTGAGGACATCTATCGTGGGTGTTGCCTCTTCGGTCGGAGGGTCCGTATGGGTCAGTGAGTGCCTTGTCAGGCCAGAATTCCTTTGATCACTTTTCCATGAACATCAGTCAGACGGTAGTCACGGCCTTGGAACCGATGAACCAGACGCTCATGATCGAATCCCAGTTGGTGGAGAATTGTGGCTTGTAGGTCATGAACGTGGACGGGATTTTCAGCGGGGCTGAATCCTAGCTCGTCGCTCTGACCGTGGGTGATCCCTCCTTGTATTCCTCCCCCAGCCATGAACATGGAATAGCAGTCTGGGAAGTGGTCCCTTCCAAGAACCTTGCCTCCTGCGGTTCGGCCTTCTCGGAAGGGTGTTCGCCCAAATTCTCCGCCCCAGATGACCAGCGTATCCTCAAGGAGTCCCCGCTCTTTCAGATCCCGAATGAGGGCTGCAACGGGCCTGTCCATCGTAGCGCACTTTTTCGTAAGGCCGTCTCTGATATCTTCCTTCGGGTTGGTTCCATGAAAATCCCAGCCCCAGTCGAAGAGTTGAACAAAACGCACGCCTTTTTCAAGGAGGCGGCGGGCGAGCAGGCAGTTGTTCGCCAGGCTGGAGGCTCCAGGAACGGCTCCGTAACTGTTCAAGGTTCCTTCTGGTTCGCGGGAAATATCCATCACTTCGGGAACCGAAACCTGCATCCGGTAAGCCAATTCGTACTGCGCGATGCGGGTCAGAGTTTCAGGGCTACCCAGTTCCGCAGCTTGAATTTCATTCAGGGTGCGCAGGGCGTCCAGCCCCTTACGGCGTAGTTGGCGCGACATGCCCTTGGGATCTTTGACGTAGAGGACAGGATCTCCCTTCGATCGGCACTGAACCCCTTGAAACACAGAGGGGAGAAACCCGCTGCCCCATGCATTTTTCCCGGCACTCGGCTGGATGCCGCCAGAGATCATGACCACGAAGCCAGGCAGGTCTTCATTCTCAGATCCGAGACCATAGGTAACCCATGAGCCCATGGAGGGCCGGCCTTGCCGTGGCGAACCTGTAAGCAGAAAAAGCTGAGCGGGTGCGTGATTGAACTG
>DIHT01000110.1 GCA_002420305.1 Akkermansiaceae bacterium UBA5689 | reverse complement strand
CTCTGGATGCGCCGGGCCGCGGAACAGGGAGACTTGGAGGGTCAGGCAGCCCTCGGTGACATGTATAAAAAAGGTTCCGGTGTCACCAGGAACCCAGAGCAGGCCGCCCAGTGGCACAAGCAAGCCGCTGACCAGGGACACGCGGGAGCTCAGTTCGCCTACGGCCAGGCCTGCGCCACCGGCTCAGGGGTTGACCGCAATGTGACACAGGCCCTCAAGTGGCTCACCCTCGCAGTTAATGCGGGCTACGGTGCCGCCGCGGACGAGACCCTCTCCACCCTCAAGGGCAACGCCACCCCCGGGGAAATTGCCAAGGGTTCCAAGCTCGCTGAAGCTTGGGAGCCCCGGACAGAGAAGTAACTATCCATGCTCGGCCTACCCCTCCTGTTCCACCCTGCGGTAGAGGAAGGCGTCGGAGGTCAGAAGCGAGAGCAGAAGAGCCTTCATACTTCCTCCGCTCGAGCGATAGGCCTTGTGAGCTGCTTGCAAAACCGGGGCATCATTGAGAGTCTCATTGCGGCCCATCCAGAACCGGAAGGCGTGGCGGACAAAGACTTGCTCTACCCGCTCGCTTTCCGCGAGCCGGTCGATCAGCTCAAGAGCGTCTGACACCTTGCCATCAAGAGCCGGATCTCCGGAATCGATGATTTCGCCCGAAGCGTCGACCGGTTGATCAAGCTCCCACTCACGATACAGCCCAGCGTGATTATACATCTCAAAGGGCAGGCCCAGCGGATCCATCTTGCGGTGACAGGTCCAGCAATAGTCCTGCCTCGTGACCCGCATCCGCTCCCGGAGGGTGGCGCGAGGTTCATCGGGTAACTGCGCATCTACCGTGATCGGCACATCGGGAATACCCCCACCCAGCAGGCGCTCGCGAATCCAGCGCCCCCGCAGGATAGCGTGGTTGTCCATCGCGTCGGAATGAGAGACCAGCCAACTGGGATGCGTCAGGAGTCCCCGGCGCTGACCTTTCGGGACCGTGGCCAAGATCCGTTCCGGCTTCATCGAACCACCGCCAAAACTAGGCCGGCTCACCCGGGCAAGGATCTTCGGGCCTGACAGCTTCGCGGGATCAACCTTGTTATTCGTTGGCTTTCTCTTGGCGTCCGCCCGCTTTTTCGCGGCTGTCAGATCCTTTCGTTTTTTCCCGAGGCTTTGCTTCAGTCTCTTGTCCTCGGGGTTGGCTTTTGAGCTCTCTTCGAGTGGGGCAATCTCCTTCTCCAGAGCCTTCACCAAGGCCTGGGCTTCCTTCTGAATTTTCTCGAACGCCTTTTTCTCCAGCTCGGCTGCAGCGTTTCTCTCGGCCTGGTTCCTCCACTTCCCAAAATAGACCTCATCCTTGCGGGTTGCCACTACCCTGTTGGTTGTCAGTAAATTTCTGAGCACCTCCTTGTCCTCCTGAAGAATCAGCTCGATCAACCGATCGGTACTCGCAGTCGCTTCAAACATAGCACCGTAATGTGCCGTTCCCCGGTTACTCGCCCCAGTCTCCCCAAGGGCCCTCGAGTCCTTGCAGATATAGCCCCCAAGATCATGGTCAAAAAAGTCCCGGAAGAAGCGCAGGATCCGCGGCTTTCGGATGCTATCATCAGCCAGCACCCGCCCGACTTCCCGTTTCACATCCTCCCTCGTCCGCATGCGTCCATCCAGAACCGCAGCACGAAGGAGTTCGTCTGGCTGGATATATCGTAGAGCGTGATTGACTGCGAGCCCCAGCTCCCAGTCCTGCAACCGCGTTCGACCATCGCTGTCGGGCGTGCCCGTCGCGGATAGTTCAGGACGGAAAAGAGCATCCCGATCGAGAAAGATCGCGGACAATCCCATGAAAACTCCATTCTCTTTTCCCACCTTCTCGACGGCATTAGTAACGATCTGGAGATACTCCCTCGATTCCTCTGTAGTTGGTGGCCGGAAGGTGAGGGCCTCAAAGAGAAAGTCGACGGCGGCTCGCAGACGCGCTTCGTCAACACCAGGCTCCTTCATGAGTTCATGAACCGGAGTCAGTGGGCGCGCCACCTTGGTGCTGTAGACGATAGCACTGGGCAGCCCTCGCAGATCTCCCTTGGGTTTGACCTTATCGTAAGTCTTGGGGTCGTCGGTGATCTGCTCGGGAAACCCGACAAGGCTCAGTGGCCCGTAGGCCATGTAGCGAAGGATATCTCTGGCCTTGCCCAGAATCTGGGTGGCCTCGGCACTATTAACGGAGTAAAATCCCGGGTAATTCTCAAGGCCATGCTTCCTCGCCGAAGAGAGGACCACAGGCACACTCTTAACGGCGGTAGCGTAGGCCACTGTCCCTCCCTCCCAGCGAAGGATCCGGTCCGTCCCGAAGTAGAGTTTCCGTTCCCCTCCATGGTTGGTAGGAACAACATCACCCCGCGTCCGCCGGCCAGGCTTACCCGGGTCATATTCCGGCTCGATATTAATCAACTCGTTAAGACGGGTGATATGCTCCTGTGGCGTGACACGCCAGAGCCGGGCTGGCGACGCCGTCGGCATGAGCTGGATCCCTTCGGGCAATGGCTCGAAGAGAAGATCATGACTAAGGAAATTGCCCTTGTGCGGATCGAGGTGGGCGCGAAATCCCCCCTTGTCCTTCATCACGCGCCGAAGCTCGCTGACGATCCAGTCGGAAAAACGCAGACGCTCCACGA
>DIHT01000066.1:96893-98789 GCA_002420305.1 Akkermansiaceae bacterium UBA5689 | reverse complement strand
CATCTTTGAGTCTGCCTGCCTGAACTGTCATAACGCTGACAAGAAAAAGGGAGACCTCGATCTCTCAAATTTCTCAGGAATTATGGCCGGAGGAGCCGGAGGAGAAGTCGCCGATCCCGGTGAAGGCGCCGCCTCGATCCTCTACGGAACGATCACGCATACCTTGGAACCATTCATGCCTCCGCGTGGAGACAAGCTCTCCAAAACAGACGCTGATCTCATCCGGGACTGGATCAACGGCGGCATGCTGGAAAACAAAAGTTCTAAGGCAAAGAAGCCAAGCGGCCCCAAGATCGCCAAGCTCGATGTCGACCCATCCGCAAAACCAGAGGGACCGCCGCCCATGCCCGAACACCTCAACCTTGAACCTGCGGTTACCTCAACTCGCAATACGGTTGTCAATGACATGGCCTGTAGTCCGTGGGCTCCTCTTCTCGCTATCACCGGACAGAAGCAGATCCTCCTGTATAACACGGACACCCTGCAACTTGCCGCTATCCTCCCCTTCCCCGAAGGCTTTCCTGAGACCCTTTCTTTCCACCCCACCGGGAAGTATCTCACCGCTGGAGGAGGTGTTCCAGGCAAGTCGGGCACGACCTACACCTGGGGCATCACGTCGGGAAAAATGCTGATGTCGAATGGGCGGGAATTTGATTCCGTTCTGGCGGCCAGCTTACGCCTCGACCTCGGAGGAGTTGCCCTCGGCGGACCCTCCAGACTCATTAAGCTCTGGGACACCCAGACCGGAGAGGAGATCAAGGCAATCAAGAAACATACTGACTGGATCACTGCGCTCTCCTACTCGCCGGATGGAGTGCTCCTGACCACCGGCGACCGTAATGGGGGCGTATGGGTGTGGGAGGCCGGCACTGGAAATGAATTTCACAGCCTCCGAGGACACACCGGTGGAATTACTGCTCTCTCCTGGCGCGCAGATTCAAATATCGTGGGAACTGCCTCGGAAGATGGCCAGGTGATTTTCTGGGAAATGAACAACGGCGGTCAGGTGAAGAAATTCACGGCTCATGGTGGCGGCGCCCTCTCTCTTGACTATGCGCGGACAGGTGAATTCGTCACCTCCGGACGCAACCGGGAAGTCAAGATTTGGAAGTCTGATTTCACCCTTAAGAAAAGCCTAACAGGCTTCAGCGAGATGGTCGTCGAGACCGCGATCACTCACGATGGGAAACGGGTTTTTACTGCAGACTGGAATGGCGTCATCGAAGCGTGGGACGCCAATACTTTCGAAAAACTTGGACAGCTTAGCGGTAATCCTCCCCGAATCGCTGACCGAATTTCCGTCCTTCAGCAGGACCTCGAAGCAGCTCCCGGGGCTACCGCGGCCGCCAGAAAAGCTCTAGAGACAGCTGAAAACGGAGTGAGAACCGCTAAGACCTCTCTAGCCGAAGTCACCACCTCGGTCGCTGAACAAAAGAAACAAGTCTCCGAATTAGAAAAAGAAACTGCGCAATTCGCTCTCGCCCTTTCCGAGACCAATACCTCGCTGGACACCCTCGGGAAAACTATCCGGGAAGAACTGTCCTCCGCTCTCACACAGGCTCAACGCAGGTCCGAAGAACACAACGCGTCAATCGCTTCCGCAACTCTGGAAGTTCAGGCAATTGCGATAACGCCTCTAGACGAGAGGGAGAAGAGACTGATCCGGGAACTCCAGCAACTCAGAGAGGCCGCAGAAGCACAACCAGAGGACGCGGCGCTGAAACAAAAGGTAACAGAGACAGCCATGAAGCTCGCAGATCATCAAGCCATTCTCGCTGAAATGCGGCTGAAGATGACACAGGCAGAGTCAAAGCTCACTACTCTGCAAAAACTTACCGCGGCAATCGCCTCAAGCGAGTCGGAAGCCCGCTCGCAACTCCAGCAAAACAACGAGCA
>DIHT01000066.1:75947-96589 GCA_002420305.1 Akkermansiaceae bacterium UBA5689 | reverse complement strand
ACTCCAGCAAAACAACGAGCAACTACAGACCCTCTCCTCCTCACGAAGCGACATTACGAGGAATATGGCAGCAGCGAAGTCCTCTCTCTCGTCTGCCAACAAGCAACTGGTCATGAGCCAAGCCGCGTTGAAAAAAGCCGAGGAGCATCTTGCTTCTCAGCAGAAAGCTCTCACTGCCCCAGCCGCTGAGTTCCAGAAAGCGCATAACTTCGAGAAGAAGCTCAAGGAGAACCTGAACTTTTGGCGGGCGGCCCAGGTCAACGCCAAGGCTTTAGTGGTCACAAGTAAGCGCGACACCCTGAAAGCCCAACAGGAGCAGGAGACCAGCGCATTGGAATCAAAGAACCGCGAACTCGGGACCTCCCGGTCCGACCTGAACTCTCTGGAGGCGCGCAAGGCCACTTTGCAGGCTCAACTTGAGGAGTTGAGTGTCGACCTGGCCTCCCTGAAGCAATCGATCGCTGCCCGCAAGCCCCTCTTGGAGGAGGCAGAGCGCGAATCCAAAGATCTTCAAAATCGTTATTTGGAACTCAGCGAATAATCGGAGGTTACTCCCGATACCGGTTTTTGGGCTTAGGCTCTCAAAATCACCGGAGGTCAACGACACTTCAGGCCTCAATTGATGTTGCCCCCTTGACACGGAGAGCAATCAGCAGGACACTTAAGTCAGACAGGGGAGCCTTACGGACGCAGGGCTGAGAGTTTCCAACGCGTGGAATACACCCTCCGAACCTGATGCGGGTCATTCCGACGCAGGGAGTCTCTTCTACCCTGAAACGACTCTCATCGTCACGTGGTCCGCGTGGCGATTCTTATTTTATAGCAATACGGTTATGATCAGCCCCGAAGAGAACGGAACAAACAACCCGGGAGAAAGCCTCTTCCCAGCATCGCAGCGCATATACGTCAAGGGGACAATCCACCCCGAACTAAAAGTCCCCCTTCGGGAGATCACCTTGGAAGAGACAAACCACCCAAACGGTCGGATCGAGAAAAATGAGCCCATACGTGTCTATGACTGCTCAGGGCCATGGGGAGACCCCGCCTTCAATGGCGAGGTGACCGAGGGCCTTCCTGGTCTCCGGCAGGAGTGGATCAGAGCACGTGGTGACGTTGAGGAATATGAGGGGCGCAGCAACCGCCCGGAAGACAACGGGTATATCTCTGACGAGCATGCCCGCAAATTCAACGAAAACAAGAAAGCCAGAAACAAACTGAAGGAATACCCCGGACTGAAGCGGGAGCCTCTCCGCGGGGTCGATCATCCGGTCACTCAGCTCTGGTATGCACGCCAGGGCATTATCACGCCGGAGATGGAATTCATCGCCATCCGGGAAAACCTCGGTAGAGCAGCCGCCTATGAGGCCTCGCACGACACCTACCCTGGGGTGCCCGATGGGATGAACACCACGCCCGACGGATATAACATGCCACGCCCGTCCGAGATCGACCCCTTGAAGCAGGTGCCAAGAAACAGCCTCAGCCATCAGCACCCCGGCCAGAACTGGGGAGCGGAGCTACCAGAGATGATCACACCTGAGTTCGTCCGCGATGAAGTCGCTGCGGGGCGGGCCATCATTCCCTGCAACATCAATCATCCAGAAAATGAGCCAATGATTATTGGCAGAAACTTTCTTGTGAAGATCAATGCCAATATCGGGAATTCTGCCGTGGCATCGACGATCGATGAGGAAGTGGAAAAAATGAAATGGTCCACCAAGTGGGGCGCCGACACCGTTATGGATCTTTCAACAGGCAAGAATATCCATGCCACCCGGGAATGGATTATCCGAAACTCCCCCGTTCCGATCGGAACTGTCCCGATCTATCAGGCTCTTGAAAAGACCAACGGCCGGATCGAGGACCTGACCTGGGAACTTTTCCGAGATACTCTCATCGAACAAGCAGAACAGGGAGTCGACTATTTCACCATTCATGCCGGTGTCCTGCTTCGTTTCGTTCCTCATACCGCCCGGCGTATGACCGGAATCGTCTCAAGGGGTGGCTCCATCATGGCGAAGTGGTGTCTGCATCACCACAAGGAGAATTTTCTCTATACCCATTGGGACGATATCTGTGATATCTGCGCCGCTTACGATGTCAGCTTTTCGATCGGTGACGGGCTCCGCCCCGGATCGATTGCAGATGCCAACGACTATGCCCAATTGGCCGAACTTGAAGTCCAGGGAGAACTCACTACACGTGCCTGGGAGAAGGGCTGTCAAGTCATGAACGAAGGACCTGGTCACGTTCCCATGCACCTGATTCAGGAGAATATGCAAAAGCAGATTGAATGGTGCCATGGCGCTCCATTCTACACCCTCGGCCCGCTGACCACCGACGTAGCGCCAGGATACGATCACCTGACCAGTGGAATAGGAGCGGCGATGATCGGTTGGTATGGCTGCGCGATGCTCTGTTACGTCACCCCAAAAGAACACTTGGGACTCCCAAATCGGGAAGATGTTCGCGAAGGGGTCATCACTTACAAGATTGCTGCCCATGCCGCGGACTTAGCCAAGGGACATCCTGCGGCTCAGGAACGCGATAACGCTCTGTCTAAAGCCCGGTTCGAATTTCGCTGGAATGACCAGTTCAACCTCTCGCTTGATCCAGATAAGGCTCGCTCCTTTCATGATGAAACTCTTCCTCAGGACGGGGCTAAGACCGCTCATTTCTGCTCGATGTGTGGACCCACATTTTGCTCCATGAAAATCACGGAAGATGTCAGAAAGTATGCGGAAGAACACGGGATCACACCAGAATCCGCAGTTGAGGAGGGAATGCGGGAGAAGTCTCAGGAGTTCGTGGAAACGGGCGGGCAAATCTACAGCTAATATCCACAAGGGCGAAAATCCTCCCGAGAGCTTCAGACTCCGGGAAATACGATAAACAGCCCTAAGTGAAGGGACGAACTGAGCCTATCATCACTCCTCTCTAAGCTTAAAACGAACCTTCGGAAAGACTACACCCGGAATTCGATCCAGCCTTCTTAGCCTTGGAGCAGGGCTCTGAGGTGCTTCTCAAATTCACTGAGATCTGACTCGCTCGGCTGATACCCTGGAGTCTCCGGTTCAAGCCCCGGCCTGCCGTACTCATCGATTAGCCAAATCGCCTTCGCCCCATCGCTAAAAGTAACACTCCCACTGACCATTGCACCCGGACGTGTAACCTCATCAGTTGTAACCTCAACAGAGTCTGCTGAAAGCCCATCTTGGGGGGGGTCCCCATGAGGCTCTTCTGGAGGAGCTTCCAACGCCTCGTCCACCTGCTTCACCGACTCTTGCTCCTCACTCGGAGAATCAGCTTCCTCCGTGTCCTCCACCTTGATCTCGATACCTAGGTCCAGAACCAAAAGGCGGGTGTCCATATACGTCACGTTCAATTCGAGCTCACTCTTCAAGCGCTTCTGGATATCAGAAAGGTCTGCGCCCTCCTCAGCCCATTGCCTCATTGCCGCTTTTTGCTCCTCGGAAAGGTCGCTGCTACTGATCATGTCTGTCGGCAGGGGTGGTAAGCTCAAGGATTCTCTGGGCAAACGCCATCGAGCATTATCGCCTAAATTCTCTATCTCCGTCCCGGAGGACCACGGAACCCACGGCCCACATCTTCTCCAGCTGCAGCCCTCTCGGCCCTCTCTGCAATTCTCTCGCGTGAATCCTCACCGATAGCATCTGTGGTCTCCAGATACTGAAGAGTCGCCTCAGGATCCTCACGGGCCCACTCATACGCAACCCTCGTCACAGCTCGCTGCCGGTCATCCTCACCAGAGATGGTCTCCGCCAACCTGATTGTCTCCGCCGGAGGAGCATCACGATTACCGTAAACATATCCCTGCACTGCATTGTCCCTTACCTCACCGGCATCCTGCGAATCAATATAGTCAAGAACTCGCTCGGGGTCCTCTTGTGCGAGGGCTCCGACAACACGACCAATACCCTCTTCCACCGCACCTTCACTTCCCGATTCTGTCAACCACTCAAAAGCCGAGGGGGCGTCCTGACGGGCCCACTCCCTGCTCACTTCGGCTACGAGTTCATCTCGCTCCCCGCTCGCTGGAAGTTTCGCAGTTTCCCGAGCCGCCTGAGAAGGACTGGCGTTCGCCAGAGATTCAATGGCTGCGAACCGGACCTTTGACTGCCCTTCACCCAAGCTGTTGATCCACTGGTCTGCGGCCGCATAATCACTAATAGCCCACGAAGATGCAATGGATTCATACGCATCACCTCTGGCATTGTCGTCGAGGGTTGCCGCCATTCTCAGCGCTTCCTGAGGGTCCTTTTGTGATAACTCATTGAAAATGCCTCCAATAGCATCTGCAGCCTCCCCATCATCAAGGGTTTGCGCCCACTTGAGTGCTGCTTCAGGGTTCTGCTTGGCCCACTCACCGGCAATCATCGCCGCAGTATCTCCCTTGCCTCTGCCGCCAGGCCCCATGCCGAATTCATTCGGGTCATTGGAATATTCCTGCGCCAACGCTTCCGGGTTGGACGCCGCCCACCCCGACACCGCACCTGCCCGAGACATGAACATCTCCGGGAAGCCCATCTGTTGACTGCGCTCCCAGGATCCCTTTGGGTCATTCTCAGCCCATCGGGAGAACAGGAGGTTCATCGCCAGCATCCGCTGGGACATCGGCAAGCCCTGCAACTTTTGAACTTCACCCTCAAACTCACTCGGATCGAGATCTGAATAATACTCGAGTAAGCTCATGATCCTACTCGTCTGTCCTGACTCAGACAAAATTTCACGCAGCCCCCCTGATGACCTGGTCGCACGAGGGGTAGCATTGCCGGAAGCGACAGTAGCCACTGATGCCCGGTTGGTGGAGGACTTCTTGGAGCGTATATCAACTCTTTCATTTGCTTCAGTACTCGCCTCATCGCCCCCACTGCCAACCAGATATCCCCCTACTCCCCCAAAGAGGAGAGCTCCTACTGCGATCAATATACTCGTCTTCATATGTCTTAGATGCTCGGAATCTAACTCAATGACGAACAAAAAGTTGCTAACCTACGCAAGAATTACACCAAACCCCGAACTCGGGCACGCTCAAGACCAAGAGATCACGATGGCCGCTTGCCAGCTTCTTGCTCCTCTCCCATGCTGGCCTCATGCCGAACCCCCTTAAATTCAGCGTTCTTTTTGTCTGCTGGGGGAACATCTGCCGCTCTCCAGCGGGAGAAAACGTCTTTCGGCACCTCTTGGAGGAATCCAAGATGAAGAATCAAATCACCTGCGACTCCGCCGGCACCATCGATGCCCATACTGGGAAGGCTCCCGATGAACGAATGCGCGCCACGTTGGAGCGACGGAAAATCCCAGTGTGCGGCGCGGCTCGAAAAATTTCCATCGAGGACTTCAAGGATTTTGACCTGATTCTCACCATGGATGACTTCAACCGGCAGGAAGTCCTCGCGGCAGCACCGGATGCAGAGGCCCGGGCCAAGGTTCACCCCTTTACTGGTTTTTGTGAGGATCACGAAGCAGATGAAGTCCCGGATCCATATTACGGCGGACCCTCGGGTTTTGAACTAGTGGCCGACCTCATCGAGGACGGATGTCAGGGGCTCCTTGCTCACATCGAGAAGCAACTCTCCTGAAATGACGGATCTCGACGTCATCCGCGAGACCATCACCAGAGAGACCGGGAAGGAACCTACCGGGACTCCCCAGGCAATTGGAGGAGGATGCATTAACGAGACCTTCCGGCTCGGAAATTACTTCATTAAGAGCAATAGCCCTTCCAGAATCGACATGTTCGATCTGGAGCACCTGGGACTGACGGCCCTCCATGACACAGCCACGGTCAAAGTTCCGCGGCCAATTTGCTCCGGAGTTACACGCGACAGATCCTATCTGGTTCTCGAGTTCCTTACTCTGGCGGACTCCAGCTCCCGGGCCCAGGAGATACTCGGGCGACAAATCGCCGATCTTCACCGCACGACCACTGACCACTTCGGTTGGCCCCGGGACAACTACATTGGCACCACCAGGCAGCCCAATACCCCTTCTACTTCATGGGTGGATTTTCTGAGAGAGTCTCGACTCGGCCACATGCTCCGGCTGGCCGGGGACTGCGGATTCTCTTTTCGTGGTGCCGACACTCTCCTCGACAACCTCGACTGCTTCTTTGAAGAGCCCCCTCCCCCTTCCTTGCTGCACGGAGATCTCTGGGGAGGAAACGCAGCTACCCTGACGAATGGAGTTCCCGTGATCTTTGACCCGGCCGTCTACTACGGCGACCGGGAAGCGGACCTCGCCATGACGCAGCTCTTCGGAGGATTCAATTCGTCATTCTACCGGGCCTACCAGAAAGCCTGGCCCCTGCCCCCGGGGCACGAACTGCGGACGGAGCTCTATAATCTCTATCATATCCTCAACCATTCCATCCTCTTCGGAGGAAGCTACGCCCCCCAGGCGCAGTCCATGATAGATACTCTCCTCCGGAGTATCTAGGCACCCCGCCTCCTGGTGACCCCTATCGACCCGGGGGAATCGTCCCACTGGCAAGCTTGCTTGACTCCCCCATGAGGTGAGCCGCCAGGAATTCTCGCACCTTCTCGGTCAGCTCCTTACTGCGAAAGCCGTGGCCCGCCTCCTTCATGGTAAGGAAGATGTAATCCACCTTGTGCTTTGCCAGACCCTTGCTGAGCTCCACCGATTGCTGATAGGGCACCAACATATCCTTGGTGCCATGAGCCAGGAGCATGGGCACATCCTTGGAGCTCACATGACTGACTGGGGACGCATTCACGGCAATCTCCTTTTTCTCCAGCAGAGCACCCCCCACCAACTTGCCCTCCGGCGAATCCGCAGCACTGTGTTTGATATTACTGGGGTAGTCGTCCATGGTGAGGAGATTGGATGGACCGAAATAGTTCACTACACATTTGATGCTGGATTTTTCATCAAGGTGCTTGCCCAGTTTTCCTTCCAACTCCGGAACATCACCCGTGACTCCAAGCATGGATACCAGGTGACCTCCCGCACTCGTTCCCCAGACCGCAATTCGCTCAGGATCATACCCATACTTCTCGGCATGAGCTTTCAACCACCGGATCGCCGCCTTGCAATCGTGGATCTGGGCTGGCCAACTCGCTTCGTTGGTCAACCGGTAATTGATGGCCGCCCCTGCAAGGCCTGATCCCTCAAGTAATGGCTGCAGACGCCTGAAGGCCCCCTCCTTGCTTCCACCCCTCCAGCCCCCGCCATGGATATAGACCAGAAGCGGCCTGGGCTTCTCGGGTTTCTCACGAGGAAGGAACAAGTCGAGCATCTGGCGCTGGTTCCCGGAACCGGCATAATCCTGATTACGGACCGTTTGATAATCTGGATGAGCCTGTTGTCTCTGCCCTCCCCCACTACGCCGATTAAGAAATGCCTTATGCTCGGCCAGGGAAATGACCCCGTTCTTGTCGGTGTCAACCCTCTCGAAATTTCTTCGCGCATTGGGCGGCAACTCTTCCTTCTGAAGCTTCCCATCCTTGTTACGGTCCCACTCCTTAAATCGATCAGCTTGAAGCGGAAGAGAAAGAAAGACGCATACAAGCCCAAGACAAAGTGCTCTCATACCTGATAGAACCACAAATACGATTAATAGTAGCACGCAAAAATTGTGCGGACTTCATAAACTCTTACCGCTTGTCATTCTTTACGGCAGCGAAATGAATCGCATTGTTTCGGCGGCTTTTGAGTTGGTTATCTCCGCAGGTTGCCCCTGGGCATCCTACGTTCGGACTATGGTGAAAAACTCACTGACTTTTCGGGCTCCCCGCGAACGTCATCCGCAGGAATGCGATCAAGTCGGCGGCATCCTGCGGACTGATCTGCGCATGAAGATTAGCGGGCATGAGGGACATCTCGGAAGCCGTCATCTTGATGATGTCCTTGCGAAGAATGACATCGGTTCCCCCGTCGACGCGCTTGAGGATGACACTGGTGGGCGACTCGGAAGCCAGGACCCCTGCATGAGCCTTCCCTCCTTTCGCTGAGATAAGATAGAGTTTATATTCCGGCTCAATTTTCCCGTTTGGATCAAGGATGTCCATGAGAACGGATTCATCCGGCTTGCCCGTGATACTCCCAAGTGAGGGACCGACTTCGTTGCCCTCCTCCCCGATTTTGTGGCATACGATGCAGTTCTTCTGATAGACGATCTTCCCCTTTGCAGGATTCGTGCTGTTGCCGAGCGCTCCACGATAGCGTGCAATGCGGGCCGTCAGCTCGGCTTCCGTGGAGGACTCCTTGAACAACTTGCCTGCGCGCGCTGCCAAATTGACGTCTGGAATGGCCTTCAATTGCTCCCTCTGCACCCCGGAGATATCGCCGGGGTGAACGACCCCCTTTTCGATTGCCCCAATTAATGCAGGAAGCCGATTCCTGCGCGAAAAGATCGTCTGAAGGACCACACTGCGGGATGCTGGCGAAAACCCTGGCCAACCCTTGAGGAGGACCTCGGCGGCGCGTTGGTCGCCCGATATGCCAAGGGCTGCTATCGCTGCAACCTGAATGGACGGCGACTGTCTTGAATCCAGCAGCTTGGAGGCCACTGGTAACAGGATCTCAAAAGGCGCGCTGGCAAGAATCTGAAGGGACTGGCTTCGTTTTCCCAGCTCACCCTCTGGTTCCAGGGCAGTCTCTGCTGCCTCCTCAAACATTGCTGCCAGACGGTCGCCTTCCGCAACCGGAAGTTCCGCTGAAAGCTTGGCTGCCAGCTCCCTGACCTGAGCATCACTGCTGCCGAGAAAGCGTGTCAGGACGACCCAGCCATCGACGGACTCCGGAACCGGCACTCCACCACGTGAAACGCTCCCTGCAAAACCAGTCAAGCATGCTTTCTGGAGGTCGGCACCCAGCGATGACACCAACCGCAGGGCGGCCGCCATTTGCTCCCCGTCCCTTCGTCCGCCGACCGTTTTTGCCAGTGGCTCGAGCAAGGCCCGGGCTCCCGATCCCAGCTCGATGCTACCCAGAAGACCGAGAAGCAGACGCCCCCCGTTCCGATTGTTTGCAGAACTGAGGAGGGCCGTAGCCATCCAGCGATCGCCTCCATGTCTTTCGGCCAGGTCCCTCAAGGGCTCGACCGACCACGCATCCTTGGATTCACCAAGTGTCATGGCGAGTTGCAGACGGACCCGGGGATCCGGGTCCTGGCTCATCCTGATTAACTGGGAACGAAGGGTTTCGTCCGAATCCAGCCACGTTTCAGCCAGGCGCAAGCCATGCACTCTCACTCCATGGTCCTCATGATTAAGGGCCACCAGGACGTCCGAGGACTCCAAAGATTTCAATGACCTCAGGGTTTGCAGGGCACGGATAACACCTGACGGGGCAACACCCTCGGTCTGGATCAACCTCGCAAGGAGATCGCGTGCAACACGATCATTCCGTTCAAGAAGAACTCTCTGTGCCGTCGACCGGCGCCATGGATTGTCATCCACAAGAGCCTGTGCCAGTTCCTTGACCGTGGCCTTGCCTAGATTCTCCTTCAGAGCCATTGCTTTTCCCTTGGGCCTAAGTCTCCAGATCCGCCCGTATTCCTTACCCTTGTTCAACCCATACTGCTGCTGGAGAAACCGGGGAACCGCCGAATAGTCCTCGATGATTTCACGGTACATATCGACGATATAAAGTGCTCCGTCCGGACCGACCCGCAGATTCATTGGTCGGAACCATTGATCGGTGGAAGCAAGGAATTCGGACTCCTGCTCATCGGATGCCCGCCGGGCCCGGTAGCCTGCACCATCCCGCGTGAGGACCGTGCGATGCACGATGTTGAGCGAAGGCTCACAGTAAAACAGATTTCCATGATATTGCTCAGGGAAGAGCCGGCCCCCGTAGAACGTTGTACTGCACCCCCCGGAAAAGTAATTGCTGTTGGTTTCGCGCTGTCCGTAGAACTTCACCCAGGCCGGATCCCTGCCCCGCTTGACACGCCAGGGATGCGGATCACTGATCCGATAACCGTTACTGTAGTCCGCAGCCCCCTGGGTTGAGCCCGGGGTCGCCACGTGCGGATTGCGGGCAAGATAATGGCGTGGTAGCGGGAGCGCATACCGGGCCGGGTTCCCCCCGGAGGATGGAAAGCGATCGCCGATGGCGTTCATCGTCAGGCCAAACGTGCTGACGCTCCCGTTTACATGCTCGATCGCCGAGCCATCCGCCTTGATCCGGAAGTCGGAACCTCCGAGTTCGAACCGCCCCTTGAGTTTCGGTCCCGTGATCGTTCCGCCTCCCGAACCACTGCCGACATAGATCCAGTCGTCGAGTCCCCAGATCGGGTTGTTGATACCCCTCTCAATGGTATTGACCTTGAATCCCGTGTAAAGAGTCTCACGCACCTCCGGCTTCCCATCGCCATCCCGGTCCGCGAAGAACATGATGTGGGGAGCACAGGTGACGATGATCCCGCCGCGCGCAGCAATAAGTCCATAACATGGCGGGAGGTCATCGGCCCACACCTCTGCCTTATCCATCACTCCATCTCCATCCGTGTCGATCAACAACTTGACCACTCCAAATTGCTGTTTTAGTGCCTCCTCTGCAATTTTTCCTCCCTTGAACTCCCACCGGATGCGCCGCACCGTCTTATCAAGCTCTCCGGTCTTGTTAAGCTCCTGCGTGTCGATGTGCCCCTCGATGTTATATCCATGGAGCTCACACACGAAAATTCGGCCATGTTCATCAAAGGCGATCCCAGACGGCTCCTTAACTACGGGCTCACTCGCCACCAGATCAATCTGGAAGCCTTCGGGCAACACAATCCTTTGAGCACTCTCCGCAGGGGAAAGAGGCTGCGGCGCATCTTCAGCCGGTTGGATCCGGGCTCCCAATGAACCCGGGACCAGTAGACCTGCCAATAGGAGACAGCAAGGGAGCTGAAAATATCTTCTCAGTGAATTGATGGGTTTCTGATCTTCCAGATCCAAGTCTGCCTCGGGCGACCTCGCTTTACACTTCCGAGATGGTCTCGACACTTCCGCCAAAGCTCTCGGTTTCCACCCCGAGTCTCTGCAGCATTGTCAGGTATAGGTTTGAGAGGGGTATCTCCGTATAATTCATTTCCTTCTGCCAGCCGGAATCACTGCTGATGCCCGCCGTTGCCTGATTCTCTTCGTTGCCACGACCATATTTCAAATACTGCCCATGCTTGAATCCCAGTTTGCGGCCACCCATCAGGATCAGCGGATAGTTACGGGACAAGTGAAACGCACTGGAAGCCGAGCCGAAAAACACGGCCGTATGATCAAGCATGCTACCCTCTCCTCCAGGCTCAGGGGTCGCTTTCAGCCGGTCTGCGAACCTCCCAAGCTCTTCGTTGATAAAACGGCAGTAGACTCCGAAGTTTTCGTACCCATTAGGATTCTTTGTTTCATGGGAGAGACTGTGAGCGGCTCTGAAGCCCACCGCACGAGCAAGGTAATCACTGATTCCTACTCCGTTTTCTCTTCCTAGCTGGTAGGTAGCTACCCGGGTCGAGTCTGTCTTGAAGGCGAGGAAAATCAGCTCATACATTGTCCTGAGGAAGTTCCTCGGATCCTCGGGTGTGACGTCGAGCTTTAGACCATCAGCGCTCACCACCGGAAGAGCCACGTCGAGCCAGCGCCGAGCTTTTTCCACCCTTACCTCCGTCTCCCGGACGGATTGGAGATATTCAGCAAGAGTCTCCTGGTCGTGCTTGGAGAGTGAATGCCTCAGCGAACGCGCATCCTCCATGAGATCATCGAGAGCACTCTCGCTCAGGGCAAGCTGACGAGCGGCATCCGGACCGCTTTTCACGAAAAGCATGTCAAATATACGCTTGGGTTTATGCTCCGCGGGAATGGGCCGACCCTCGGCATTGAAGGAGAGAGTGTGCGCACCCCTGGGAGACCCCGTGCCTCCATCCGTAGACAAGACCAGAGACGCATGCCGTGTGTGCTCCCCGGCGTGAGCTGCAAACACCTGATCGAGTGAGATGCTGTTTTCATACCTATCATCCATCGCTCCTGTATTCGCTCCGGTGAGAAACTGATCCGCATTCCGGTGCCCATGAACCCGCCGAACAGCAGGATGCGACAGACCGGAGAAGATGGTCATCTCATCGCGCAGGTGCGCCAGCGTTTCCATGCACTTGGTAAGGCGGAAGTCCGTGCGCCCGCCATGCGGAAACCAGCTCCAGTCCTTGAACGACGGGTCCTCCTCCAAGGGCATCGGCACACCATCAGGCAGGTAGAAACAGGCGAGTCGTTTCCGCCGAGCGGACTCTCGCCCTGCCCGGTCCGGGCTAGAAAATGTCTCCATCCATGGAAGAGCAAGGGCGACACCCGCACCACGTAGAAACTTCCGACGGTCGAGAGAAGATAGGGGAATGTTCGACATGCTCCTGCGGATGAATCCTAGTTTAACTGAAATAAATCACTTTTAACAATCAGAAGTACAAGATCTCGTAATCCGCCACCCCCCTCGCGCAGCTCAGTGCTGATACGGTCCACCTCCGACCGGTCGCTGAAAGTGATCGGTCGACCGAGGGCATAAGACGACAACTTATGAGTCATCGCACGGGAAAACTGCTTCTGACGATTGTTCAGGAGATAATCCTTCACTCCCTTGATCCCATGCAGTTCCTCCTTATTAAACAGCATACTGGAGGCATCAACCGGAGCACCTCGAACCATGTCACGCCACCGCCCGAGAGCATCAAAGTTTTCAAAGGCGATACCCCACGGATCAATCTTGGAGTGACACGACGCACAGGCCGGGTCATCCCGATGATCCTCCATGCGCTGCTTGAGGGTGAGCTTGAGAATATCTGGGTCCGCCAGATCGATCTCAGGGACGGCCGGCGGTGGTGGCGGAGGGGGATCATTAAGAAGATTTTTCAGTATCCAGATACCACGCTTTAAGGGATTAGAGTCCTTCCCATTGGAATTCATTGCAAGCAACCCTGCTTGGGCAAGGAGCCCACCGCGCCTGTCATCGGGTGAGAGAGCGACCTTCCGCAACTGGTGACCCAACACCTCCGGCAACCCGTAATGCCTCGCAAGCCGATCATTTAAAAGACCATAGTCTGAGTCCAAAAACTCAAATATCGATCGGTTCTGCCCCAAGACTTCACTGAAGAAAGCGACCGGCTCCCGTTTCATCGATTCTACCAGCAGGGGATCTACTCTCCCGTGGACCTTCGTATCAAACTTGAGAAAATCCAACTCTTCCATCCCCAGCCACTGCCGCGTGTAGTGCTGGGCAAATCGCTGCACCTTGGGGTCCGTCAGCATCCGACGGGTTTGCTTCTCCAGAACCGAACCCTTCGACAGTGATCCTGTTACGGCTGCGGTCAGTAGTTCCTCATCCGGAAGGCTACTCCAGAGAAAAAACGAGAGCCTGCTGGCTAATTCAAGATCAGTTATCCTTCGCCCATCCTCACCCTCCCCAGCAATCCGGCCAAGGTAGAGATATTTAGGGGAGGACAGAACCGAAGCCATCACCTCTACCATCGCCTCCTGGACATCGATGCATCCCGGCCTCAAACGGTCGTAGAGAAGGAGCTTCTGGCTGACTTCCGCCTCCGTCACTGGCCGACGCCACGCCCGCTCCATGAAACTGGTGAGCACTTCTCGCGCGTAAACCTCCTCCTCAATATCTTCATCCCTTGGAGGAAAAATACGAGTATGTGACTCAGGAGGCCACTGCTCCAGCGCCGGGGCGATGATCTCAAGGTAATCGACCGTCAGGGAAACTGGGACACTGGAGGTATTAAGAAGAGAAAGAAATTCTCCCGGATTGGGTAATTGCCCAAGTCTGTGGCTGTCGCGAAACGCATTGCGAGGCACCTCTCCCAGCGGAACATCCCAATGGTAGAAGCGGGCGTCTCCTGGAGGGGCATCGATCACGACATCTCTCCCTACATTTACAGACAGGCGCGAATCATTGCTCGGTTGGTTTCCGAAATATAACCGCAGGGTCGGATAATGCCGATCATCCGTATTTTCTTCCAACAAACGTGCCGCCCGGATCCTGACACGCATGTTCCCCTTATCCGGCAGGCCATTTCCCACATCGACGACGAATTTCTGGTCCGGCGCAATGACAACCACGTCCTCCATGGAGGGCGGGATCTCGGGACGCTTGGAAACTGGCTTCCACGCATATTTCGCTCCATGGTAGCTCCATTTTGGTCTCACTCCCTGGCCGGTAATTAGATTCCTGAAGTAGGTTCCTCCCGGCCTGCCCCGATGTTTCTTCTCCTCGGCCTGCAGGGCCTCCTGCAAACCCATTCCCTTCTCCCGAATCTTTTTCAGGGTACGGGCCACCGACGCAGCATGCTCCGGATCAAACCGCTCCGTGAAGGCCCGCATGGGGATTCCGTAATAGACCGGCTCCGGTCTCTTCCCCCGTATCGTCGCCGAATGTAGTGCCCGTCGAGCCTGCTTCCGGTATTGCTCCAGTTGCATGGCAGTCATCTGCAGCATTTCTGAACTATTCTTGAAGCCGTCCTCGGAGGAGGTCTCCAGGGGCAGATCGCGGGAGAAGTCGAAAGGAAGACCCAGCAGATCCTGCATCGAATAGTTATATTCGTAGCGTGTCATTCTCCGAAATGACGTATGCGCTTCCCGGCTCCTCCTCACCTGAGAGGCCAACTGGATCTCCCCGGACAACCAATCTACAATCCGAGCCTTCTCCTCGTCCTTAAGGGGATGGTCTGCGTCCTCAGGAGGCATCTCACCATTGCTAATCACCTCAAAAACCTCTAACCACCAACTAACGTCCCCACCCTTCAATAAATCCGAATCGAGAGTATCTATTCTGAAGCTTCCTTTCTGCTTTTTCGGACCATGACATCCCACGCAAGCGGCATTCAAAACCGGTGCTATTTCCTGCCGGTATCTTTCAAGATCAGCCTGCGGCACCTCGGCTGAGAACAGAATCCTGAGGGGGAGTAGCACGAGCATGGAAATTATCACCCACAGTAGTTTCCTCACCAAAATTTGGCTCAAATGAGGGCGGAGAACTACGAGTTTGAAGGGCATTTCCTGAGGGAACTCTACACTTCCCTATCCGATTCTGCCAAAGGCAATTTCAAGATCCGGACATACTAGGAGGAGGAGAGGCCGTTTCCTCATACATATTTTCACCTCACCTCACCTCACCTCACCTCACCTCACCTCACCTCACCTCACCTCACCTCACCTCACAACAGCCTCGGCTTCCTCACATGGCTTGATCGGTGGCAGGCCTTTTCTCACGATTCCATTCAGGACATCTGACACCGGGGATCTCTCTCCCGCACAAAATGGAACCGAGGCGCGCATGGTCATTGAGCGGAAGAATCCGCGGTCATGTCGGGTCGAATCAACTGTCTCGAGAAGGCCCTGACAACCTGACCGCTCTGACCGCTCCACAGGTTCAGGCCGCCCTCCGCAGCAATGCTACCATGACGCCTTGAATCACCAGCTCGCTCAAAGGAATGAGATCTGGATACATTTCATTTTCGGCCTGCAGGTGAGGCTTTCCGGAATTCACGATGTATCGCTTCAAGGTTGTCTCCCCATCGATGAGAGCCGCAACGACATCTCCGTCACGTGGTTCACGCATTTCCAGAACAACGGTGTCCCCATCACAAATATGGGCATCAATCATCGAGTCTCCCCGGACGTTCAAGGCAAATACCTTCTTTGACTTGGAAAGGCCGATACTTGTCACATCGATCGACACACAACCATCGCGCTCCGGCACAACATCTTGAGCCATGCCGGCGGCGATTTCTCCATAGACTGGAATATCAATAATCTCCTCGCGTTCCAGATCCTCTGGCAGCACCACCGCTCGAGCTTTTCCCGGAAGCCGATTGATGGCCCCCTTCCGCTCGAGAGCACGCAGGTGACTCATTGCCGCGGTCTGGCTCGCGAATCCAAAATGGGACTGAATCTCCCGAGTGGAGGGCATTACGCCAGTCTGTCGATGCGAGTCGCGGAGAAAATCGAGGAGTTCTTGCTGCCTATCCGTGAGTTTTTGGGACATTTGAACAGTTAATGTTTGTTTGAACACTATTGCTCTTAAATGAGCTGTAATGCAAGTATTTATTTGGTCTTCCCGTAAGGGGAAGCCGGAAAATTGGCTCTTGAGAATGGTTCATTGGATGAGAATATCACGATCAATGAATATTGCACCTGGCCCGTCTCTGGCCTGCTTGGCACTCTCATTCATCTCCTTTGCCTGTGCACCACCGAACCTGACAACCACAGCGGGATCGACCCGCATCCCTATTCCTCACTCGGTAGTTTCCCCACAAGGAGGCCCTCCATCTGTCGTTGCCAAGCGAGTCATCGTCATCGACGCCAGTAACGGAAGGGTCCTGATGGCAAAAAATGCTGATGAGAGATGTGCGGTTGCCAGCACCCAGAAGTTGATGACAGCCTTGCTGGTGTCTGAAGCCGGATCACTGCGTGACCCTGTTGTTATACACTCAAGTGATACTCTAGTTGAGCCTACCAAACTCTATCTAAAAACTGGTCACAGGTATACTCGTGGCCAGTTACTCAAGGCTATCCTCGTCCGTAGTGCAAACGATGCTTCGGTAGCCCTCGCCCGGGACGTCGCTGGGAGCGTCCCAAGATTCGCACAACAAATGACTCTTCGAGCACGTTCTCTCGGGATGGCTAATAGTGTGTTCCTTAATCCACACGGACTGACACAGAAAGGTCAGTATTCTACCGCAAGAGATATCGCGAAACTTGCACGGTACGCGTATCGACAACCTTCGATTCGTGGTCTACTAACAATCCGTAGCTATGACTTTATTCATAACGACGGCAAGGTCAGCAAACTCACAAACACTAACCGATTACTGAAAAGCCTCCCCTACGCTACCGGAATGAAAACAGGAACAACTCGAGCTTCGGGCAAGTGCCTGGTGGCAAGTGGAACACTGCATGGCCGAACCGTGATAGCCGTTGTTCTCGGAAGTAGTTCTGCATCGGTCTGGAAGGACTCAGAGTCTCTTCTACGATGGGCACTGGAATCTCCTCAGACGATACGGCCGGTAGTGGCTTTAAGGACCGGAACCTGACCCGCTTGTCATGCGAACCCCGGAGGACGAACTCGCCACCCTGTCTGAGGAAGGACTTCTCAGAAGCCTGCGGCCCATGGAATCAGGACAGCTCATCGACGCCAACTCCGATGGCCGTAAGATTGTTAATTTCTCCTCCAATGATTATCTCGGGCTTTCTCGAGACGAAGCGCTGGTAAATGCTGCATGTGAGGCAACCAGACGCCATGGAGCCGGATCAGGGGCGTCCCGCCTCATTTCAGGCACCCTTCCTCCCCATCACGCCCTTGAAGAGAAAATCGCGGAGTGGAAGGGCACTCAGGCGGCCTTGAGCTTTGCCAACGGATACGCCACTGCAATTGGGGTGCTTGGTGCATTTCTCACAAAAGGAGATGTGGTCATTCTTGATAAGCTCTGTCATGCCAGCTTGATCGATGGCGCCCGCCAGTCCGGGGCAACCCTCCGGGTCTACCCCCATAACGACCTCAACAAACTCGAAGACCTCCTGAGGCATTACCGTGAACGGCTCGCTGGAAGCTCGCGGCTCATAGTCGTGACTGAGTCCATATTCAGCATGGATGGCGACCGGGCACCACTTCCCGAGATTATTAACCTCGTAGAGCAGCACCATGCCCTTCTTCTTCTTGATGAGGCGCATGCCGTCGGGATTCTCGGTTCCGGCGGTCAGGGACTAGCTGAGGAATTAGGCATCCAGGACCGCGTCACTTTTCAAATGGGAACTCTCGGCAAGGCAATCGGTTCGGGAGGAGGATATGTTGCCGCAAGTCGCTCTTGGATTGACCTTCTCGTTAACAAGGCGCGGCCCTTTATCTATTCCACTGCTCCCCCACCAGCTCAGGCCGCTGCCTCGCTTTGCGGGATTGAGGTAATCACCTCATCCCAAGGAGAAGCACTCAGGAGTCGTCTCTGGTCAAATATATCGAGACTCGCTGAGCTCCTTGGGAAGAAACCTAGCAGTGCAATCATGCCTGTAATTCTGGGCACTAACGAAGCCGCTCTCAATGCCTCCTTAGCTCTTCTGGAAGCCGGTTATCTCGCTCCGGCAATACGGTTCCCAACTGTACCACGGGGATCAGCCCGACTGCGAATTACACTTTCTGCTGAGCATACGGCAGAGTCGATCGAAGGGCTCCACAAGAACTTGCTCAAGAGTTCCTGATTCCTTTCTTCTCGTCAGGGCGGTTCCAATGCCCAAGCATGAGCACAATGAAGTTCCCCTTCATCTTTCTGGCCATGTTTCCGTGCTTGGCATCAGGAGCGCCCGAACATCCTGCGCCGTTAATTGAACTACCCTTTGGAGCTGGCCCTGCCGCCCTCCGTCAAGATGGATACGCCTCACTCTTTGACGGCAAGACCTTGGCAGGCTGGCGAAAGGCTGGAGGAACCGGCAAATACAAGGTCGAAGACGGCGCTATTGTTGGCTACGGGAAAAATATTCGAGGTAACACCTTCCTTTGCACTAAAGAGATTTATCGCGACTTCATTTTGACGTTCCAATTTCAATTCGTCGATCGCTCCGGCAATTCGGGATGTCAGTTCCGCTCGCAGCAACGAAACCAGACGGGACGAGTCTTTGGATACCAATGTGAACACGATAATGACGCGAAGCGATCCTACACCGCTGGAGTCTATGACGAAGCACGTCGCGGGTGGCTCTTTCCCGGGAAGTTCACGACCGGGAACAGCGGACAGGCCGCCTCAACATTTTCCTTGAGGGGGAGAGAGCTCTTCCGCTGGAAGGAATGGAATACGATCGTTATCAAGTGTAACGGCAGGCGCATCCAGACATGGCTCAACGGAGTATCGCGGGCTGACTTCGAGGATAATGATGAAACTCACTTCACTCCCGAGGGCTTTATCGCTCTCCAGGTCCACGGCGGAAGATCGACCCATGTTAAATGGCGTCGACTCTACCTCAGAAAGTTATAGATCTGCAAGGTGGTTGGCTGCGGGAATCTGGCCTCTCACTGTCTATTTAAGATCTTTTCACTCCTTCACCTAAATCTTCACTGATCCGTGAAATCTCTTCTCTACTTCCTGCTGTTCCTCTCGATGCCTCTCTTCGCCGAACCCTTTATCGTCGCACACCGCGGCGCCTCAGGAGAGGCACCAGAAAATACCTTAAGGGCATTCCTTCTAGCTTGGGAGCAGGGAGCTGACGCTATCGAGGGCGATTTTCACCTCACTCGCGATGGGCGAATTGTATGTTTTCACGATCGAACCACCAAGAAGCTCACGGGAAAAGACCTGTCCATCAACAAGAGCACATTGGCAGAACTTCAGACCCTCGATGCTGGATCATGGAAAGGAAAGGTCTTTGCTGGGACAAGAATCCCGACCATTGAAGAAGTCCTCGATTGTGTCCCCCCGGGAAAGCGGATTTTCATCGAGGTCAAATGCGGTCCTGAAATCATTCCCGCCCTCATCAAAGCAGTTAAACAAAGCGGCCTGACCAATGATCAAATCGTCGTCATTTCCTTCCAGAAAAACGTCGTCAAGTCTCTCAAGAAACAATTGCCAGAGTGGACAGTCAACTGGCTCTACAGCTTCGATGCAAGGGCTTCCCACGACCCCGACAAAAAGCTGCCCCACCTACTCGCAACTCTCGCAGAGATTAAAGCAAACGGACTGGGATCAAGCTCTCACCCGGGACTAAGCAAGGCTCACTTGGACAGCCTGAACCGAAAAGGCTTTCAGCACCACGTGTGGACAGTCAACGACCCTGCCACAGCTCAGAGATTCATAACAATGGGCTGTCGTTCAATAACCACGGACTACCCGGGGTTACTACGAAAGGGCTTGAAGAGACCGCTAGAGACCCCCCTTCCATAAGAAAGAGATGCTGTTCTACGGTCAAATATCTTGCCTCAGGTAAGGAATTCGAGAACCTCCGGCCCGCAAGGGATGAATAAAGCGCTCCACACTGAGCAACATTCCTGCGCCTCTTACCCCTCACCAACATGGCTGGATTCTTCAAGAACCTCTACAACAAGGTCGCGAATCGCTCAGACGTAGATTGGGATGAGCTGGAAGCTGATCTAATCGCAGCTGATCTCGGCGTCAGAACTTCTCTGGAGATTGTGGAAAGCCTCCGCACACTCGGGCGTAAAATTTCGGCTGAAGATGTTGTGGAGGCGACCCGCCAGCATATTTCGGAAGTTTTCCCGAAGGACCGAACAGATCTCGATCTCCCCGAGGATGGTCGGCCGCTGGTCATTCTCATCGTAGGAGTCAATGGAACCGGCAAGACGACCTCCGCAGCGAAGCTTGCCAGACTTTTCGCGCAGCAGGGAACCTCAGTAGCATTGGCTGCCGCAGATACCTTTAGAGCTGCTGCTGTCGAACAATTGGAACGGTGGTCAGAAAGACTCCATATTCCACTTGTTAAAGGGGCCAAGAACGCAGATCCGGCATCGGTCTGCTACACGGCTCATCAACAGGCTATAAGCAATGGCACTCAGGTGCTGATCTGCGACACTGCAGGCCGCCTCCACACCAGTCATAACCTGATGGAAGAGCTGGGAAAAATTAGTCGTATCCTTGGCAAGCAGGATGAAGGCGCCCCTCACCATACCTTGCTTGTTGTTGATGC
>DIHT01000066.1:43790-75570 GCA_002420305.1 Akkermansiaceae bacterium UBA5689 | reverse complement strand
TCTCTGGGGTTATCGTCACCAAACTGGACGGTTCAGGAAAGGGAGGCGTAACAGTCGCCATTCAGAAAGAACTCGATATCGCCCCTCGATTCATCGGCACTGGTGAGGAGCCTGAGCAATTCGAAGTCTTTAGTCGCAAAAAATTCGTCGATCAAATTCTCTAGCAGGGGTTCCCAAGCGCTGACGCACAGGCTGGGCATGGCCCGGCATCAGCGCATCCGCTCCGGTAAGGCCACTTCAAGGCGATAATACCTTTGGGTCGTGTCACTCCACTCACGATCTATTATCTCGTATTGAGACGGCAGAACCTCCGCCCCAGTATCGATCACCGACCCGAGCGGAGTCCATCTTTCAAGATCAACACTCCACGAAACGCAATACAGTCGATCAGGGATACCTGAAAACGTCAATTATACGCCCCCGTCACCTCCTGATCTAATTCCGAACTCAGGAGCTGAATTCAGATCGGGCCAGTTGGGATCAAGCCCGGTGACATATTCTATCAGATTAGAAACCCCATCTCCATCCTGCTCATCCTGCCCCCCCCGGGCCATCTCCTCCATCAAAAATACTCATCCCTTTGGCTATTTCCGGAATCTTTTGGGAGAGTTCGCGCCAACTGGTGTTGAAGTATTGGAGCATCGCTTCCACTCCGGCCTGAGATGCAGTCAGGCACAGGCAAAAAGCGAGCCGCCAGAGAGAGTTCATTCGGGTAGATCAGCAGAAACGAACGATCTAACAGCATGCAGACTCCCAGAAGGGAACTCGCGGCAAAGCAAACTGAGCTATCTTGGCTCGCTTTGGACTTCTCAAAATGAGCTCTCTTTCTAATCTACCCACGTGCCGGATGAGGATCCTGAAATTTTGGAGGACTTGACACGGGCGATTGCCGCGCGTGACGGCAGCGCTTTCCTTTCCGCAGCGGAAAAGATTCACCACGCGGATCTGGCGGCTGCTTACGAGGACCTCTCCAGCAAAAGCCAGGCTTGGTTCGTTCGGACTCTTCCCTCAGAGGCCTTTTCGGAAGTTATCGCCGAAATTCCAGACCCTCTGGTGGAAGAAGCTCTCGATTACCTTAAGCCAAGCCAGCAACGACAGGTTCTGGAGGAACTCCCTGATGACGATCGCGTCGACGTCCTGCAGGACGTTGAGGATGCCGGGAAACGGGAAAAATTGATCGGTCTTCTTGGTGAATCTGAAGAACGAGAGCTCACGAGGACTCTGCTTGAATATCCTGAGGATACGGCCGGGGGACGAATGACAACCCAGATAGGTAACGTCTCGGTCAATATGACCGTGAAAGAAGCCCTCGATCACCTTCGCCCTGACCTCGAGGATACCGAGACCCTGAGTAGAATCTTCGTCCATGACGCAAACAACCAGCTCGCAGGCAAGCTCAGACTACGTGATCTAACATTCAATGCATGGCAGACCCCGGTGGGATCAATCATGCAACCCATCGAACACACTGTCCTCGCAGATACCGATCAGGAAGAAGCTTCCATCGCTGTATTGAAATATGACCTGTTTGCCTTACCAGTCGTGGATCAGGAAAACCATCTGCTCGGAGTTATCACCTCTGATGACGCCATGGAGATCCTGAGCGAGGAGTCAACTGAGGATATCGAAAAACAGGCAGGACTGACCGGAGAACAGTCTGAGGAAGGATACCTCAATACTCGGATCACCACTCACTTCAGCCGTCGTGTCATCTGGCTCGTCGGTCTGGCCCTCCTCTCTATCGCAGCCGGCGCGGTAATGTTCCGCTTTGAAGAAATTCTCAAGGGGATTCCCCTCCTCATGCTTTTCCTCCCAATGATCATTGCGGCAGGAGGAAACTCCGGAGGTCAGGCTTCCATGGTGGCGATCAGAGCCATGGCCCTGAACGAATTAAGTGGACGAGATGCCCTTGAGGTCGCTTGGAAGGAGCTCCGGCTCGGCGCGATGCTGGGACTCATCCTCGGGGCTGCGATTGCGGTTATTGCTATTTTTGTCCTTCCATTTTTCCACCCAGAGGTAGCTCCAGGCATCACTTTCCGGGCATTCGGATCAGCGGTCGCAGTGGCTCTCGCAGTTCAGGTTACCGCTTCCACCCTGATTGGCGCCCTTCTTCCTCTTGGGGCCTGCGCCATTCGCCTAGACCCCGCGGTCATAGCCGCACCGGCCGTCACTACGGTGGTAGACGTCTCTGGAATGCTTATTTACCTGCTGGTAGCTAGCACGATGCTAGGCTTGGGAGGATAAAGATTCCGGCCCTCTCTCCAAAGGGCCGCTCCAGCAGCTCCGGAACAAGTTCATATTCCGCTTTCAATCCGGGGCAACCTCCGCAAGATCACGCCCACTATGAAGAAACACCTCGCTCTCGCTGTTGTTTTTCTCTCTGCCCCACTTGTCTATGCCGGAAACCCCGCTATGGAAATGGGCCGGGCAGCTCGAAACTTTCTCAAAGGCTTGACCTCCGAACAGAAAGCGAAAGCGACCTTCGAATTCTCCGATGAAGAACGCGAAAACTGGCACTTTATTCCATTGGACCGCAAGGGCCTCAAGCTCAGCGAACTCACTCCGGCTCAAACGCACTCTGCTTACGCCCTCCTCGCAAGCGGGCTGAGTCAGAAGGGAGTGTTGAACGCCACAAGCATCATGGGCTTGGAGGCCGTCCTCGCGGAAATGGAAAATGACCCAGTGAGACGTGACACTCAGAAATATTACATCGCGATCTTTGGCGACCCCTCGACCAAGCCAAAGAAAGGGGTCTGGGGTTGGCGCTTTGAGGGTCACCACCTCTCCCTCAACTATACGATTGTAAACGGAAACGTCGTGGCCACCCCCGCATTCTTTGGCACAAATCCTGCCATCGTTAAGAAGGGGCCACTGAAGGGAACGCGACCCTTGGGCCGCCTGGAGGATCAGGCTCGAGCGCTTATGCAATCCCTGAAAGCAGCAGGCAAGAGCGCTCTCATCTCTGAGAAGCCTCCACGTGATATTCTCTCCAGTCAGGACCGCATTGCCAGCAAGCCAGAATCTCAGGGAGTGGCTGGTGGAGACATGAATGCTGAGCAGAAGAATATGCTGCTTGGAGTTCTTCGGGAATTTTCCAGCAACACCCGGGTTGAGGTAGCGCGGCCAGCCATGGCAGAAATCGCTGGAGTAGTGGATAAATTACACTTTGCCTGGGCCGGTGGCCTGAACAAGGGAGATCCTCATTACTTTCGCATTACGGATGAGGGTGCGTTCATGGTCGAATATGCCAACACTCAGAACGGCGCAAATCATGCTCATGCCGTTTGGCGCCTTTTCGAAGGAGACTTCGGCCGGGACATCCTCGGCGAACACCTCCAGAAAGAGCACCCTGAAAAGAACTGATCAGTTCTCTATCTGCGCTCCAGCCACGAAGCTGCTGAAAACTGGCGAACGAGCGCAGGGAAGCCCTCTCCGGCCGGCTTGACTTCCAGAGACCTCACACTCCGAGCCAGCTCACCGGCAAGCCTGCTGAGGATTCCGGCTCCGTCAGCGGAGTCTCCCAACAGAATACTGCCTTGGTGGAGCAACCCCTTCCGCGTCCGTCTCTGACCGGCTCCGGCAACCTTCTGACCAAATTTTTCGATCAGATCCCACGCCACCGGCTTTTCAAAACACGAAGAGGAATCCACCTCGGAATCCTGCCCGACAAGCTCTACCTCGTGCCCACTCTTCTTCAGGGCAATCGCCAGCGAGGAATGGATCACGCGATAACTCTCTGCTCCCTTGGCTTTCGCTAGATCATATGACCTGGGAACCACCAGAGTATAAGTGATATCATTCTGGTGATCGACAAGCCCACCTCCGGTTGCTCTCCGGACAAGAGACACGTCCGGCAAGACCCGACGGGCCTTTTCTACCTCGCTAAAATAACCCAAACTTCCCCAATTTCCTTTCCAGTGATACGTTCGCAGAACAGGAATCTCCCGCCCCAACAACCAACTATCAACAGCCATATTCTCAGGACCGTTGCGAGCCACTGGGTCACACCAGAGTTCAAGATTTTCAAGCTCCAGCATATCTTTCTCACCCGGCCTCAGGGGCAGGCACCTCTCCAGCGATCGGCTCTCCTGACAATCCTTCCCCGAAGCGCTCGACAAGTAAATCCACAACCTCCGGATGCGTAGCAAAAAGATTGCTGGCAAAAGTTCGCAGACTCTCAGACTTCTTCTCTGCTTCCTGCCTGATCTCGGCAATGTCTCCCCCGGGCCCCGCGTGCCGTCCCGGCGAGATGAAGAGCATGGACAACACCACGTCAGTTGTAAATTTCTCCTGACCAAGTAAATTTTCGAGGAGAGGCTCGTTAAAAGCATATTCATCACCTTCCCGCCGTTCCATCGAAGATGCCACCACCACCGAGGCATTATTTTTCAAGACCTCAGCGAGCTGCCCCGCTACATGGTTGCGCACCTTGTTTACCGCGATCCGCGGAGTTCCATGATCGACGAGGGTCACAGCGGGACGAACGAGCCCCTCCTCCTCGATCTTGCTCATCACCAAATCACCCAGAATACAAGCGACACGGGTATCTTCGGGCTCGTCGAGTTTAACCATTGAGGGCGCAACCCGCACCTCGAGCTCCGGCCATTCTTCACCCATCTCTCTAACCCGCTGGGGCAGATATTCATAGATCGCCGCGGTGTGCCCAAAGAAGAACGGAACCACTAGGAAGGAATTCTGCCCAGTATCTCTCTGTTTCCTGAGAAACGGCTCGAAAATCTGGGCAGGAGTTCCTCCCAGATCCGCCGGATCCACTTTAGTCGAATGGAGGAGAGAGACGGGATGAATCTCCCTGTCCAACCTCGATCCGAGGGCCTCTGCAATCCGCCGAAGACTCAGGGTTGATTCGGCACGATGCGAGCCATTGTCTACAAGAAGCGTACATGGATTTGGAGTCACTAAGGTTATCGTAGCCCATCATCTCCATATGTCCAAATGTGATGGCACCGGAATTGAAATGCCATATTCCTGTGGTTTCCTCTCAGAGGCATGCAGTTAAACCCACTAGCCTCCCTCTCCTGCACTTTCTCTCTCCAGAAGGTCTTCCCGGGGGTAGGTGCCTGCTGAAATTTCAACGTCTTCAGGAACAATTCCCATCGCTGTGAATTCTTTCACGAGCTTCTTCCCTGCTTCGAGATCGAGGCCCACAGCCAACTCCACCTCAACGATCTCGGGAGGATCACCTTGGCTGGTGACCCCTGCTAAATAACCAGCCTTCCGCTCACGAAGGATTGAGTCTATCTGATCACCTTTTTCGCGAAAATCATTCAGCAAGTTTGCTCCGGGGTAGGAAAGCCAGATAAATTCTACGAACGTTGATTCATAACTTGGACTCTCTGTCCGGCTCCGAAGCCACAGCGTTATTCCTGCTGCAAGCCCAAGGATAACCAACCCAAACACCAGCACCCTAACACGTACAAATCGTTTCATTAACAACCTTTAGCTTCAGGCTAGAAAAATACTACCTGATTTCAATCCAGGGCAGATGATCTTGCCTCAACAGCCTTTCATCAACCGGCATCTATTTCAAACAGCGGCAATGAATCGAGAATCAGCTGCAGCGCCTCCCGCCTTTTCAGTTCTGTCACATCCACACCCTCGAGTGCCTCCCTCGCCATTCGACCAACATCGAAGTGAGTCAGAGGCCCTCCGAACGGAGACTGTCTCAGCACCATGCCCCATGAAGAGAGCGCCACCGCGGTCTTCAGGTTACTGCTGGCCAGCGCCCACTCTCTCGGGAGGCGGGTTACCGGAACAACCAATTCCTCAGCTGCAAGCCCGGCACGAAGGCTCACCCGCGCCATAATCTTCTGAGTGCCTCTTCGTTCCTCGTCTTGAGGACGAATCTGATACAGCACATAGTTGGACCTTCCAGAGGAGAGCCCATCGGTGGAGGGGCCATTATTGACCGCGACCTCTGGATCTTCTCTGCCGGCATATCCAATCAATCGGTAACTCTTCACGAGATCAGGATCAACGGTCAAAATAACATCCGCTTCACTCGCCACAACTCCGTCCGAATCATTTTGTAATAGGACCCCCATGAGAGCCAATTCATCATCCCATGGACAGGAAGCAAATTCCACGGAAAGCTTTACCCCCTCAATGCTCGCCCCCCCGTTATCACTGTAGGAAAGGTGATTAATTAACTCTTCGATTCGCACGCTGCCCCGGGGTGGCAATTTCATCTCGCCCCGAATAAACCTCTCCACCACATGGTAACTTGCTGTTCCTGATACGATTGGCACAATCGACTGCGGCTTCGCCTCTGCAGATATGAACGGATTATCGGCCATAGGCGCGATATGGCTGAGTAGAGAAAGTTGAGCCTTCTCAGTGGCAGACTCGACTTGCTCGGCAAACCCATCGGGATTCTCATCCCAAAGCGCCTTCAGCGCGAGATACTCCTCCTCGATGAATTCTCGCGGCACTTCAGGAAGAGTGACGGAAAACTCGCCGGTCGGCGCGTCCAAAGCAACACCCACTCCTGCGGCCGTCGACCTGGTTGCTCGAGGAGCATTCCCTAGAAGAATCTGTCTTCGGACAGCCTCCCTGTAGCCCAATCCGACTGAATCAGCGGTCATGGCAGATCCCCTCTCTTCCACCGGGATCTGCTGCATCACCCATAGGGCGCATCCAACCAGTCCTGCTGCCACCGCAGCAATGGCAGCCGGACGCAGCCAATCACGGCGCCGGGGCTGCATCGAAACCACCGTCTCTGGCGCTGGAACACGCCCTGCCTTCCTGATCGCCTCTCGCCTCGACTCCCCAAGTTCAAAGACTTGAGAACGAAAGCCCTCGCGCATCAGGGAAGTCAGCTCTTCGGTCTCCGAAAGTGCTGCTTGCACTTCAGCATCTTTCGCCACGATCCGTCGAAGCGCATTCATCTCATGCTCTGGGAGCTCACCCAGAGCAAAATCCGTCCAACGGGGATCTTCATGGTTACTATTTTTCATCACTTTGAGAGGTGGTTCTCCAGAAGGTCTTCCGGCAAAAGCGAACGCAGGCGCTTCAATCCGGTGTGGAGCAGGAATCCGACATTACCCACAGCAAGTCCGGTAGCTTCGCTGATTTCCTTGTAGGAAAGTTCCTGCTGGAATTTTAACCTGATGACTTCCCGCTGGTTACCGGGGAGCTGTTCCAAAGTATTCATAACAAGAGAAACACGTTCATCCCAATCAGCCGTGTGATCTGGCGAGGTTGAATTCTCCTTCTCGCTGAACAACTCCTCATCTTTTACCAGAACCAGTCTCTTCTCCTTTCGAAGGATATCGAGGGCGCGGTTTCGGCAAACCGTATACAGCCAAGCTTTAAGACCGCGCCCCACCTTATCCCGGTCCTGTTGATACAATCGTATGAACGTATCCTGAACTACGTCCCGTGCCCGCTCTACGTCATGCACTATGCCTATTGCATATCCAATGAGTGGCCCCTCGTATCGAGCGAGCGCCTCTTCGACAAACTGCTCGCGGGTTTCACCCATTGCATCTTTTTGGCCCATCCTGACACACGATGTACTATGAACGAACCGAAGCGGGAAACCTTAGAGGGTTTTTGCAGAAAATAAGATCATTATGAAGCTTAGGCATCAGGAAGGCCCTCATTGACTCTCCTCAGCCTCTTCTCCCTGGGTCACAAAATAGGAGAGATTCTCGAGTTCCAAGGCCAAATCAACATTGTTGACAGTCACTGGCTCGGGCACCTCCAGAAGGTTAGGCGAAAAATTAAGAATTCCCTGCACCCCAGCCTCAACCAGTTCATTGGCGACCTCCTGCGCAACCCCCCCGGGGACGCAGAGAATTGCGAGTTTGACTCCATTGTTAGAAACAAAACTGACAACCTCGTCGTGCCTATGCACCGGAACTGAAACTCCTCTCGCAATGACCGCTTCCGGCTCGGTGTCGAACGCTGCAACCACCTCAAACCCTTCCTTCTCAAAACCTCGATACCTCAACAGCGCAACACCCAGGTTTCCAGCTCCGACCATTACCACCGGCTGCAAATGTTCCCGGCCAAGAACGTCACGGATGGCATCGCGAAGTTCTTCTACTGAGTAGCCCAACCCCCTGGTACCGAACTGCCCGAAATACGTCAGATCCTTGCGCAGCTGAGCCGGCTTAACGCCGGCCGCACCAGCCAGGGCAGAGGAGCTTACCGTCTCCATGCCATTTTCCTGCAGCTTACTCAGACAGCGCTGGTAGATTGAAAGGCGATAAATTGCCTTCTTCGGTATCTCAATCCTTTCCACTCAACATCAGATTCCACGCCTGACCTTGAGAGGTCAAGGAAAGGATCACTGCAGGGTGAAGTCAAACCGTGTATCGGCCCCGGAAATCAGGCATTCCTCTGACACCATCGAAAAAAATGCTCTTCTTCGATTTTCACCTTCCGCTGGACACGCCGCCCGTCTTCACTTCGCTGCCGTGAAGGATTTAAAGGACGGCATTCGCTCTCACGTTCGCATCGACTTCAAGGGCAACGTCCACAAGACGTTCCGGGGACACCAGAAGGACCAGCGGTGCGAGAATGAAGTCCGAATTCTCCGCGCCCTCGAAAACAGATCCTGCCCCTACGTTCCCAGACTCCTCGAGCACCACCCTGAACAACACTATATCGTTACCACCAACTGTGGCCAACCAGCACCAGATATTTCGCGATCTAAATCGGACATACTTTTTTCCGATCTCGAGAGGGAATACGGAGTTCGTCATGATGACCCCGAGCCCCGGAATGTGACCTACTGCCCCCAATTAGGACGCTTCTGCCTGATCGACTTCGAACTGGCTACTCTGCTTCCTGAGCTAACCGAAACCCAACACAGGCCCCGCGAGCTATGGAGGGTTAACTGGTCCTCGAGATCCGAAGGTGGAACGACGCGCGAATCCAATGACGACGCCTTCCTTGCTCTCGAAGTTGGACCCCAGCGCGCTACTAAATATGACGCTCATGGAGAAGCTCTCCTGCAACCCTCTCACCTCGTCCTTGCCGTCTCCGACGGCATGGGCGGAGGATCAGCTGGTGAACTTGCATCGAGGCTGGTTCTTTCGTGGGTCAAACGGAATTCAGCTGAACTATATGAAACCCTCCAGGAAGCAGCTGGAGACCGCAGGGCCAAGGTCCTGAACCGCCTGATGCGCGAAGCCCACAACGGACTCAATGACCTTGCCGCCACGGAACCCTCTCTCAGGGGAATGGGCGCCACTCTTACTCTCGTCTGGCTCACTCCCGGAGAGATTGCTTTCGCGCACATCGGGGACTCGCGGCTCTACCTTCAGCGCTCAGGGAAAACGACTCAGCTGACGCGGGATCATTCTCATGTCTGGGCGGAGTGGAAGCGAGGAGGCATGACTGAATATGCCTATCGGGCTCATCCAAGAAGAAGCGCCCTGTCAGACGCCCTGGGCGGCGGACATCACAACATCCTGCCTCAGATCGAGTCCCATTCTCTCCTCAACGGGGATCGCCTGCTGCTCTGCACCGACGGAATTACGGACGGACTGTGGGAAAAAGGCCTCGCAGCAGAACTTTCCTCCCCGGCAGAGGCTAAAGACTGCAGTTTTCAAGTCCTGCGCCGGGCAAGGGGAAACAGTAGCGAAGATGACGCGACCCTGATTGTTGCGGATATTACCGAACTTTGAGCTTTTCCGCTGGGGAATTTCACTCAGCTTGGCACAGCCCCTGCTTGGAATGGGGGTATTCGGAGCCCATCTACGTAGATTTTCTCCGGAGAATCTCTAAATCAACAGCTTCGAGCGCATAACCACTAGAACACGACAATGGCAAAATACAAATTGGATTACATCTGGCTGGATGGCTACTCGCCCGTCCCCAATCTCCGGACTAAATGCTGTATCAAGGAGTTCGATTCCTTCCCGGAAGTCGCTGACCTTCCCGAATGGGGGTTTGATGGCAGCTCTACCCAGCAGGCTGACGGAAGTGACTCTGACTGCATTCTGAAACCAGTGGCTGTTTACCCTGACAGCACGAACTCAAATCAGGCTTTGGTGATGTGCGAGGTCATGCTCCCGAGCGGAGACCCCCACCCAACAAACACCCGAGCTACAATCCTTGACGACGAGGGAGCTTGGTTCGGATTTGAGCAGGAATATTTCCTCACACAAAACGGTGTTCCCATCGGTTTTCCATCGGAAGGATATCCTGAGCCCCAGGGCGAATACTACTGCGGAGTTGGCTTCAAGAATGTGTCCGCTCTCGGCCGGCAGATCACTGAAGAGCATCTCTGGCAGTGCCTGCATGCAGGTATCAATCATGAAGGCATTAATGCCGAGGTAGCCAAGGGACAATGGGAGTTCCAGGTCTTTGGCAAAGGATCGAAAAAGGCTGCTGATGATGTCTGGGTCGCAAGATTCCTTCTCCTTCGCCTTTGCGAAGAGTATGGGGTTGATGTTGATATGCACTGCAAGCCTCTCGCTGGAGACTGGAATGGCTCCGGTATGCACTCAAACTTCTCCACAACCTACCTGCGCGAAACGGGAGGCAAGGAATACTTCGAAGCCCTTATGGCGGCCTTTGAGGCCCATTGCGAAGAACACATCGCAGTCTATGGTCCCGACAACCACTTGCGTCTAACTGGCCTCCATGAAACGCAATCTATCGACAAGTTCTCCTATGGAATCGCGGATCGGGGGGCTTCTGTTCGAGTTCCACATGCCTTCGTGAAAGATGATTACAAGGGCTACCTTGAGGATCGCAGGCCGAACTCACAGGGCGACCCATACGCCATTGCCAGCAGGATCCTCCAGACCATAGCTACAGTTCCTACGGGGTCATAACACCGGCTACCCTCGGATATTCTTACACGGCCAACCTCTCTCGAGGTTGGCCGTTTTCCGTCTATGGGGCATACTTGCCTGAACCAGGGACCGATAAACAGTGTATCTGCTACGGCAGCCACAACCCCTGAGTAATCTCGCTGTAAGGGTCAGAAAACCACCGGGATCCCAACCTTTTGATCTCAGACAGAACGGCACGTGCAGGGAGAGCTTCACTGAAGACAGATTTTCCATTACTATCCCCATCTCTCCTGTGAACAGACGCTGGCTCATCGCTCTCTATGGCCTCCCTATGATCGTATTCATTGGAGCAATCACCCCCTTTACTCTTGGTAATTTCGATCTGGAAATCAGTAGCCGCCTCTACAATGAGAAAGCACATCTTTGGACTTTCTCCGAAGAATTCCCCTGGAACCACATCTACCGCTTCGGCGCACTTCCGGCCATCGTCACCGGCACCCTCGCGCTATCCGTCCTCGCTCTCGGTTTCATGCGAGCGAACTTCGCTCCTTTTCGAAAACTCGCACTCTTCCTCATTCTAACCCTCATTCTCGGCCCCAGCCTGTTCACTGGCGCGCTCCTAGGACAAATTTGGGAAAGGCCCCAGCCCTACGAAACAATCGACCTGGGGGGCACGCAGCAGTTCGGACGGATCATAGTATCAAGCTCATCTACCGAAGGACGTTTTCATGGCGGTGGACTTGCCTCTACCGGCTTTTATTTTTTCGGAGCAGGACTCTTGCTCCTCATACATCGCAGGAGAAAGTGGGGTGCCGTCATAATCCTGACTGCTGGCATTTACGGAATCGCAATCGGAGTTGCATCCATGGTTCAGGGCGCATGTTTCGCTGGAGATATCCTTCTATCTGCAGCTGTATCCTGGCTCTTCTCTGCAATGGCAGCGCATGCCCTTGGACTTCATCGTGGAATCCTCTTATCTCCCCGTCAGAAAGCGGCACTCCCTCTTCCTCGGTGGGCCTCTCTGGCTATTCTCCTGAGCCTGCTCTCGGTTACAGGCATTGTATGCCTCGCCTTTCCCACCTCAGGGCTTACCACCACTCCGTTGCTCGCGGATACCGAAGGCCGCCTCCCCGACACAATCCACCTCGACCTCGACCTCCGAGGAGAGCTCGAGATTACTGGCGGGGAAGATCTTCTTCTTGAGACTGAATTCAAAGGCATCGGTTTCCCGGGCTCACAGCTGCGAACCAGCTCACGATCCATTGAGGATGGGACTCATATTGTCCAACGTAGAAATGGGCATCTATCGAAGCTGAATGTTCGCAATCGGATCTCTCTTCCTCCGAACCGTGTTTACCGAATCACCCTTGGAAAACAGGTCCTTTCGGTCGTGGCCCTTCCTCCCCAATCGGACCGAGCATCTGGCTTCTTCGCTCATGTATGGCTGACCTCGGGGTTCAAAACCAAGCTTCTGAACATCAAGGGAAAGGCGATCGCTGAGGACTTTTTCGGCCGACGCACACGCTCCTTCCGCATCGAGTAATCCGGCAAATACCGGATCTTTCCTCGCTTTTGATCTGTTGGCTTCAGCATTTTTTGGGCTATTCCTTCCCAGCACAAAATCGCCCACCTTTTTAATGCACCAGTTCAAATACCATCAGGGAGCTCTCCACTGCGAGGAAGTCAACCTTCAGACTCTCGCCCAAGATCATGGAACTCCCCTTTACGTCTATTCCTCTCAGACGCTCCGGAACAATTACAAGAGACTTCACGAGGCCCTTGGCAATCTCGACCATCACATCGCCTTTGCCGTCAAAGCTAACTCGAACCTCTCCGTTCTCAGGCTGCTTGCTGACTTGGGAAGCGGATTTGATATTGTATCAGGAGGGGAATTGTTTCGCGTAATCAAGGCCGGCGGAGATCCAAAGCGCTGCTCTTTTGCGGGCGTAGGAAAAACAACAGAGGAAATACGCTATGCCCTGGAGCAGGGCATCTACTGCTTCAACATAGAGTCTCTCGCTGAACTCGAGTTCATCAATAACGTCGCAGAATCGATATCGGAAATCGCTCCTGTTGCCGTGCGAATTAACCCAAATGTGGACGCTCAAACCCACAAATATATTTCAACAGGAAAGGCAGAAAATAAATTCGGAATTGATTACGAAGAGACCATGAAGGTCTATGAGAGAGCATCCGCCCTTCCTCATATTCAGATTAAGGGCATCCAGATGCATATTGGCTCACAGCTCACCAACGTATCTCCTTTCGTTGAGGCAGTAAAACGAGTCATCCCTCTGGTAAAAGAATTGCAGCAGACATACGGCATCGAATTCTTCTCAATCGGCGGAGGGATTGGCATCGTCTATGAGGAGGCCCTTGCCTCAGGACCATCGAACTGGTGGAGCGAGCAGGAAAACCCTCCCCTCTCCCCTGATGTTTATGCGCGGGAACTTCTCCCACTACTCAGCGGCCTGAAACTGAAAATAGTCCTTGAGCCGGGGCGCTACATGTCTGGGAACGCAGGGGTTTTACTTACCTCCTGCCTCTATGAGAAAAAGGGTAGAGACAAGACCTTCAAGATTGTCGATGCCGGAATGAATGACCTTATCCGGCCGGCGCTCTACGAGGGCCACCATGAAATTGTTCCTATCCTTGAGCGCCAGTCAGAAAACACCGTAATTGGAGATGTGGTAGGCCCGATTTGTGAAAGCGGAGACTTCTTCTGCCAGAATCGGGCGATTGCTGATTTTCAGCAAGGTGACCTCATCGCGCTCATGAGCGCAGGAGCCTATAGCTTCACCATGGCGTCGAACTACAACTCCCGTCCTCTCCCAGCTGAAATACTGGTAGACGGGACGGAGACTACGGTGGCACGAAAAAGACAGCAGTGGTCGGATCTGGTTGCCGGAGAGCTCTAACCTTGAACCATCGAGGAACGCTACCAATTATAAGAGATCTACCCAATTTCGAGAACAGGATCTCCCAGTACCTCCATGATGGGGTCGACCCCAAGCCCCGGCTCCGTGGACGACCTCATCCGCCCCTCCTTGCGTTGTGGAGCCCCGTGAGCAATGGGCTTGGTAACATAACTGTTGAAGTCCGTTGCCGAGAAGAGAAACTCCTTGGGAGTACTATGGGCGAGGTGGGATATCGCAGCAGTGACAATATCTCCTCCCCATGTGTCCTCGAGGGTCATTGCCACACCAAGTGACATACAGAGGTCCCGGGCCTGTCGAGCCTTGGTCAACCCTCCGAACTTGCTGATCTTGATATTGACTACATCCATTGCAAGATCGTGTGAAGCTCGGAGAATCTCGGGGATCCCATCAATAACCTCATCGAGAATGAACGGGTGACTCACATTCCGCCGAACGGATAGACAGTCCTCATACCGCAAACATGGCTGTTCAATATATACATCAACATCACTAACCGCACGGACAACCCTCATGGCTTCGTGTTTCAGCCAACCAGTGTTGGCATCGGCGACCAGCTTATCCCCCGGGCCTAGGCGTGCTGCCACCTGATGAATCCTCTCAATATCGAGATCGGGATCTCCTCCTACCTTCAATTGAAATCTTCGATAACCCTCACTTTTATAGGACGCCACATTATCCGCCATCGCCTCGGGGCTCTCCTGCGAGATCGCGCGATAGAGCACAAAATCGTCATCGCATGCGCCACCCAGCAGCGCACTCACGGGGAGACCCGAAGCTTTCCCAAGGATATCCCAACAAGCCATATCGATAGCGGATTTCACGTAGGGATGACCCTTCATCGCCGAATCCATTGTGTTATTTAACCGATCTAGATGTAGCGGATTCTCTCCAAGAAGATTCGGGCCAAGCTCTAGGATCCCCGCTCGAACGCCACCAGCGTAGGACGGAAGGTAGACCGGCCCCAGAGGGCATACCTCTCCCGCACCATGGATGCCGGCGTCCGTCTCAATCCTGACCACCGTACTATCGAATACCCCGACCGACTTTCCTCCGGACCACTTATAATTTCCCTCGTGCAGGGGGAGGTCAACTTGCCAGGCGGTGATCTTGGAAATCTTCATTGCGTCACGGGTTTCTACTCAGCGAATCAGGCATCGGCAAGCGACTAGAACCTACCCGCAGCCACCGCCCCTCTCCCTCTCCCTTCCGCACTAATGAAATTCCGGGGCATTCCGCCGCGATGAAACTGTTTCCATCATTTACCAGAGGGCTAAAAAACCTCAGCCTCCCCCTGCGAGTAACCTCAGAAATCCTTCTTCTCAGTTTTTCTATGATCGCGCTTGTAAGACTCATCGCCACTCCTCTACTCCAACCCGCACGCCCTCATCTCCATTCCCTCTCTCCTCCAGTATCATTTTCTGGTCTTTATCCTCGCTCTCACCGCCGTCCTGGGAAATGTGATTTCTCTCGAGGCCCCCTCTCTGGTATTCTGGCGAGTTACAATTGCAGGTCTCGCCATGCTCGCATGGCTCTCCGTGACCTGCCCCTCGATGCTTCGTCTGTCCCCGCGACGAGCATTAGCAGTGTTCAATGTTGGACTTCTACAAGGCGCGCACTGGGTCTGCTTCTTCCTCTCGGTCAGTCTCTCGAGCGTCTCGGTTGCACTTGCCGCTTTTGCCACGATCTCGTTGTTCACATCCATCTCTGAGCCCTTGATCGAACGCAGAGCTTTCCGTCTCGGAGAGCTTCTCTGTGGTGGAATCGTAATATCTGGCATTCTTCTTATAACGGGTGGGATTGACCCGAATCATAAGTTCGGACTTCTGGTGGGACTTGCAGGGGCGCTCCTCCACGCAATCTTCCCGGTTCTCAATCGCGATCTGGCTGCCAAGGGCACTCCCCCAAAAAGCATGCTGCTCTACGGAATGGGAGGCGCCTGCCTGATGTCCGCGATCATTCTTCCCTTCCTATCTCCCTATCACCTTCAGGCACCCTCCCGCAGCGATTGGATTCCTCTTCTTACTCTTTCCATCCTTTGCACTACCATCGCCCACACTTGGAACATACACCTTCTTCGCAGGCTCACGGCATACACCGCTAACCTGACAATGAATTTTGAACCAGTCTGGGGAATCCTTCTTGGCGCTGTTATCTTTCAAGAATACACAGAACTGAAGACGTCCTTTTACCTCGGCGCACTCCTCATCATCCTCGCCAACTTTCTAGACCCTTGGCTGAAAAAATCTCGCGCCTGCAAGCTATAACGACGCTGTTGTACAGAGTTCCCAGGTTCTTACATTCGAAAAAGCCCTCCCCTCTTCCCGGCGAGAGATACCGCTCCTACAATCGAGATTCCCAGAAAGACCATGGCCCATACTCCGAGCGCCGAGGCTAACTCATATCCGTTGCCCAGAGTGTTAAGCAGAGCGTATATCGCTTTAGTGATCGGGAAATGTTCAGCCTGTTGCGCAAGAATCAGACTGTCACTCACCTCAAGCATCGCAAACGCAAAAGCAAGAATGCCACCGGCTAGCAGATTTGCAGAAAGCAGCGGCAGAGCGATGCGCCTCATCATTCGAAGCGGCGGCGCTCCAAGACTCAAAGCAGCCTCCTCCAAGGTCACATTACTTTGCTGCAATCCTGCAACAGCAGCCCTCACGACATAAGGCAGACGACGCACCGCATAGGCAATGATCAGTAAGGCGGCTGGATTCCCGTTCACCCCCACAAGAAACGAGAAGGCACGGCCCTCCTGTGCGAGGGCGAGATACCCAAACGCCAGAACGAGCCCGGGAACAGCTAGAGGAAGCATCACGAGCGCATCTAGGAGAGCCCTTCCTCGAATCGTGCTTCTCACGATAACCCACGCGATGGCAAGCCCAAGCACTAGATCAACAACCATCGCTCCGGACGCATACAGCAGGCTGTTCTGAATAGAGGGCACTACGAGGGGATGCCCAAGAGCCTCTTCATAATGAGCACCGGTAAGCTGCTCCGGAAATACCGACCCATACCAGTCTGTCGCGGACGAAAGAAAAATTACGCCCATGTGAGGAAGGGACGCCAGAAGGAAGACCCCGATAAAACCAATTGTAATAGCCCAACCCTTCCAACCCCTCAGCACTCTCTCCACACTTCGCCCCTTAGGCCGGGGAGCTGTCCCAAGCCTTGAGCGCCCGAGAAGAGCCTTGGAGAGTAAAAATACTATGGAAGAAATGATCAGCATGACCGCGACCAAGGCATAGGGAAACGGATTACTCTCGAGATCCTTCAGCCCATCGAAGATTTGAACCGGTGCGACCCTTGAGTAATCAAACACCAGTGGCACTCCCAACTCAGTGAAGGACCAGATAAAAACAATAGCTCCTCCAGCAAAAATACCAGGCATAGTAAGAGGCATGGTAATACGCCTGAGCCGCCTCCACGGCGAGCACCCCAGATTCTGAGCCGCTTCCTCCATTGCCGGATCAAGATGCGCAAGTGATGCCGCAATGTTCATGTAGAGAATCGGGTAAAGGTGGAGGGCATTCATGACCACAATTCCCCAGAAGCGCCCCTCTCCCAACCAGTCCATCGGGGCAGCAGGATCCATCAATCCCAACTTTTCGAGAAAAGCATTAAGAGCTCCCTTCACTCCCAGCATCTGCTTCACTCCAACCGCTCCTACAAAAGGAGGGAGGACGAGCGGCACAAGAATCAAGGCGGACAGCGGGCCTTTCAAGGGAAACCGATAACGATGCGTCAGCAGAGCAAGAGGAAAGGCGATCAAGAGCGCGGCCAGCGTGCTCGTCACTCCAAGCAAGAGCGCATTCCAAAGCCCTTCAAGATAGACTGGGTTCACAAAAACCTCCGAAATGTAATCCAGAGTCAACCCGCCATTACGATCAACGAACGCTTCGCCGATCACCATGATCACCGGGAAAAGAAAAAATACGGCAAAGAACAGGGTAACTACCGCTGTCAGAATAATAGCCTTTCGACTGCTCATAGCCCCTCTTCCGCAAGACGCCGCGCCTCCTTGTAATTTTCCCGGAAAAAGCCACCAAGCTGATTCATGAGTCTTACCGCTTCGATCTTACTCGTTTTTAACGACGTTTTGATCGACCCGCCCGCCACTTCATAGGCAACCGCGCTCACATCATGAAAGCGGGCTGTGGCCTGTGGAGGAAAGCCAGCTTTGATCAAGGCTGCCCACGCGGCCTTCATTTCATCATGAGGGTCAATACACATAGCCCGGATGATTGCTCTGAGTGGAGAGAACAAATGCCCGGTTAACTTACGATCGTAGGAAAACATTTTTGCGGCCTCGAATGGCATCGCCTCGCCATCGATCATCGCTTCGAGAGTCTCCCCTCGGTAAAGATCCGGGCGAATCGGGAGACGACGAAGGGCACGATATTTCGGACCGGGAACAGTTCCCGGCGAGGCCGCCCAGAGCATCTGCCCCTCTCGCGAGAGGACAAACTCCACAAAGGCCTGAGCGAGCTCAGGATGAGGAGCGCCCTTGAGAACAGCAACCGGATCCACACTGATCGAGCTTCCCCCGGCAGGCATGATGTATCGCAGCCGGGAAGACCCATCTGGTTGCTTCAGCGTCTCGCTTGTTGTCCGGCCGTAGAAGTCGATGCACATCCCGGCAACCGCATTACCCTGAGCCACATCCCGGGGGATCTTGGCAGAGCTGTCAGTGAAATACCGGGCATTAGCCCCAATCCTCTGGATCAGGTTCATACTCGCTTTCCAGCCTCGGGCAACCACCCGCCCCCAGTCTTCCTCAGAGGACGAAACAGAAAGCTCCTCCTGAATTTTCTGCTGAACCAGCATCTCGAAAGATTTTGTTACCGAGGAGCTCTTGGTTGTGTCAGCAAGGGCAACCCCATGAATATAGCCCGGGTCGCCAAGATCATCCCAGCTGACGGGCTCCGGAAGCCCCCGCTCGAGCAGAAGATCCGTATTGTAGCAGATCCCAAAGCTCGAGAGCACGGACCCAACCCATGTATGGTCAGGGTCGTAAAATGTTTCCCCACTCAAGGTTGCTGGAATACCACCCTCTTTAAACAACTCACTTCGAGTTTCAAAAATTCGAAGTTTTTCAAAGCGGTTCTGCTTGGCCTGAATCGCAAAATCATAGGCGCCGCCTCCGAAAAAGACATCAATCCCACACCCCACCTTTCCCCTCTCTGCCGCGGCCTCAAACCCGTTACCGATCACTCTTACGCATTCGGATGTGCCCCCGGGAACGAGGAAGTTTACGTAGACGCTATCGCCAGACCTCTCTTCCCAGTAGGCTGAAAAAGCCTCACCGAATTCTCGCCGCAACGTCTCTGTATGCGGCGTGATAACATCCAGCCGGAGATCTGCCTGATCCGCACCATCGGCACCTGCATCGCGTAGCGCCAGTGGCGCTGCCACCGCACCAGTAAGCAAGCCCAGTATTAAGAGATTCTTCTTCCAGTTACTCATCACGTCTTAGCGCCTGAATTTGGAATTCTAATCGCGAAGCACCACCACATCCTCAACCTGCATTTTCAGTCCGACCTTAACTCCCTCTTCCAGGACAGATCGTGGGTTCATTTCGGAAACCTGCATCTCTATCCCCTCCCCGATTCCAACCCGATATTGAATACTCTCTCCTAGATACATCTTCTCTATTACTCGTCCCTCCAGCTGCGCTCCCTCCTGTGAAATCCGAATAGCCTCCGGCCTGATGGATACCTGAACCTGGTCCTCCGAGGAAGGCATCCATTGATCATCCGTGATTCTCCCAACCAATTCTCCTGCCTTGGTCCCTACTGCCACCGCTCCCCGGCCTTCCACCTTACCTACCTTTCCTCTGAGCAGGTTGGTCTCACCAATAAAAGAAGCCACGTACGAGGTCTTCGGATTCCTGTATATCTGCTCTGGAGTGCCAATCTGCTCAATTCTTCCCCCGTCCATTACGGCGAGGCGGTCCGCCATGGAGAGGGCCTCTGACTGATCGTGCGTTACGTAGACCCCTGTCAAACCATTCTCTTTCACAATCCGCCGGATTTCAGAGCGCATCTCCAGTCTCAATTGCGCGTCTAGATTCGAAAGAGGCTCATCAAGAAGAAGGCACTTGGGTTTTACCACAAGAGCCCGGGCCAACGAGACCCGCTGTTGCTGACCACCCGACATCTGGTCAATTCCACGACCCTCAAACCCCGGCATTCGCACCATCTCGAGGACCTCCTTTACGCGCTGCGCAATTTCATTCTTGGGCACTTTGCGCTCTTCCAGACCGAATCCGATATTCTGGCCTACTGTCATGTGAGGCCAGAGCGCGTAACTCTGAAAGACCATCGCCGCCTCCCGCTTATGAGTAGGTAAAGCGGTAACATCCTCCCCATCGAAAAAAATCTTACCAGAAGTAGGATCCTCAAGTCCGGCAATACAGCGTAACAGGGTTGTCTTTCCACATCCGCTCCCTCCCAGCAGAAAAAACAACTCTCCCGCTTCCACCGCCAGGCTCACCCCATTCAGCGCCCGGACTTCTCCGAAATCCTTTACAACTGAATCTGCGCGAATGGCGTCCATAAAAACTCAATAGACGTAGTAGTCCGTTGTCCACGCCCCTTGGCAAGATCAATCCATCCACCATTCCCAACCCAAAGAAAAAAGCGGTGAACCCCAAAGGATTCACCGCCCATGAAAACACTCCTTTTACCTAGGGAGCGGATGCCTCAATAACCACGTTGTCAATGGTAAGGCCACTGAAAGCATCAGCCGTGCCGTCACTGATAAAGTTGAATTCCACGCGAGCGGTTTCACCAATCACTGCTTCGGGCACAGAGATGGAAAGACTCTCATATGCGGTATCAAAGAGGCCCATATCAATCGCGATCTCCATTCCGAGCTGAACATCGTCACCAACTCGCCTGAAAACGACCATGGCGCTATCTCCAAACCCATCCGCATCGCGGTAAGCGTCAAAGGTTAACTCCGCTCCCTGTAGGCCACCAAAGTCAATCGGAGGAGAGAAAAGAGATACGTCTGAGTCCTGACCGTAGTCGCCCAGATTGGTAGACCACGCGTTCCCAGATTCATCCGCCCCAGTCAGAGGGCCGCTTGTCCCCGAGGGAGATCCAAGCTCCCATTGAGTATTGCCTACCTCATCATTTACCACACTGGTCCACTCTCCCGCCCCAGCCTCAAAATCATCCGAGAAAAGAGCCGGCGCCGGACCGGCAATAAGCTTAAACAGGCGGAGATCTCCTGCCGGCCTCGCAATACTGTGAGTGTTGAGTGGCGGCGTCCCAGATAGGCTTTCGAGGCCTGCGACCGGCGCCCAAGATGCAGGGTCGGGATTGCCCGCCGGGTTGTCACTAGCGACCACCGTATACACCTCGGAAGCCGAACTGTTCCACTCGAAATCAATGGTTCCTCCCCCATCAGGGCTCGATACCACAAACTGATACGGATCCCCGGGACTCGTACATATTCCATCAAAGAAAAGAGGACGCTCTTGCTCAAAAGCCGCTTGGACCTCCTCGTCCGTCCAGACCGAGTCATAAATCTCGACCCGGGCGATCGTCCCCGAATAGGCGATGGGCGTATTATTTACGCTCCCTGCATCACTCTCGGACCCGAGACATACCAAGGTCGGATTTCCGTCATTATACGATGCATGCACGTTAAGAAGATTTGGATGCTCCTCGCTATTATTGAATTCCCCATCAATAAAAACCCGATCTTCCAGACCATCGTAGACCCACGATAGCTGAGCCCAACGACCCTGTGTCGCCAAAATATCACTTCCATCTCCATTCGGTCCCCACCCCACATCAGGCTCATTCGGATTATCCACCGGTCCACCGCCCCAGTGACCAATTGCGCCAAAGGTAGGGTGACTTCCATGGTGCATACCGGCATTTGAGCCTAACGGGCCGCCCCGGTGGCCCCACGAAACCACCGCCTCTTCATTACCAAATGCAGGATTAAAGACCCATGCCCGAACGGTATAGGTCTGATTTCCAACCAGACCGAGCGTAGGAGCATCCACCGCGGCAGTCATCTTGTCTCCATTGAAGGCCAATCCCTGAACCTGAACGTCCGGATTGTCGTTCGCCGGATGACTAGCTACCTCAACCTGACCAATCAGGGTGGTGAATGGCCCAGCTTGGCCAAGGTTAACCACCGTATCCACAATACTACCATCTGCGAGATCAAGACAGGTCATATCCACCTTGACGATCTGGTCGCTGGGAAATGCCGGCTTACTACTCGCATCAAGAGGGTCTGTCTGGAGCGCTACTTCCGCACCGTCTTCAGCTCCATCTCCGTCAGTATCGACATTAAAGGGATCCGTGCCCAGCTGCACCTCCTGCAAATCTCCAAGACCGTCCGCATCGGTATCAGAAACCAAAGGATCTGTCCCGGTATTATCTGTTCCATCGACTACCCCGGTTCCAGTTTCAGCACTATCAAGCAAACCATCTCCGTCAGTATCTTCACTTAAAGGATCGGTTGGAGCAGACTGCCCACCCACCAGGCGGTTTAACTCCTCCCCATCACTTAAGCCATCACCGTCACTATCCGGATTGCATGGATTGGTCCCAAATCCCAATTCTGCTCTGTTAGAGAGGCTGTCTCCGTCAGGATCCGCATCAGCATCCGCAACATTCTTATCGAGACAGTCATAGAGATCTTCTATCGAATCGAATATTCCATCACCATCCAAGTCGCTCACATCTAGCACCCCATCAAAAAAGAGAGAACTCTCCGCATTAAAAGCCGTACGTATCTCTGCCTCCGACCGGGCAACGTCTTCCACCAAGACCTTGGCAATCGTTCCCGAATAGGCAATCGGGGTGCTATTGACATTTCCGGCATCACTCTCAGAGCCAATCGCGAAAGGAGTAGGCGTTCCATCCTGAAAACTCAGATGAGGATTCAAGGGAATGTGGATCTCCGAATTACTTAATTCACCATCAATGTAGACACTTTCAGTTGTTCCGTCCCAAGTGTAGGCCAAATGCGCCCATCGATTGGCCGTAGCGTTGATGTCAGTACCGACCCCGGAGGGGCCCCACCCAGTATCTGGAGAACCCCAGTGCCCAACTGCCCCAAAGGTAGCATTGTTGCCCTGATGCATCCCCGAGTTCGATCCATCCGGACCTCCCCGATGCCCCCATGACACGATCGCCTCCTCCGCTCCAAAGCCTGGGTTATAGACCCACGCCATGGCTGTATACGGACGATTGCCCTCCATCGTCGTGGAGGATTGGGGGTTCGTAGACACCATTTTGTCACCATTAAAGGCAAGCCCTTGCACGAGGGCTCCGGCATTCGCATTGGCAGGATGGCTGGTCAATTCAACCTGTCCGATGAGAGTTGTAAAATCGCCCGCCGCTCCAGAATTGGTCAAGGTATCTACGACCGCCCCATCGAGAAGACCGAGAGCGGTAGCATTCACGTCTATCAGAGTATTGTCGTTCTGGGCTCTCGCACCGGGGGCGATGGCTAAGCCTAGGAGTAAGGGGAAAAGGCAAGTTCGAATCTTCATCAGAATTCTTAGTGGGTATTTTATTCCTCAGGAACGTTCCCGCCATCAACCAGCCGGATAGCCGGGAATTTCCATTAGCGACCATGGTTACAATACGCGGCCTCAGGTCAATGGAATTCTGCTCAATTGCCTCAGTAAAATAAATCCTTCCCTGTGATATAAACCCCTAAATACTAATAGTTTGACATCGAGTCTCCTACAGGTCTGATGTCGGGCCCCCAAATAGAACCCTCTTTACTCATGTCCCGCTGGAACACTCTGGCTCTCTCTATTTTTCTCTCCATCCTCCTGCCAAAATTGGGAGCAGCTCCCAGCTCCTCACCCCTCACCGCTCCTTCCTCTGGAGGAGAGTCAGGCCCGAGGTTTACCACCTTGCCTCCGGAAAAGACCGGAGTCCTGTCTGTAAACCCCATTGACATATCCCATCCTCTGAAACGCTTGTACACCTCTGCACTAGGTGGGGGCGGCATCGCTGCTGGGGACTTTGACGGCGACGACCAGTGCGACCTCTATTTTGTCTCTGGGGCCCGCACCAACACCCTTTACCGGAACAGAGGTAACGGGCGTTTTGAGGATATCTCCCAGACTGCAGGTGTGGACGGGGGAAGCGCATGGGGATCCGGGGTGGCCGCAGTCGATATTGATGGCGATAAAGATTTAGACCTCTACGTCTGTAATTATGGCTCTCCCAACCAGCTCTTCGTCAATGACGGGAACGGGAAATTTGTGGAATCGGCTTCACGATTTGGACTCGGTCACAGTGGCGCCTTCGCGATGGCAGCATTTGCGGATTACGACCTAGATGGTGACCTCGACGTCTATCTCCTTGGCCACAGGTTCTACCGAGCTGGTGGGCGTCCCAATCGTCCCGTTACAATATTAAAGGACGGCCGCAACCAAATGCTTCCTGAATTCGAAAACTACTACGGGGTCTCCGAGCGCAGGGGGAACATGAAAATCAACAATGTTGGAGCCCCCGATAAACTTCTTCGTAATGACGGTGGTCGTTTTGTGGAAGTCACCCAGCCGGCGGGAATCTCTACCAATCGCTATCACGGCAATTCCGTCACCTGGTGGGATTTCAACCACGATGGACTCCCTGACATCTACGTCGGCAATGACTTTGAAGATCCTGACCTTCTCTACCGCAATAATGGCAATGGCACTTTCACGGATGTCACCCAGCACCAACTACCTCACACAAGCTGGTTCACGATGGGGGCTGACTGCGGAGACCTGAATAACGATGGCTTAATCGATTTTCTCTCTTCGGACATGGCGGGAACTACACATTACAAGTCAAAGACCACGATGGGAATGATGGGCGCATCAACCTGGTTCATGCAGAATACTGTCCCGGCCCAATATATGCGCAACTGTCTCTACGTGAACACTGGTGCAGGGCGATTTCATGAGACTGCCTTCCTCTCGGGACTTGCCTACTCTGATTGGACGTGGGCGGTGAAAATGGGGGATCTTGATTGCGATGGACTCCTCGATGTCTTCATGTCCAATGGGATGACCCGGAATTTTAACAACTCGGACAACCCCCTCGATGTCCGAAAGCTGCACGGCCAGACCGAGTGGGATCTTTATGAGGGGACTCCTACCCGCCCAGAACAGAATCTCTCTTTCCGCAACCTCGGCGCGCTCAAATTTGTCGACAACAGCAAGAGCTGGGGCCTTGCAAAGACTGGCATGAGCTATGGCGCGGTATGGTTTGATCTGGAAGGTGATGGAGACCTTGATCTTGCTGTTGCGAATCTCAATGAGCCTCCCTCTATTCACCGCAACGACACTGCCGACGCCAATCGAGTCATCGTGAAACTGGAAGGCTCCGGCGCAAATACATCTGGTATCGGATCCACTCTGAAAATCACAACTACGGAAGGCCTTCAGATTCGCCAGTTCAATCCGATGCGGGGCTTTAGCTCATGTGATGAGAACTCTATTCAGTTCGGACTCGGGAAGTCCGATATTATTCAAAGTTTGACCGTAACATGGCCCGGAGGCCTCGAGGCAACCTATCGAGACCTCGCCGCGAATCGACAATACACCTTCTATCAGCGTGATGCGGTCCCTCCAAAGATCAAACCAGGGACTCCGTCGCCCCTTTTCCGATCAAGCAGCGCCCTAGCTGCGGCCCGGCATTGGGAAATGCCGTTTAACGATTTCCGACTTCAGCCACTCCTCCCCAACCGCCAATCCCAATGGGGGCCATCTCTGGCATGCGGAGACATCGACGGGGACGGAGACGAAGACTTTTTCCTCGGTGGGTGCGCAGGGTATCTTGGCACCCTGATCATAAATCAGGGCGCTGGAAAATATACGACACAACCGTTCACGGCCGCGAGCGCCCATAAGACCAGCGAGGACCTTGGCGCCTTGTTTTTTGACTGTGACGGTGACAACGACCTTGATCTAGTGGTTGCCAGCGGAAGCGTCGAGCACCCACCAGCCAACCCTGCATATGCGGACCGGATGTATCTAAATAACGGAAAGGGCTACTTTGTCCCAGCCAAATCCGGGTCGCTCCCAACGAATCTTGATAGTAGTAGTGTCATTGCAACTGCAGACTTCGATCGGGATGGCGACCTTGACCTCTTCATAGGAGGGCGCGGCGTTCCAGGCGCCTATCCCACTCCCTCGAGCAACAAACTACTTCGCAATTCAAATGGAAAGTTCACGGACGTATCCAAGCAGTCTCCAGCTCTGACAGAAAAGCGTATTGTCACTGGCGCGATATGGTCCGACGCCGACGGAGACGGATGGGTTGATTTGCTAGTCAGCACCGAGTGGGGACCCATCCAGTTTCTCCGGAACGACAAGGGCAAACTCGTTGACGCAACAGAGGAGTCCGGACTCAGCCCCTTTCTTGGATGGTGGACGGGCATTAATGGTGCAGATATTGATCATGATGGAGACATCGATTTCCTAGCCACCAATTTTGGATTAAACACAAAATACAAGGCTAGCTCCAAGACCCCCGAGGTTCTCTTCTACGGTGACTTTGAAAACTCGGGTCGCAAACGAATCGTTGAAGCAGGTTTTGAGGGTGGAGTTTGTTACCCACATCGTGGATTCAGCTGCTCCCGGAACGCCATGCCTTTTGTTGGCAGCAAGCTTAAGACTTTTCATAATTTTGCTAGTGCTGCTCTCCCCGAAATTTATCCCCGTAGCAGCCTTGGGAATTCTCTGCGAATGGAGGCTAACACTCTTGAATCCGGCATATTCCGCAACGACGGCAAGGGCAACTTTACCTTTGAGGCTCTCCCCCGCCTTGCTCAGGCATCTCCTTCCTTTGGCTCCTCATTTCTCGACGCGACCGGAGACGGACACCCTGATATCTTCCTCGCACAAAACTTTTTCGGCCCTCAGATCGAAACGCGACCGATGGTCGGTGGCCTCGGCCTGATCCTCGAGGGTGATGGAACTGGAAACTTTAAAGCCGTCTCCCCAGCGGCTAGCGGCATCGTTATTCCTGAGGACGCAAAGAGCGTTATCTCCTCGGACCTGAACGGAGATGGACGACTTGACCTGATGGTGGGAATCAATGATGGGCCCGTGCGATCTTTCATCCGAACCGGAGGTCCCCTCCCCTATCAGGTTGTCCTCGAGGGCCCTGCTGGTAATCGTAGCGGTATTGGGGCTCGGGTTTCCATCCAGCTTTCTGATCAAAGTATTCGAACCGGAGAAATTCGGGCTGGCGCGGGCTACCTCTCCCAGACCCCAGCTCTCTTCAGCTTCACCACACCTGAAGGCATCAGCCCCACCACTTCAAAGGTTCATTGGCCAGATGGCACTGTGACGCAATCGCCTTTTCCAAAGGGAAAGAGAGAGCTCCGCGTCAGGAGACCTTAGCAAACGACCTTACTTCTTTGTTCGCATACTCCGGACACGAGAGAGATTTCGACGAGCCATTGTCGATCCTGGCTGTATATCGAGAGCCTGAATAAGGCGTTGCTCAGCGATCGCCAGGTTACCCGTATCGATATGAAAGATTCCCAGGTTGATGAGTCCGGGAACGAATTGAGGATTCACCTTTACGCAATTCTCGAAAGCCTGCCCCGCCTCTTCAAGGAGACCGACACGCTTACAAGCCAACCCCAAATTGTTGAGCGCGTCTGCATTTTGAGAATCGAGGGAAGCCGCCTTTCGCAGGGGCTCCAACGCGCTCGCAGCCTGATTGAGAGAAAGATAAATCAAACCAAGATGGTTAAAGCCTTCAGCAAAACCAGGGTTCACCTCGGTCTCCTTTTCGAAGTACTGTTTTGCTGCAGGTAAATCACCGCGTTTTGCATGCAATAATCCCAGAGCATCATTCACCTTTGGAAGAGCAGGATCTAGCTCCAAAGCCCTCAGCAAACTGTTCTGCGCCGCCGGGCTTTGCCCAAGTGCATCGAGCGAAAGACCAAGGTTCATATGCCCGGCCGCAAAATCCTCCCGCAGCGACAGGGCCCTTTGATAGGCCTCAACGGCCTTGGCATGTTGCCCCGCGGTAGCATGGACCAGACCGAGATTATTCGCGGCCTCCGCGAAATCTGGAGTCACTGCGAGAGCATCCCGAAATTGAACCTCAGCAGCAGTGAGCCATCGCCCCTGCCACATGTCCTGCGCGAATTGGAAGCGCTGAGAAACTTCGAGCTGGTCCGCTGCCACCCCGACAGTGGCATCAATATTCTCAAGAGACACCCCCCCTAATCCTGCAGAGCCGACAAGCCGCTCCCACCGAGCTAGCGATGAATGCTCTAGATCTGCCAGAATCTCGTCTACTCCCGGAGCTCCCTTATAGAGCACTGCAAGACGCCCCTCCTTGTCGATAAGCAGGCTCAAAGGAATTACCAAATCGAGCTCCATCGGAGTCAAGCGAACATGCAATCGCTCGAGAATCGTGAGAATCTTTTCGTTGGCCAGCCCAGTCGCAAACGGAAGACCCATTCTCTCAGCCCACTTTTTTGCATCAGAGGGATCTCCCTCATCCTGCCCAACGCCATCGAGGGCAAGAGCAACGACTTCCACTCCGGCCGCCTCCAAGTCCTCAAACCTGTCTTTAAACTCTTCCAACTCTGACAGGCACGGAGCGCACCAGCTCGCCCACAGATTCAAAAGCGTAAACCGACCAACCTTGGGCACCTTCGCAGCCCTCCCCTTCATGTCCTGATACTCCAGCGTGGGAACTTTCAGCAAGGTAACCATCGGAACTCTCACCGTATCTGGGGAAAGACCAGGACTTGTTACACCAGGTTTGAGAGCAAGATCAGAAGATGGGCGCTCCCAACGCAAAGGCGTATTCCCTTCAGTCAGGCGGTAATGTCCATCCGCAGCCAAATTCTCGATCTTGCTCACTGCCCCTCCCGGCCACCGAACAGTCACCGCAACATCTCCGCTGAACTCCCCCAATCCAAAAAGCAACCCCTTACTCGACTGCGCAAGATAGCCATCGCCGGCCCGTACTGTCTTGACCATCGCCTGATCCCTTCCAGGAACCACTATCTCGACTCGAGCGCCAATCGCGTCGCGATTCCCCTTTTTGCCCTCCAGGCGAAGACCAAGAAACCGTCCAGCACGTGGCGCATCATTTCGAAGAAAGCGCAATTGGGGAGCGGTCCGATTCGAGATCCAGAAATCAAGATCTCCGTCATGATCCCAATCAACCAGGCACAAAGACCTCCCATCCTCTGGATAGTCCATACCGGAAATTGCTGACACATTGGCAAACCGTTGCATCCTTCCCTTATCGTTAGCTCCAAGGTGAAGATACATGCAATGACGCTCGCGCCCGCTCCACGAACGGCCCCTCTTCATCATCCTTGATAGATCAATATGCGCCGAGGAAGGCTCTCTGGAGGTAGCTTGATGAGAACGCGACACGACCTGCCGCCAGAAAAAACTTCACAAGTCTCCCGTATCGGGAGTGGTGATATATCCATTGGCTACCAGAAGATCCTCCCACCCGTCGTTATTGATGTCTGCAAACATGGAACTCCATGCCCAACGACCCATCGTCACTCCCAGCTCCTCACTTGCATCGCGGAACTTTCCTTCCTCCTGCAGAAGGAGAGTATTGCCGCGGGCGAACCGAAGAAGAGCTCCTCTCGTCTCTTCCGAGGACCCAGGGCTGAACCCTTGCTGGGGCGCAATCCGATTGCCTGCTGCTGAGAACATATTGGCCACATAAAGATCCATCACCCCGTCCCTGTCGACATCACCCCACGAAACAGACATTCCGGAGGCCCGATCCTCCCCCTGAACCTCGGGCGCAACATCGACAAACCTTCCGTTATCATTGCGGTATAAATTATTACGGCCAAAATCATTCGCCACGTAGAGATCCTGATCTCCGTCGTTGTCATAGTCCTCCCATCCCGCAGCGAGACTGAATCTCCGATTATTCACATCCAAGCCGACTTCTTCTGTCACATCCTGAAAGTCCCAGGATTCAGACTGGATTTCATTCCGATACAGATAATTACGGCCGGCATTGTTGGCGTCATGGTAAACGAACTGCCCTCCCGATCCTATGACCGTAGCTCCGGCCTCAAGGTCCAAGTCTCCCTTGCTGTAATGACAGACATAAAGATCCAGATCTCCATCACCGTCGTAATCTGCCGCTGAAACACCCATCGCCCCTATGCCGAGCTCCATGATTCCCGCTACCGAGAAGCGCCCTTTACCGTCATTGCGCGAGACAACCATTCGGGCGTAGGAAGCAATCACCAGATCCTGATCACCGTCATTATCGAGATCTACAAAAAGCGCACTACGACAGGATTCAACCCAACCTGTCCCGGACTCCTCCGTGAAGTCCTTTAGACTGCCATTGGGCTGCTGGACAAAAAGACGATTGGGAAGACCACCCGGCTGGCAAAGATAGAGATCCTCCAGACCATCGCCATTAACGTCACCGAGGGCAGTTCCCGGAGTACCAAGTAATGTCATTTGCCGGGTGTCCTGTATTCTCTGGAGCCAATAGGGGTATCCCAACTGCAGCTGGCGGCGGTAGGACTCATTACCCTTGAGAATTGACTCCGTACAATCAGCGAAGAGCCTGCGTTCCCCCTCGCTCTGCTCGAATCGCTGCAGCAAGACGCCGGAGAGCATGAACTCCTTTCCGGACCCACTTCTCTTCCATGTCGTCAACCAGTCGCCATGCTGCTCTAACACTCCACTTTGATCTATTCTCGCACACTCAATCAAAACTCTGGCGCGCACCAGCTCCTGTTCCACCTTCAACTCCACAACCTTGAAGCTGCATCGACGGGACTTGGCCTCTCCTCCTAGGGCATTTGGAATCATCTGCAGCGCTGAAGTGAACCCAGCCCTGTCCGAGTAGGACACTTCCTCCGGGACTTCTCTACGCCTGACAACAACGCCTCCGCCACTCCAGGTGTCCTCTGAAATTACTGGAACTAGAACGGAGCCCTCAACATTCTGTCCTACAACTTCACTGAGCAGGTCCTGATCAAAAACATCACTGGTGACCTGACCGGATATCACCGCCAGCTTTTTCTTGAGAAGGTCATGCAGCGCCTCGGACTCCCAGCCGTCTTGAACGGGATCATCGAGCTCCTTCCAATCGTTCAGCCTAGCAATAGACGATACACTCTCAAGATTCCTTGAACTGGAGAGAGTCGCTCCCTTCCCGAGATCAGACTCGTCGTTTATCGCAACATTCCCCGGCCCGGGGCGCCAGATTATGAGGCACGTGATCAGAAGAACCGCGAGTCCCGTAATTAGCAGGAAATTCCGATTCAGCTTCATTGGAAAAAATTAGGGATCTACGAATACATTAGAGAGCTCGGAAGGAATTTGAGATGCCCTTCCGCCTTTCCACTTTGCGCCCGTAACTCTCCACTCTGGAACCGCCATTGATGCGGGCCAGAGAGGCTACCTATCGGAGTGGACCAGATGGACTTCCATCCGGACGAGACGCCACGGTTTCCCCATTGCTACTCCAATAACTCGCGCCGAGAATTTTCCCGCCTTCATATCGGACCTCACTCTGACGCTGTCCATTTTCGTAATACGTCTCCCAGTCGCCATCCTGATTTCCATCAACGTAGTTTCCTTCCATCATCGTTTGCCCGCTGGGCCATGATTGGGTGAAGTTCCCATGAAGGACTCCGTTTGCATAATTTCTCTCACCGACAAGCTCCCCATTCTCATGCCACCCCTTCCAAGTTCCTTCGTAGTTATTATCCCTGTAGACCCCCTGCATGGACCGCTGTCCGTTCCGATGCCAGACCAATGCCCTCCCGTTTTTCCTTCCATTCTCCATCCTTTCCAAGGCGCTTAACTTGCCATCTGAGCTCACTTTTTTGACCCATCCCTCAAACGCACCCTCCTGACCTTTCTCATAGTAAAGTCCATCGTCACCCAATTCGAGAGCCTCTCCAACCTCTACGGCCACTTTCAACGCCTCTTCTACCTCTTCCTGTTTGAATGAAGAATCCTGTGGCTCGGGCTCAGGGGTTGGCTCGGGCTCAGGGGTTGGCTCGGGCTCAGGGGTTGGCTCGGGCTCAGGGGTTGGCTCGGGCTCGGGGGTT